>JAJDNS010000051.1 GCA_022340585.1 Acidobacteriota bacterium
GGCTCCGCCATCACCGTGCTGACGAGATCCGGGAGCAACGAGCTCCACGGCTCGGGCTTCGTGTTCCACGAGAACGAGGACCTGCGGGCGCGCAACTGGGCCGACGACAAGTACGACCCGGTGACCGGCGAGGAGATCCCCAGGCTCGACACCTCCCTCTTCATGGGAGGGCTCACCCTGGGCGGACCAATACTCAAAGACAGGCTCTTCTTCTTCGGGTCCTGGGAGGGGGTCTACGAGACGGAGTCGTACACGAGGACGGGGACCGTGGCCACCGAGGCGATGCGGAGGGGTGACTTCAGCGCCGTCGGCACGACGATCTACGACCCGGCCACCGGCAACCCGGACGGCACCGGCCGGACGCCCTTTCCGGGCAACGTCATCCCCCCTGACCGGATCAATCCGATCGCCGCCCTGCTCCAGTCCTGGGTTCCCCTGCCGAACAACGACGGCGTCGTCGACAACTACAGGGCTACGGGGCCGGAGGAGATGGACCGGAACAGCTTCGACTTCAAGCTGAACTACAACGTCTCCAACGCCCTGCAAGTGTGGGCGAAGTACAGCCGGATGGGCGCTCGGGTGAGCGCCGACTACTTCTTCGGCAACGGGGGCGGTCCCGGGTTCGGGTTCTCGGTCGGCACGGGCGAGACCCGGGTCCAGCTCGCCACCCTCGGCACCACCTGGACTCTGTCCCCTCACCTGGTCCTCGACGTCACGGCAGGCCTGACCCTGATGGACCAGGAGGTCCTTCCTCCCGACTACGGCACGAACATCGGGACGGACGTGCTGGGGATCCCGGGCACCAACGGCGACGGGGGAACGGACGGCGACATCCGGGCGTCCGGGACCCCGGGTTTCTACTTCAACGGCTACACCGCGCTCGGTGGCGCCCAGCCCTGGTCGCCGATCTTCCGCAACGACCGGAGCTACAACCTCAACGCCAACGTCACGTACGTGAAGGGTCGGCACGAGGTCCGCGCGGGCGTGGACGTCGTGCGCATGGAGCTGAACCACTGGCAGCCCGAAACCGACTACGGCCCTGCGGGAGGGTTCGGCTTCAACGGCGGGGCGACGGCGCTCGCCCCTCGAGGCTCTCCGAACCTGTTCAACGCCTATGCCCAGTTCCTCCTCGGGCTCACGACGGCCGCCAGCAAGAGCGTCCAGCACGAGCTGATGACCGGCCGGGAGTGGCAGCTCGGGCTCTACGTCCGCGACCGCTGGCAGGTGAGCCGCGCCCTCACCCTCAACCTGGGCCTGCGCTTCGAGCACTACCCCCTTCTGACACGCGCGGACCGGGGAATCGAGTACTACGACGACACGACGAACCGGGTGCTCCTGGGTGGAGTGGGAGGAAACCCGGAGGACCTGGGCATCGAGGTCCGCTACCCGCGGGTCCTGCCCCGGGTCGGCTTCGCCTGGCGCCTTGGTGAGAACAACGTGATCCGCGGGGGCTACGGCATCACCATCAGCCCGATACCGTTCTCACGCCCTTTGCGTGGTGTCTACCCGGCCACGATTTCACAGCTCTACCTCCCCAAGAGCTTCTTCGTACCATTCGGGACTCTGGAGGAGGGCATCCCGCTGTTCTACGGACCCGACCTGAGCACCGGCTCGGTCGACCTGCCGCTGACGGCGGAGATGCGGTCCCCCCACCGGGACCACATCAACCGGGGCTACATCCAGTCCTGGAACCTGACCTTCGAGCGGCGACTGCCCTGGGACATGTCGCTGGCCGCGGGCTACGTGGGCACGATGACGACGCACCAGCTCGGGTATCGGAACATCAACGCCGCAGGGCCGGGTGAGGGCTGGGCCGGTGCGCCGCTCTTCGAGCGGTTCGGCCGCACGGCGTACACCGCGCGCTTCGACGGGTGGCTGAGCGCCAACTACCACTCGCTCCAGGTGGCCCTCAACAAGCCCTTCAGCCGGGGGTTTTTCCTCAAGGGGGCCTACACCTGGTCCAAGGCCATGAACCGCTCCGACGAGGACGGCTGGGCGGACGTCACGTGGAACCACCCCTCGGTGCTCTACAAGAACTACGGCCCGGCCCTCTACGACCGGACTCACATCTTCCAGCTCGCCTTCGTGGCCGAGCTGCCCTTCGGGCGGGACGGATCGGGTGTGCTCGCTGCGGTCGTCAAGGACTGGGCGGTCAACGGGCTCGTCAGCGCGTTCACCGGACCGCCGGTCACGACCTGGTCTCCCGTCGCCTCGGTCAATGCCCCGGGAAACTCGCAGTCGGCGGATCTCGTGGGGACACCCGAGAAGCTGGGCGGCATCGGGACCGACGACCCCTACTACGACCCCAGCGCCTGGGCCCCGGTCACTGAGGCCCGCTTCGGCAACACCGGCCGCAACACCGTCCGTGAGCCGGGCTGGTGGAACGTCGACCTCGGTCTCTCCCGCCGCTTCCCGCTCGGGCGGGCTCACCTGGAGGCCCGCGTCGAGGCCTTCAACCTGACGAACACCCCCCACTTCACCGGGCTCGTCACCAATGCCAGCTCTCCGGCATTCATGACGATCAACACCGCCATGCCCGACGAACGCCAGATTCGCCTGGGTCTGCGCGTCAGTTTCTAGGAGGGGAGCGAGACACGTATGGCGGTCGCTCGCAGGCGTTCATGAACACTCCGGCTGGCGCTTCGCGGTGTCCGGACTGCGGGACCGAGCTGGGCTCGGGTGCGGCGCCGGAGGGACTGTGCCCGCGGTGTCTCCTGAGCCTGGCGTTGGAGCGCTCGCCGCCGGACTCCGACGTGGAGACGGGCCCCGCCAGCGAGGCGCCGACCCTGGACCGCCCGACCACGGGCCAGATCCTGGGCGATCGGTACCAGATGCGGGATCTCCTGGGCCGCGGCGGCATGGGGGAGGTCTGGCGGGCCTTCGACCTGAAGCTGCGGGTGGACGTGGCGCTCAAGTCGGTGCGCCCGGAGCGTCTGTCCAGCGCGCGGGCCCAGGAGCTTCTGCGCCAGGAGGTGCGAGCGGCCCGGGAGGTGGTCTCCTCGAACGTCTGCCGCATCTTCGACCTGGTGGTGGAGGAGGGTCGGGAGCTGGTGTCGATGGAGTACATCGACGGCACAACGCTCACCGAGACACTGAGGTCACGAGGCCCGCTGGAGCTTCGTGAGGCCCGGGAGATCGCCTCGCAGTTCCTGGCGGGCCTCGAGGCGATCCACCAGGCGGGGCTCGTGCACCGGGACTTCAAGCCGGAGAACGTGATGCTGACCCGGGCGGGGCGGGTGGTGGTGATGGACTTCGGCCTGGCCAGGGGTCTGGGGGAGGAGAGGACGGGGTCGATCTCGGGGACCCCGGCCTACATGGCCCCGGAGCAGGCGCGGGGAGACGTGCTGGACGCGCGGGCCGACGTCTGGGCGGCGGGTGTGGTCCTGGCGGAGATGCTCGCGGTGGGGGGCCCCGACGGGTTGGCGGCCCGCCGGGAGCTGTGGAAGGGGGTACGGGAGACCCCGCCGCGGGTGCCGGAGGGCCCGTGGGCGGCGGTGCTGAGACAGGCCCTGGATCCCGCGCCCGACGCCCGCCCGGCCTCGGCCCGGGCCCTGGCGCGGGCTCTGGACGAGGTCACGCTCCGTCTTCCGGGTTTCGAGGACAAGCGGCCTTACCCCGGTCTGGCGTCGTTCACCGAGGAGGACGCGGAGTACTTCTTCGGCCGGGAGGCCGAGGTCGAGGCGGTCTGGAAGAGGCTGAAGCGGCCACGGCTCCTGGCGCTGATTGGCCCCTCGGGGACGGGGAAGAGCTCGTTCGTGCGGGCGGGTCTTCTGGCCACGCTGCCCCCGGGCTGGGCGGCCATCGTGGCCACACCGGGGCATCGACCCCAGCAATCACTGGCCCAGGCCCTCGCGCCGTCTCTGGCCGGGGACGCCCAGGCCGTGCAGTCCCTGCTGCGGTTCGAGGAGACCGAGATGGCGGTGGATCTGGTGTCGCGGTGGCGCAAGCGTCACGAGCATGCCCTCGTCGTCGTGGACCAGTTCGAGGAGCTGTTCACGCTGAGCCCGCCGGAGGTGCAGGCCTCGTTCTCGCAGCTGCTCGGCCGCCTGGTGCTGGACGCCGACGTCCACGTGCTCCTGTCGATGCGGGACGACTTCCTTTTCCACTGCCACGAGCACGAGGCCCTGGCCCCCATCCTGAGCGAGCTGACCCTTCTCGGTTCGCTGAGCGACAGCGGTCTGCGCCGCGCCCTCATCCAGCCCGCTCTCGCCTGTGGGTACCGCTTCGAGGACGAGGCCCTGGTCGAGGAGATGGTCGAGGAGGTGGGCCGTGAGCGGGGGGCGCTTCCCTTGCTGGCCTTCGCGGCCTCGCGCCTGTGGGAGAAGCGGGACCGTGAGCAGGGGCTCCTGACCCGCGAGGCGTACCAGGAGATCGGCGGCGTGGCCGGGGCCCTGGCCCAGCACGCGGAGGCGACGCTGGAGCGGATCGGGACGCACCGGGCGCCGCTGGTGCGAGAGCTGTTCCGGAACCTGGTGACGGCCCAGGGCACGCGGGCCCTGCGGGAGAGAGCGGAGCTTCTCTCGGTCTTCCCGGAAGAGCACCGTGAAGATGCCGAAGAGGTGCTCGCTGCCCTGGTCGACGCCCGGCTGCTCACGTCCTTCGAGAAGGAGGGGGACGAAGCGGAGGGAAGCCACCAGGAGATCGAGATCATCCACGAGTCGCTGCTGAGCCGCTGGCCGCGTCTGGTGCGGTGGCAGACGCAGGACGCGGACGGGGCGCAGCTGCGGGACCAGCTCCGGCAGGCGGCGCAGGCCTGGGAGGACCGGGGCCGACCCGAGGATCTCCTGTGGTCGGGGACGGCGTACCGGGACTTCGCAGTGTGGAAGGAGCGGTACTCGGGAGGTCTGAGCACAACGGAGGAGGCGTTTGCCAGCGCAGCCGAGAGCCGCGCGGGGCGTCGACGCCGGAGGCGGCGGTGGGCGGCGGCGGCGGCGGTCACGGTCGCCGCGGTCGTGGCCGCGACCACGTCCGTGCTGTGGCGGCAGGCCGACGCCGAGGCGCGCCGGGCCGAGGCGGGCAAGCTGCTCGCCCTCGCCGAGCGACAGCTCGAGGAGGATCCGACCGAGGCCCTCGCCTACGCGACAGCGAGCCTCGACCTGGCGGACACCCTGGAGGCACGGTGGCTCGCCACGAGGACGCTCTGGAAGGCGCCCCCGGCCCGCGAGCTGACCCTGGGCTCGGGCTCCGGGGGAGGCCCAAGACGAGCGGCATTCAGTCCGGATGGCCGGTGGGTGGCGTTCTCGGGCCCGGAGACTCCGGTCCAGGTCTGGAGAGAGGACGGCTCCGGCCCGTACGACCTGGCGGGGTACGGGTATGAGCCGAGGGAGGACGTGGCCTCCTGGAGCAAGGCGGGCTGGGCATCGTCCGGGCTCCTCGTGACGGGGGCCGAATTCGGCCCCGGTGTGGACGTCTGGTCCCTCCCCGAAGGCCGGAAAGTCCGGACGATCGACTTCGAGCATCCGATCTGGTGGACGCTGAGTCACGACCGGCTGATGGTCGAGGATCTCATCGAGGACCTCGGTCCGGACGGCAGGAGGGTGGAGCTTTCCTCCTGCGCGCTCCCCGAGGGAGAGACCGAAACCCTGGGCCGGGTGTGGATTCCACCCGAGACGGGGTGCAGCACATTCGCACCCGACGGCTCGGCCTGGCTCTACGCCGTCGGACGGGAAGTGTTTCTTCAGCCCCTGCCCGACGAGGGTCGCGAGGCTCGCCGGCTCGATCGGCACGAGGTGGACATCGGGGAGTTCGAGGTCCTGGGCGACCGCTTCCACATCCGGGACCGATCCGGAGAGATCCGGGTCTGGACGTTCCCCCCGGAGGGGGAGCCCTTCAAGCGCCTCCTCCCGAGGCCGGAAGGGGCACCCGCGGGCCTCCGTTCGATCGAAGCCGACGGCCGCTGGCTCTCCACCGTTGCGTCGACAGGGGACAACCAGGTCCGCCTCTGGGACCTCTCGGCCCAGCCCGGCACCCGGCTGCTGACTCTCAGGCGAAACACGTCCTGGCTTCTTGCGACCGTCAACACGAGTCCAGCGGCCGACTGGCTCGCCGTGAGCCTGGGCCGGGGCAGCCGCCTCACCTTCTGGCCGGTGCCCGAAGCCTCGCCGATCGTCACCGACTATGCTCCAGTCCTCCCCGTTCTGACGTTCAGCCCGGACGGCTGCTGGCTGGCCGCCGCCTGGCCAGCGGGCGGCCAGATCAGGGGTCAGGGGACCACGGTCCGCCTGTGGCCCCTGCCCAGCTGCTCGGCCCAGGAGCCCCAGACCCTCGACGGTATAGAGGGACGGTGGCGGGCCATCGTCTTCGAGCCGCGAGGCCGCTACCTCGTGGCCGCGGGAGACGTCGTCGCCGTTGGGAAGGGCCGAGTCTACGTCGTGCCCCTCGACGGTCGCCCGCCCCGACGGCTCCCAGGATTCCCCGAGGGCGGCCTCGGCGGCGCGGCCGTCTCGCCCAGCGGGCGGCGGGTCGCGTCGGCCTGGAGCACGGGCCCGGGTGAGAGGACGCTGCACGTGTGGGACGTCGAGACGGGAGAGTCGCGGCGCTTCGACCTTCCCCCGCCCCTCGGACCGGCGGGTGAGCGCTGGGGTGTCCAGAGCCTTTCCTTCGTGGGCGAGTCGGGGCTGCTCACGGCCGGCGAGGGCGGCATCCGCCGCTGGGACCTCGCGACGGGCCGCTCTGAGCTGATGGTGAAGAACCAGGTTGACGCCGTCGCCGAGATGGCCGCGAGCGCCGACGGGAGGACGGTGATCCTGCACGAGGACTTCATGGGGATGACCGGTCAGTGTTATCCCGTCCAGCTCGTGCGACAAGGCGATGGCGGGACCCGGGCGCTGACGGAGTTCGGTGACTGTGTCCAGAGCGTGGCCCTCGACCCCTCGGGGGTCGTCGCCGCCACCGGCGACCGCGAGGGGGTCCTGCGCGTCGGGCGGGTCGACGGCGAAGAGCCGCACCTCCTGTTTGGCCACGAAGGGGCGATCCGGTACGTGGCCCTTTCCCCGGATCGCGCCTGGGTCGCCTCGGCGGGAGAGGACGGCACCCTCCGCATCTGGCCCATGCCGGACCTGGACCGGCCGCCGATCCACACCCTCCCCCACGACGAGCTGATGGCGACGCTGCGGTCCCTGACGAACATCCGCGTCGTTCGGGACCCGGAGTCACCCCGGGGGTGGACGGTCGCGCTGGACCGGTTCCCCGGCTGGAAGGAGACGCCGGCCTGGTTTACCCCCGCGCCGGAGTGGCGGGCGCACGTCGAGGGCGCAGGGACACCCTGAGCCGGGTTCCACGGCACCGTGGCAGGGTAGACTGGAACCCCGTGAGCTACCTGCACTGGCTGATCGGCATCTCCGTCCTCTTCGTCGTGCTGGAGCGGCTCTTCCCCTGGCGGAAGGGGCAGGCCCTGCTGCGTCCCGGATGGGTGCGCGACATCGGGTTCCTCCTGCTGAACGGGCACGTCTTCGCCCTCCTGACCGCGGGCGCCAACGGCTGGCTGGCGGGCGAGGCCACCAGGCTCCTCCAGGGCGCGGGGCTGACCTTCGGGGGGTCGCCGGTGCCGGCGTGGCCACTCTGGGTGCAGTTCCTGGCTTTCCTCGTTCTCTCCGACTTCCTCCAGTGGACGGTGCACAACCTGCTCCACCGGGTCCCGTTCCTGTGGACGTTCCACAAGGTCCACCACGCCATCCACACCATGGACTTCATCGGGAACTTCCGCTTCCACTGGTTCGAGATCGTGGTCTACAAGACCGCCCAGTGGCTGCCCCTGGCGCTGCTCGGGGCCTCGCCGAAGGCGGCGTTCTGGGTGGCGGTCTTCTCCACGTTCTGGGGGGACCTGAACCACGCCAACCTCAACGTCGGCCTGGGACCCCTCGGCTACGTCTTCAACAACCCGCGGATGCACCTGTGGCACCACGACGCCTCCGACGAGGGCGGAGTGGCCAAGAACTTCGGGATCGTGCTCTCCCTCTGGGATTTCGTCTTCCGCACCGCCTACTGGCCCCGGGACCGCAGCCCGGAGCGACTGGGCTACCCGGACGACGAGACGATGCCCGAGAGTCTCGCGGGCGAGCTCGTCTGGCCCCTCGTCCGTCGCCGGGCCTGACTCCGGTCGCGGCTGATCGCCTACACTGGTCTCTCATGAGACACCCGAACGACTGGCGGCGGGTGGCCGTCTTCCTTGCCGTGCTCTTCTCGGCGCCCCTCCTCGTCGCCGTGGCGGCGGCCCAGGAGGCCGGTGCCGGCAGAAGCCCACGCTTCCAGGGCAAGCTGGAGCCCTGCGACTGGCCGGGCTACCCCGAGCGGGCCCTCTGCGGACGCCACGAGGTCTACGAGAACCGAGCCGCCGGCTCGGGCCGGCGGCTGGCCCTCCAGGTCGTCGTCCTTCCGGCCACGGCCGTGCCCGCCACCGACGCCCTCACCTTCCTGGCCGGCGGCGGGGTCCTCCCGGCCACCCGCATGGGCCCCTTCTTCGACCGCGCGCTCACCAGGCTCAACCAGGACCGCGACATCCTCCTGGTCGACCAGCGGGGCACGGGGCGCTCGGGGGCCCTCGAGTGCGAGGCCCCGGACTGGCAAGCCGTGCTGGCGGGCGACCGCTCGCGCAAGGACTACATGAAGGCCCTCCGGGAGTGTCGCGACGTCCTGGGGCGCTACACCGACCTGAGCCTCTACACGACCCCCAACGCCGCCGACGACCTCGACGAGATCCGCGCCTGGCTGGGGTACGAAACCCTCACCGTGTGGGGGGCGTCGTACGGCACGAAGCTGGCCCGGGTCTATGCGAGACGGCACCCCGCGAGGGTGCGCGCGATGGCGCTCCACGGCACGGTGCCCCTCGCGTTCTCCATGTGGCCGGACCTGGGACCCTCAGGGGTCCGGGCCCTCGCCGCCCTTCTCGATCGGTGCGCGGCCGACGCCAGCTGCAAGAAGGTCTACCCGGATAGCCTCGAGGCCCTCGAGGCGGTGATGGGCCGCCTGGCCGAGGACCCGGTGGACGCCGACCGACCCAGGGGCGAGCTCGGGCCGGAGCGGGTGAACAATCGTGTCGCGGCCTCCGTCATCGTCGGGGCCCTCGGCAGCATGAGGATGGCCCGGGGCATCCCCCTGTGGATCCACGCGGCGTCCCAGGGCGACGACTCCTACTTCGTTGGCCTGTCGGCCTCCGGAGGACCCAGCGAGGTGCCCCTGGGCGTCTACTACTCCATCGCCTGCAGCGAGGAGTACGGCCGGCCCGGTGGTGTGCCGGCGGCCCAGGCCTCCGACGTGCCTCGGGGCCTCGATGTCTTCCTCGAGGTGAGCCACCTCGAGCGCGACCGGGAGGTGTGCAGCTTCTGGCCGAAGGCCTCCCTGCCGGAGACCTTCTGGGCGCCGGTCCAGTCCACCGTTCCCACCCTCTTCGTGACCGGTGCCAACGACTTCATCACCCCCCCCGAGTACGCCGCCAGAATCGCTGAAGGCTTCCCAAACGCCACGCAACTGGTCCTCCGGGACCGGAGCCACAACGACGTGGATCCCTGCGTCGTCGGCATCGTCGAGCGATTCCTGATGGATCCCGGCGCCGAGACCCTCGACACCTCGTGCGTCGACGAGACCCCCGCCTTCCGCTTCGAGCGCCCCTCTCGTCTGCGGAACTCACCCTAGAGCGTCGTTCCGCAGACCCTCCGTTGCCACGTTCGCACGTTCGTATCGGCTAGGCCTGCCTCACCCCCGCCCGCTTCGCCCGAGGCGGATGCGGTCGGCGGCGAGGAGGAGCCGAATGAGCCGGAAGCGGTGACCGCGGTAGGGCTCCAGGAGCTCGAGCATTCGCGCGTCGTCGGCCCGGGGCTCGCCCACGAGGGCGTTCGCGATCAGACTCGGGAGGTGAAGGTCGCCGACCGGCACCGCGTCGGGGTCGCCGAGGGCGAAGCCCGAGACCATTCCCACCGTCCAGGGCCCGCACCCGGGGATCCGCCCCAGCGCCTCGCGGGCCGCGGCGGGATCGCGTTCTGCGCACGTGTCCACCGCCCGGGCCACCCGCGCGGCGGCCCGCAGTCGCCCGGCCCTCTGTCCGTCGATGCCGGCGCGCCGGAAGTCCTCCGAGGACAGGCGGAGCCAGTGGCGGGGCGCGAGGGGCAGGAGCAGTCCCGGCGGGCCCGGGGGCGTCTCGCCCAGGGTCCGGGTGAGGTGACGGTGGCTCCGGGCGGCGTCGCGGAAGGACACGCGCTGCTGGAGGATGAACTGACAGAGCACGTCGAAGACGCGGGGTGTACGGAGGAGGCGCAGTCCCCGTCCCCGCCGGGCGAGGGTGGCAACGGGCCCGGGGGGCGGCGCGAAGGCCGAGGGGTCGTCGTGGAGCCCGAGAAGGGTCTCGAGCCGGGTGAGGATCCAGCCCGCTCCAGGCCCCCAGGCCTCGGCCCGGGCCGCGCCCTCGCCGAGGCGGATCCGGAGGGACGTGGGGCCGGCGGGTGTCCGGGTCGCCTGCCACAAGGTCCCGGGTCCCCGGCGGCAGGAGGGATCGTAGAGCCCAAAGGGGAGGAACCGCAGTGAGGCGTCGAAGTCGTAGGGCCGGGGCAGCGCCAGCTCGCGGGTCTCGTCCGGGGCCTCTCGTCTGCGGAACCCATCGCTGCTTCGGGGCACGGTGACGGAACTCTAGCAGGCCTCCCTCGAGGGGGCGTGGCATCATGGACGACGCCATGCGTCGACTCGGGACACCCCTCGTTCTCACCAGCGCCCTCGTGGCCCTGGGACTGCTGGGCGTGGTCTGGCTCGACTACTCCGCCACCCGCCGCGAGCTCGTGGGCCTGCTGCGGGAGCACGCCCTGGCGCTCCGGGAGACGGTGGCGGCGGCCGCCCGCTCGAACCGGGCGGCCGGGGCCCTGGCCGAGACCCAGATCACCGAGCGCCTGCGCGACCAGGCGCGGGCGCTGGCCCACCTGGACGGCGAGGGCCAGCTGACGCGCGACGCGGTGGAGGGAGTCGTCCGGAGCAACCCCCTCTTCCGGGTCTCGGTCTTCGCGGCCGACGGGACCCGCGATCCGCTCGATGCCCCCGCTTCGGAGGACCTGTCGACACCACGCGGCCCGGGAGCAGGTCCGGGGCGGGGGATGGGGAGTGGCTGGCGCGGGGGGCGTGGGGAGGAGGGGGGGGAGGCGTCGCGAGGCCGCGGGTCGCGACGCGGCGCCGGGCACGGGTCCGGGGGCGTGGCGAGCCAGATTCTCGAGGAGGGGACGGAGGAGGTCGTCACCGGGCTCCACGCCTCGCCCTGGGGAGGAGGGGAGCGCATCGCCGCCGGCGTGAAGCGGCCCGGGGGCGGGGCCATCGTCGTCAACGTCGACGCCACCGCGGTGGCCGAGCTGCGGCAGCCGGCCTCCCTGGAGGCCCTGCTCGAGGAGATCACGAACGCCAGCCCGGAGATCGCCTACACCGAGTTCACCCACGACGACGGACGGCTCGCCTTCGGCGACGTCCCGACCCCGGGGGCCGCGGTCCCGTCCCCGGGCGAGCGCGAGCTGGTCGTCGGGGGGCGTCCGGTCCTCGAGCTCACGAGCGCGGTGCCCCTCGCCGAGGGCGAGGCCGCCGAGCTGCGCCTGGGCCTGCGCCTCGACGGGGTGCGGCGCGTCGAGCAGCGCATGGTGCTCCGCCTGGTGGCCGCCCTCCTCGCGGCGGGGACGCTGGTGGCCCTGGCCTTCGGTCTCACCGGGCTCCGGCGGCGCTACGGCGTCCTGAGCGAGAAGCACGCCCGCGCGGAGGAGGCGCTGCGGCGCCGGGATCGCCTGGCCGCGATGGGCGAGCTCGCGTCCACCGTGGCCCACGAGATCCGGAACCCCTTGAACGCCGTGGGCCTGACCGCGCAGCGGCTGCGCCGCGAGTTCCTGGATTCGCTGCCCGCCGACCAGACCTCGGCGGAGCGCTCCGAGGCCGAGGAGCTCCTGGGCGTGATGGCGGACGAGACGAAGCGGATCGACCGGATCGTCCAGCAGTTCCTCGACTACGCGCGCCCGCCCGCGCTGCGAGTCGAGCCCACGGACCTCGGCGCCCTGGTCCGCGATCTCGGTGGGCGGCTTCGCGCCCACGCGGAGTCGCGGGGCGTGAGCCTCGAGGTCGACACCGCGGCCGCGGGCCCCGCCCACGTGGACCCGGCCCAGCTGCGGCAGGCCCTCGACAACCTGGTCCGCAACGCTGTCGACGCGACCCCCGAGGGTGGTCGGGTGTCCGTCGAGGTGCGGTCCGGGAGGGGAGGCCACTCCATCGAGGTCCGGGACACCGGGCGCGGCATCGAGCCCGATCACCGGGCGAAGATCTTCGACCTGTACTTCACCACCAAGCCCGAGGGCACCGGGGTCGGCCTGGCGGTGACGCAGCAGATCGTCACTGCCCACGGGGGAGCCATCGAGGTGGACTCGGAGCCGGGGACGGGCACCACGATGACGGTGCGCCTGCCTCGAGGGGAGGCCGCTCGTGGCTGACCGTCTCATCCTGGTCGTCGACGACGAGGAGCCCCAGCGGCGGGTCCTCGCCGGCTTCCTGAAGAAGCGGGGCTACGCGGTCGAGACCGCCGGCGACGCCGACGAGGCCATGAAGGTCGTGTCCTCGCGGACCGTGGACCTGGTTCTCACCGACCTGCGCATGCCCGGCCGGACCGGGGTCGAGCTCGTGGACGCGGTGCGCGGCGCCAACCCCGAGATCCCGGTGGTGGTGATGACCGCGTACGGCACGGTGACGAGCGCGGTGGACGCCATGAAGCGCGGGGCCGCCGACTACCTGTCGAAGCCCGTGGACCTGGACGAGCTGGAGGTCCTGGTGGCCCGCACCCTGGAGCGGAGGGCGCTGGTCTCCGAGAACCAGGCTCTCCGGGAGCAGGTCGAGTCGCGCTACCGGCTCGCCGGCCTCGAGACCGGAAACTCGCGGATGCAGGAGGCCATCAACGTCGCGGCCCGGGCGGCGCGGAGTCGGGCCACGATCCTCGTCCAGGGCGAGAGCGGGACCGGGAAGGAGCTGATGGCCCGGGCCATCCACTACGCGAGCCCGCGCCGGCGGGGCCCCCTGGTCGCGGTCAACGTCGCCGCCCTGCCGGAGACGCTCCTGGAGTCCGAGCTGTTCGGCCACGAGCGCGGGGCCTTCACCGGAGCCGACCGCGAGCGCCGCGGTCGCTTCGAGCTGGCCGACGGGGGAACGCTCTTCCTCGACGAGATCGGCGACCTGCCGCGGAGCACTCAGGTCAAGCTGCTGCGCGTGCTCCAGGAGCAGGTCTTCGAGCGACTCGGGGGAACCCGCAATGTGAAGATCGACGTGCGTGTCATCGCCGCCACCCACCGCGACCTTCAGGCCATGGTGCGGGAGGGCGCGTTCCGGGAGGACCTCTTCTTCCGCCTCAACGTGGTGTCGATCACCCTCCCCCCCCTGCGGGAGCGGCGGGAGGACATTCCCCTGCTCGTCGACCACTTCCTGCGCCGGTTTCGCGACGAGGGGAAGGCCCGCAGCGTCTCCCGCGAGGCCATGGATCTGCTCCTCAAGCACGACTACCCCGGGAACGTGCGGGAGCTCGAGAACCTCGTCCACCGCGCGGTGGTGCTGGCCCGCGAAGAGGTCGTGGCCACCTCCGACCTGCCCCTGCATCTCGGGGACCTCCGCCCGGAGGCCACCGACGGCAAGGCGGCCCCCTTCAAGGAGCGGGTCGAGGCCTTCGAGAAGGCCCTCATCCTCGAGGCCCTCGATCGATCCGGCGGCGTCCAGACCCGTGCCGCGGCCTCCCTGGGGATGACCGAGCGCCACCTCCGCTACAAGCTGAAGAAGTACGAGCCCTGAGCCCCGGCCCGGGGACGCGCTTGGCGGGTCGGGCCCCCGCGGAATAGTCTAGGGGCGCTCCGCGGACCGCGGAGGAAGCATGAGAGTCCTCTTCGTCGGTGGCAACGGCAACATCAGCGCGGCCTGCAGCCGGCTGTGCGTCGAGCGGGGCATGGAGGTCTTCCTCCTCAACCGCGGGCAGCGGGACATGCCCATCCCCGGGGCCCGCAACCTCGTCGCCGACATCAACAAGCCCGACCAGGTGCGCTCGGCCCTCGGCGACCTGACCTTCGACGCGGTGGCCAACTTCATCGCCTTCGTCGCCCCCGACGTGGTGCGGGACATGGAGCTGTTCGGGGGGCGGACGCGGCAGTACGTCTTCATCAGCTCGGCCTCGGCGTACCAGAAGCCTCTCGTGCACCCGGTGGTGACGGAGTCCACGCCGCTCAAGAACCCGTTCTGGCAGTACTCGCGGGACAAGATCGCGTGCGAGGACGCCCTCGTCGCGGCGTATCGGGAGCGGGACTTCCCCATGGTGATCGTCAGGCCCTCCCTCACCTACGACACGGTCTGGCCCGTCGCCATCGGCGGCTGGGACGACTTCACCCTCGTCGACCGGATCCGCCGGGGAGGCGAGATGGTGGTGCACGGCGACGGGACGTCGCTGTGGACGGTGACCCACTCCGAGGACTTTGCCGTCGGGTTCGTGGGTCTGCTGGGGAACACCAACGCCACCGGCCACGCCTTCCACATCACCTCGGACGAGGTGCTCACCTGGAACCAGATCTACACGACCATTGCCGAGGCCGCGGGGGTGGAGCCGAAGCTCGTGCACATCCCCTCGGAGTTCCTGGCCGACCTGAACGAGAGGGAGCGGGGGAGCCTGCTGGGCGACAAGGCCCACAGCGGCCTCTTCGACAACACGAAGATCAAGCAGTTCGTCCCGGGGTACGTGGCCCGGATCCCGTTCCACGCGGGCGTGCGCAAGACCCTGGCGTGGTTCGAAGGCGACCGCAAGCGCCAGCGCATCGTCGACGAGACCAACCAGACCATGGACCGTTACATCGCCGCCTGGCGCCACGCCCGCTCGAAGCACGAGCGGCGGGCGGGCGGAAGGAGATCATCGTGAAGCTCGGCATTCTCGGCTGTGGCGACTTCCTGCGCGGGCAGGAGGAGGCCCTCCAGGCCAGTGAGCGCGTGCAGGTGCAGGCGGTGTACGACCCGAACCTCGAGCGCGCCCGGGGCTGGGGGGAGCGCCTCGGGGCGACAGCGGCCGGCTCGGAGCAAGAGATCCTGGACGACCCCGAGATCGATCTCGTCTCGCTCTTCGTGCCCCCGTGGCTGCGGGAGGACCTCTTCGTCCGGGCCGCCGACCACGGGAAGCACCTCCTGCCGACGAAGCCCCTGGGGAACACCGTGGCCGCCTGCGACGCCATGGTCGAGGCGGTGCGTCGCAACGGAGTCCGCTGCGGGGTCCTCTACCGGAGGGCGGGCGAGCCCTGGTTCGACACCGTCAAGTCGATCCTCGAGAGCGGCCGGTTCGGGAAGCTGGCGCTCTTCCGCCAGGATTGGATCCACCACTTCCCGCAGTGGGCGGACTGGGCTCTCGACCCCGAGAAGAACGGCGGGCCCTTCATGGACGCCATGATCCACAACCTGAACATCGCCCGCTACTTCATGGACCGCCCCATGAAGACCGCGACGTGGTTCTCCGACACCCTCGCCCACCCCGACCTCCCCTGCCCGGACACCGAGAGCCTCCGGGTGGATTTCGAGGGGGGAGGCGTCGCCCACCTCTTCATCACCTGGGCCGCCGATCTCGCCGTCCACAGCACCGAGGGCAACTTCCGCGAGCACATCGACCTGCTCTACCTGGTGACGGACCAGGGCTGGCACATCACCGAGGAGAGCCGGGACGGACAGGCCTACGTCCGGGTGTCGCGGCTGGGCGAGGACGAGTGGATCGAGCCCGAGCCCCTCCCCGGGACCCACTACGACCGGTTCGCCGACGCCGTCGAGACGGGGGCGCCAAACCCCCGCGACCTGCCCGACGTGGAGAACGCAGCCGAGGACGTGAGGCTCATCCGGTCCTTCGCCGGCCAGGCGTTCGGGCGACGGGAGCTGACTCCCGAGCGATAGACGACACGCCCGGGTAGCGATCGAGGAGGTGCCATGAATCCCGAGGCTGCGGAAGCACCGTCGCGCCGGGGGCTTCTCGCCGACGCGGCCCCGGCGGCTGGCGTGCTCCTCTTCCACCTGGCGTTCCTTCCCGGGTACGGGGTCTTCCGCGACGAGCTGTACTACGTGGCCTGCGGCCGCCACCCGGGCTGGGGCTACGTGGACCACCCTCCCCTCGTGGGATGGATCGCCTGGGTGGTCCGGCAGGTCGTGGGCGACTCCCACCTCGCCCTGCGCGTGGTCGCGGCCGTGGCCGCCGCGGCCACCGTCTTCGTGGCCGCCCGGATCGCGAAGGAGCTCGGGGGTGGGCTCTTCGCGCGCCTGTTCACCGGTGTCGTGATGGCCCTCCTGCCCATCGCCCTGGCCCTGGGCAGCGTCTACTCCATGAACGTCTTCGACCTCCTCTTCTGGGCGGTCCTCTACTGGATCCTGGTTCGGGTCCTGCCGGGAAAGGACGCGCGGCTCTGGTTGGCGTTTGGAGCGGTGGCCGGCCTCGGGCTCCTCAACAAGATCAGCGTCCTCTTCCTCGGCTTCGGACTCGTGGTGGGGCTGGTGCTGTCGAGGCGGTGGGACGTCTTCCGGTCCCGCTGGTTCTGGATGGGCGGGGTCGTGGCCGGCGTGATCTTTCTTCCTCACCTGATCTGGGAGCAGGTGAACGGCTGGCCCACCCTCGAGTTCATGGACAACGCCCGGCGATTCAAGATGGCCCCCCTGACCGTGGGGGGCTTCCTGTCGGAGACCCAGCTCCACACCGCGGCGGCGCCCTGGCTCTGGGTTCTCGGCGTCGGCTGGTTCCTCCTAGCTCGTCGCGGGCGACCCTTCCAGCCCCTGGGCTTCGCGTTCTTGACCGTTCTCGTCGTCCTCATCGTCACCGGGGGGAAGCCCTACTACCTGGCCGCCGCCTACGCCGCCCCCCTGGCCGCGGGGGCGGTGGCCGTGGAAGGCCTCACGTCGGTCCGCTTCCGGTGGCTACGGACGGCCCTGGTCGTCCTCGTGATCGCTGTCGGCCTCCTGGTGGCCCCTCTGGCCCGTCCGATCCTCCCCGTGGACACCTTCGTCCGCTACGCGGCGACCCTGGGCATCGAGTCCGCCCCCGAAGAGCGCCACGAGATGGGGCGGCTGCCCCAGTTCTACGCGGACATGCACGGCTGGAGGGAGATGGCCGAGACCGTGGGCGCTGTCGTCCGCGCCCTGCCCGAGGAAGAGCGGGCCCGGGCCTGCGTCTTCGGCCAGAACTACGGGGAGGCGGGGGCGATGGAGTACTTCGGACCGGGGCTCCACCTGCCCCCGGCGATCTCCGCCCACAACAGCTACTGGCTCTGGGGTCCGGGCGCGTGCACGGGCGAGTTGCTCATCGTGATCGGGGACAACCGGGAGCGCCTCGAGGAGCTCTTCGAGGCGGTGGAGCTCGGAGCGACCTTCACGTGCCGGGACTGCATGCCCTACGAGGACGGGAGCGCGATCTGGATCGCCCGACATCTCCGGATGCCGATCGCCGATCTCTGGCCCGAGATCAAGAGCTTCAACTGAGACGGCACGGCATCCTCCGGCCGGGGCCTTCCCGGCTCTCAGGCCTGGCCTGGCGAGTCCAGGGTCTCCGCGGCCAGGGTCCAGGCCTGCTCGGCGAGGCCGCGGGCGGCGTCCTCGGTGGGGGCCTCCGCGATGACGCGCACGACCGGCTCGGTGTTCGAGGGGCGGATGATGAACCAGCCCTCGGGGAGGCGGACCTTGACCCCGTCGAGAAGGTCGGGTGAGTGCTCCGCCCAGAGCTCGCGCGCCTTCTCCAGCAGCACGCGGGCGCGGTCGATGGGGCAGGGGCGGAGGATCTTCACCACCCGATAGGCGTCGTAGGGGGCGGCGAGATCGGCAACCGAACGCCCGGTCTCGGCCAGCCGGTGCAGGACCAGGGCCATGCCCACCAGGCTGTCGCGGCCGAAGTTGACCTTCGGATACAGGACCCCACCGTTGCCCTCACCCCCGATCACCGCGCCGGCGTGGCGCATTCCCTCGGCTACGTTGGCCTCGCCGACCCGGGTGCGGTTGACCGCGACGCCGTAGCGCGAGGCCATGGCCTCGACGGCGTCGGTGGTGGCCACGTTGGTGGTGATCGGGCCCGGGGTGTGGGCGAGGACCTGCTCCGCGGCCAGGACCAGCGTCAGCTCCTCGCCAATGGGCTGGCCGGCGGCGTCGACAATGGCCAGGCGGTCCCCGTCCATGTCCTGGGCGAAGCCCACGTCGGCCCCGTGGGCGCGGACCGCGTCGCGAAGCGCCCCGAGGTTCTCGACGACGGGCTCGGCCGGGCGGGGGAAGTGGCCGTCGGCGGTGGTGTGGATGGCCTCGACCGCGGCGCCGAGGGCCGCGACCAGGCGGGGGGCGGCCACCGAAGCCGCCCCTCCCCCGGGGTCCACCACCGCCTTGAGCGGTGGGGCGCCCTCCGGGAGCCGGCCGATCCCGGAGACGACCGCCCGCACGTGGCGGTCGACGGCGTCCGGGATCTGGTCCGGTGGCCGCTGCGCCGCCCCCGGGGCCTTCACGTAGTCGCCCTGGTGGTAGATGTCGAGGAGCTCGCGACCCCGGGCCGCGCTCAGGAAGAGGCCGTCGCCCCCCACGAACTTGAGGGCGTTCCACTCCGGCGGGTTGTGGCTCGCGGTGATCGCGATCCCCCCCGACGCTCCCAGCTCCCGCACCAGCAGCTGCACGGTGGGAGTGGGGCAGACGCCGAGATCGCTCACGCGGCAGCCGCTCGAGACGAGCCCGGCCACCACCGCCTGGCGCACCATCTCTCCCGAGGTGCGGGGGTCGCGCCCGATGACCACGCGGCCCCCGCCGACGTACGTGCCGAGGGCCTGGGCGAAGCGGGACACCATCTCCGGGGTGAGAGAGTCGCCCACGACCCCCCGGACGCCGGAGACGCTGATCTTCAGGGTGGGGATGGGCCTCATGCCTTGAGCCTCTCGCGCGCCCAGTCCAGGAGCTCCTGGGCCCGGGCCGCCTCGTCGGCCTCGGCGATGATGCGGACCAGGGACTGGGTGTTGGAGGCCCGCACGTGGACCCAGCCGTCCGGCCACAGGACCTTCACCCCGTCGGTGTGGTCGACGGTGGCCCCCTCCACCTCACCCACCGCCTCCCGGAGCTCGGCCAGGGCGGAGTAGATCGCCCTCGGGGGTACCGGGACGGCCAGCTTGCGCACGACCAGGGTCGGCAGGTCCGCCACCAGGGCCGAGAGGGGGCGCACCTCGTTGGCGAGGTGCCTCAGGAGCAGGCCGATGGCGGCGGCGCTGTCGTGAGTGGGGTGCACCTCCGGCACCGCCACGCCGCCGTTGCCCTCGCCGCCGATCACCGCGCCGTGCTCGACGATGGCCTCCGAGACGAAGGCCTGCCCCACCGGCGTGCGCACGACTCTCGCCCCGTGGCGCTCCGCCACCCGATCCACCCGGGCGGTGGTGCAGACGTTGGTGACGACCGGTCCGGAGCGCCGACAGAGCGCCGCCTCCACCGCGAGGGGGAGGGTCACCTCCTCGGAGAAGGCCTGGCCGGTCTCGTCCACCAGGCTCAGGCGCTCACCGTCGGCGTCGAGGACGAGGCCGAGGTCGGCGTTTCCGGCCCGCACCAGGGCCCGGGCCTGGGAGGCGGTGGCGACCCCCGGCTCGGGCAGGCGGGGGAAGGGGAGGGAGGGGTCGTCGTTGATGGGGAGGACCTCGCAGCCGAGGGCCTCGAGCCACCGCGGGACGAGGAGGGCGCACGACCCGTTGCCGCAGTCCACCGCCACCCGCAGCCGGCGCAGGCGGAGCGCGTCGTCGGCGAAGACGGTCGACAGCATCTCGAGGTGCTGGGCGATCGCATCCTCCTCGCGGACGGTGCTCTTGACCTCCTCCCACCCCGCGCGGTCGTCCACTCCCTGGTGGAAGACGTCGAGGAGCTCGTCGCCCTGCTCGGCGCTGAGATAGAGGCCGTCGTCCCGCACGAACTTCAGGGCGTTCCACTCCGGGGGATTGTGCCCGCCGGTGATGGAGATCCCCCCGGAGGCGCGGTGCCATGGCACCGCCAGCTGCAGGCTGGGAGTGGGGCAGATCCCCAGGTCCACGACCTCGCAGCCCACCGACAGCAGCCCGGCGGTCACCGCGGCCTGCACCATGGGTCCCGAGGGCCGGGGGTCCCGGCAGACGAGGATGCGCCCGCCGTCCAGGTAGGCGCCGAAGGCCTCGGCAAACCGGACCACCAGCTCGGGGGTGAGGGTCTCCCCCACCACGCCCCGCACGCCGGTGATCCCGATCTTCAGCGGCTGCATGCTCCGGTCTCGTCTCGCGCATGGTGTGCGTCCCAGGGGCCCGGGTCAAGGGGCGAGTCGACCGGTCACCCCGAGGACGAGCCTTGATGCGTCCGGCCCATTGACCCCGTCGCCGGGGGAGCGAGAAGCTGAGCAACGCAGTCTGGGGACACGGTCGTCGTGGCTGTGCCCGGAGCCGAGAGAGCCGGCCGCAGGACGGCTCGGTCCTCGAGAGGATTCGCCATGAACTACCCGATCTGGGAGCTCCCCGCTCCCGGACTCCTCATCGCCGCCGTGGCCATCGTCCACGTCTTCATCTCCCACTTCGCGGTGGGGGGAGGGCTGTTCCTCGTCCTGGCGGAGAGGAAGGCCCGCGGGGAGGGCGACGACGCCTTTCTGGGCTTCGTGCGCACGGCGAGCCGCTTCTTCATCCTGCTCACCCTGGTCCTGGGCGCGCTGACCGGCGTCGGCATCTGGTTCACGATCGGGCTCGTCCAGCCCCAGGCCACGAGCGCCCTCGTCACCGCCTTCGTCTGGGGCTGGGCGATCGAGTGGACCTTCTTCGCGGTGGAGATCGCCGCGGCCATGGTCTACTACTACGGCTGGGATCGCCTCGACGCCCGCACCCACCTGCGCGTGGGCTGGATCTACTTCGTCTCGGCGTGGGCCAGCCTCGCCGTCATCAGCGGCATCCTGTCCTTCATGGCCACCTCCGGGGAGTGGGTGACCACCCACCGCTTCGCCGACGGCATCTTCAACCCGACGTACTGGTCCACGGTGGCCCTGCGCACGGCGGTGGCGGTGGGGCTGGCCGGGCTGTACGCGCTGCTCGCGGGGTCCTTCGTGAAGGACGCCGAGCTCAAGGCCCGGATCGCCCGCTGGTCGGTGACCCGGTGGATCGTGCCCGCCGCCGTTCTCATCCCCGCGGCGCTCCTGTGGTACCTGTCCTCGGCCGTCGACGCGGGGGTGGCGGTGGCGGAGACCCTCGGCGCCCGGGGCGGGGGCGTGGGGGACCTCCTGGCCGCCGTCTTCTCCTCGACCGCCGGCGGGCAACCCATCGTGCGCCACGCGGCGGTGGTGACGGTGCTGAGCGCGGTCCTCCTCGTTCTCGGCGCGCTGGCCCTGGCCGGCCTGAGGGCCCGGACCTACGGCCGACTGGAGGCCGGTCTGCTCGTGGTTGTGGGCTTCGCCTCCATGGGGGGGAGCGAGTGGGTTCGCGAGGGCCTGCGCAAGCCCTGGGTCGTCGACGGCTACATGTTCGTCAACGGCGTGCGCCTCCCGTCCTCGGCCCACGGCGCGGTCCTCGAAGATCCGTTCACCGTCGACGCCCTCGGGGAGAGAGGCGTTCTCGCCACCGCCCGCTTCGCCACGGCTCCCGCGGGATACCGACCCGGCTTCCCCGAGTTCGAGGAGCTGGAGCCGGCCGAGCGGGCCGGGATCGTGGCGGAGGCGGGACGCGAGATCTTCCGGCTGGAGTGTACGGCCTGCCACACCGTGAGGGGCCATCTCGGCATCGAGGGTCTCGTCGCGGGCCAGGGCGTGGCGGCGATCGAGGCGACCCTCGTCTCGCTGGCGTCGCCGGTGACCGCCGCCGGCGAGCCCGCGGCCTGGTCGGACCCCCGGGTGCGGGTCGCCACCCGTCTCGGGCGGCGCATGCCGCCCTTCGTCGGCACCGAGGCCGAGAAGCAGGCCCTCGCCATCCACCTCGCCCGCCTCGGAGGCGACGCCGAGGCCGGGGTGGTGTCGGCCGCCGCGGCGAGCGTCGACCCCGGCGAGGAGGCCTTCGCGACCCACTGCGCCGCGTGCCACGGGCTGGACTCGCCGTGGCCCATCGCCGAGCGGATTCGCCACCGCTCCTCGGACGAGCTCTACGACCTTCTCGGACGGCTGAACGAGGTGCAGGAGGACATGCCGGCCTTCACGGGCACCGAGGAGGAGCGCGCCGCGCTCGCCGAGCACCTGGCCGGACTCGCGGACCCGGAAGAGGAGGTGACGCCGTGACCCCCATCATTCCCCTCGCCGACCCCCTGCCCCAGCCCGCGCCGGCCTGGCTGCTGTGGGCGCTTCTCCAGCTCACCTTCTTCCTCCATCTCCTCGCCATGAACGTGGTTCTCGGCGGGTCGGTCCTGGCTCTCCACTGGAGGATGAGCCGCCGCCCCGGCGACGCCGCCCCGCGGGCCGCGGTGACCGGCGCCTTCGCGAAGGCGCTGCCGGTCGCGGTGGCGGCGGCGGTGACGCTGGGGGTGGCCCCGCTGCTGTTCGTCCAGGTCCTCTACGGGCGGCTGTTCCTGACCAGCTCGGTCCTCATGGCCTGGTGGTGGCTCGCCGTGGTTCCCCTGGTCATCCTCGCCTACTCCGGGGCCTACCTCCTCGCCTTCCGCGGCGCCTCGCTCGGTTCCCGGGCGAAGACGATCGCCGCCGTCGTCGCCTTGCTCTTCCTGGCGGTGGCCTTTCTCTACACCTCGAACGTGACGCGGTCGCTCCGCCCCGAGACCTTCGTCGAGGCCTACCGGGCGAGCGGCCGGGGCTTCACATTGAACCTCGCCGACCCGACGCTGTGGCCCCGGTACCTCCACATGCTCTTCGGGGCGGTGGCGGTGGCCGGGATGGCGGTGGCGGTGTACGGCCTCTTCCGTCGCGAGAGAGAGCCGGAGACCGCGTCGTGGGCGATGCGCAAGGGGACGGTCTTCTTCGGCATTGCCACCGCCGTCAACATCTTCGTGGGGATGTGGTTCCTGCTCGCCCAGCCAAAGGAGATCCTGTTGCGCCTGGTCGGGGCGGACACGTGGGCGATGACCCTCCTGGCGTTGGGAATCCTGCTGGGCATCGCCACCGGGGGGTTCGCGCTGCTGGCCCTGGGTGCGCGGGACGCCGCCCGCGCGACGAAGGCCCAGGTCGGCGTCCTTCTCCCGACCCTCGTCGTGATGGTCCTCCTCCGCGACCAGGTGCGGCAGCTGGTTCTCCGTGACGCGGGCTTCGAGCACCCCCCGTGGGTCGAGCCGCAGTGGGGACCCCTGGCGGTGTTTGCGCTCCTGCTGGTCGCGGCCGTGGTGACGGTCGCGTGGATGGCGCGCGCCCTCGCCCGGGGCTCGGCCGGGGGGGGCGCCACCGGGACGGCACTGGTGCTGGTCGTGGTGCTCGCGGGGGCGGGAGCGGGGCAGGCGGGCGAGCCCGCCGACCCGCGGGTGGAGAGCGCGGTGGCCGAGGCCCGGGTCGCGGCCGGCGAGCTGGCCGCCCAGCTCAAGAAGCTGCTCCAGGAGGAGCTCGCCGCCGGTGGCTTCGACGGCGCCATCGCCGTCTGCGCGGAGATCGCCCAGCAGAGGACGGCCGACTACCGGGAGACCTTCAAGAACGACATCCGCCGGGTGACCCTGCGCCGACGCAATCCGGAGAACGAGCCCGACGACTACGAGCGGGCGGTGCTCGAATCGTTCGATCGGCTCCCGATCGAGGCGCGAGCGAAAGCCGAGCACTGGGAGGTCGTCACCGAGGACGGGCAGGAGTCACTGCGCTACCTCAAGCCCCTGGTGACGGGCGCGCTCTGTCTCACCTGCCACGGGGATCCCGCGACGATGGCGCCGGCGGTGACCCAGGCCCTCGGCCAGCACTACCCCGACGACCGGGCCACCGGCTTCCACGTGGGGGACGTGCGCGGCGCGATCACGATCCGGATTCCGCTGGTGCCGAAGCCGTAGGGCCGCGGCCCGAGCAGGACCGCCCGCGTCCCGGGCCGGCGCCCCGTCCTCGGCCACACCCACCCCGGCCCCGGCCCTGGCCACCACCCATCTGGGCTTCGCCCCGGCCGTGTCCTCGGCCCCGTCCGCGGCCATCCCGACCCCCCACCGCGGCGCCCCGGGCCGTCCCGCCGGCCGTCCCCGCGCACCTTTCGAAGGCGGGCTGGTGGCGCTCGAGGGAGGCCATGCGGTTGTGCTCGAAGACGAGCCTGACGTCCTCGGGAAGCGAGTCGGTGGCGAGCAGCCGATCGTACAGCGCGACGTTGCCGACCTCGAACTCGACCGCCGCGGCGCAGGCCTCCTGGCGGGAGGCGTGGCCCGGCACCTCGGCCCGGGCCCAGCGATTGTCGGGAACAGGAATACCCCGGCTCGTCAGCAGCTCCTCCAGGAAGGCGGCGTGTCGCTGCTCGGCGTGGACGACGTTCGAGAAGGGACGGACCTCACCCAGGTCCTCGAGCGCCCGAGCGTAGACGGCCTCCCCTCGGTACTCGTCTTGCAGGGCCTCGGTGATGGCCTCCTGCTGGCCGGGGGCGAGGGGTCCGCGCTGGGCCCCGGCGGCCGCGAGCCGGGCGCACCCGGGACGGGGCGGCGGCGGCGCTTCCTCGGGCGCGGCCACTCCGGAGCTGGCCAGCAGCACGGCCGCTCCGGCGACCAGAGTTCCAGTGAGGGTTCTCATCGTCATCCTCCCACCGAGCGCAGATTCAGCAGTGTCCGGGCTCGGCACGGGAATGGGGAGCAAATCGCGCACCAGGACCGCGGCGGAGCGGCAAATCGCCTGAGAGCACCGCGTTCCGCCCTTCCCGGGTCACCCCCGGGGTCGGAGGCCGATGTCCAATCGACAGAGTCGTCGACTGGCTCGACCATCTGGTCGACCCGAGAGGCCGAGGCGGGCTGGCGCTGCGCCCGTTGCGCTGCCGTCAAGCCTCGCCAAGACTGAGGCTTGCCCCGCTCACCCAGGGGTCGCCGGGGACGCTGGCCCACGCCTTGCACTTCCCGGCGACGACTGCGGTGAAGCAGCCCGGGGGACATTCCAGAGGAGGTTGGGAATGAAGCGACTCTTCGTGGTGGGCCTGGTGACGATGGGAGCGATCGCGCTGGCGAGCGGAGCGCCGGTCGGAGCCGCGGACGAACCGGCCGTGAACGAGAAGCCGGCCCGCGTGGGGCCGAACTTCGTCGACGTGGACAAGGACGGGGCCTGCGACAACTGCGGCGCCGCGGGCCAGGGAAAGGGACCGGCCGCAGCCGGTCGCGCCTCCGGGGCGCGGGACGGATCGGGTCGGCAGGTGGGGACACGGGGCGGCTCGGGTCGCCAGGTCGGCCCGCGCGACGGCACCGGCCGTGGCCAGGGTTCGCCTGGCCGTTGCGACGGCACCGGCCCCAGGGGCGGTCGTCAGGGCCGACGGGGCGGCGGGCGCCGCTAGCGCCGGCGGATCCCGGGGCGGCGGCGGTCCGGGGTCCCCTCCTCGCCGAACACGTCCCCTGCTAAGGACACGATCGCCATGGCGGGATCGTGTCCTTGGCCAGGGCAGCCGGCCGCAGGCCGGTAGCGGTCCCCGGGACGGCGTCCCTGAGCGCGCCCCACCCGTCCCCATGCTTCTTGCGCCCGGAGGGCGAGGGCACCTAGAGTGGGGCGCATGTCGATTCTCCGCCGTCTCGCCTTGCTGGCCCTGCTCGTGTCCCTCCTGTCGGCTGGGTGCGGGGGCGAAGCCCCCGACTCCGGCGCGAAGAGCTATCCGCTCGAGGGCAAGGTCGTGGCCGTGGACGCCGCCAACCGCAAGATCACCATCGACCACGAGGAAATCGTCAACTTCATGCCGGCCATGACCATGGCCTTCGTGGTGCGGGAGAAGGACGCGGCTCTCCTCGAGGGCGTCACCCCGGGCGACGAGGTGACCGCGCGGTTGGTGGCGCCGGATTCGCGCTACTGGATCGAGGACCTCGTCGTCGTCAAGCGGGGGACACCCGACCCGAACGCTGTTCCGCCGCCGGACGTGCACCGGCTGCAGCCCGGCGAAGCGGTGCCGGACGTGGCCCTCGTGAACCAGGACGGTGAGGCGGTGAGACTGTCCGACTACCAGGGCCGATCCCTGGCCGTGACCTTCGTCTACACGCGCTGCCCCTTGCCCGACTACTGCCCGCTGATGATGAAGAACTTCGCGGCTGCTCACGCCGCTCTCTGCGCGGACGCGGACCTGGCCGCCCGGACCCATCTTCTGACGGTGAGCTTCGACACCGCGCACGACACCCCCGAGATCCTCCGTGCGTTCGGGAAGCCCTTCCAGAAGACCGACCCTCCCTTCACCCACTGGGAGCTGGCCAGCGGGACCGAAGAGGCGATCCGGACCCTGGGTGGTCCCCTGGGTCTCGACTATGTCGAGGAGAGCCGCTCGTTCACCCACAACCTGCGGACCGCGGTGATCGACCCGGAGGGGAAGCTGCGGGTCCTGCTCCGGGGCAACGAGTGGACGCCGGAGGATCTGGTGGCCGAGCTCCGGGCGGCCGCCGGACTCTGAGGGACGGCCCGCGGGAAGGACAAGAGAGCTTGAGCGAGAGCAGCCCACGGGCGACGGTGGCGGTGGTCCAGGCCGCGCCGGTCGTTCTGGACCGGGAGGCCACCCTGGAGAAGCTGGAGCGCCTGGTGGCCGAGGCCGCCGGCCTCGGGGCCCGGGTCATCGTGCTTCCCGAGGCCTTCGTGCCGGCCTACCCTGCGTCGGCGGTCTTCGGGCCGGTGTTCGGCGGCTTCTCCGACCCGGGAGCCGGCCCCGTCTTCCGCCGATTCGCCGACAACTGCGTGGAGGTGCCTTCTCGAGGGACCGAGCGCATGGGCCGGGCGGCGCGCCAGGCCAAGGCCTGGCTGTGCGTGGGGGTCAACGAGCGCACGGCCACGGGCACCCTCCACTGCACGCTCCTGCTGTTCGCCCCCGACGGCGAGCTCCGCCAGGTCCGCCGCAAGCTCGTTCCCACCCACGACGAGCGCATGGTCTGGGGCCCCGGTCCGGCCGAGGCACCCCGGGCCGTCCCCACCGAGCTGGGCCCCGTGGGCCAGCTCGTCTGCTGGGAGAACTACATGCCCCTGGCCCGGTTCTCGCTCTACGAGTCGGGGGAGCGGATCCACCTGGCTCCCACCGCCGATGCGAGCGACGGCTGGCAGGCCACGATCCGCCACATCGCCCTGGAGGGTCGCGTCTTCGTCCTGGCCTGCAACCAGTACGTCACCCGCCAGGATTACCCGGACGACTTCGAGCTGAACGACGCCCTGGAGAAGGCCCCGGAGGTCCTGTGTCGCGGGGGCAGCGCCATCGTGGCGCCCGACGGGTCCTATCTGGCCGAGCCACTCTACGGGCGGGAAGGGATCCTCACCGCCGAGCTCGACCTCGGCCTCGTCACCGAGGGCCGCCAGCTCCTCGACGTGGCCGGACACTACTCGCGCCCCGACGCGCTTCGCCTCGCTACCGACTGAGGAGTCCTCACCATGCCCCGACGATTCATCCCGGCTCTGGCCGTGGCCGCCTCTCTGGCCACCGTATCGTGCTCGGAGTCGGCGCCGGACCTCCCCAACATCCTCTGGATCACCGTCGAGGACATGAGCCCGAACCTCGGGGCCTTGGGCGACGCCTACGCCCTCACCCCGAACATCGACCGCCTCGCTTCGGAGAGCGTGCGGTACACGAATGCCTTCGCCACCGCGCCGGTCTGCTCCCCCTCCCGCTCCACCCTCATCACCGGTGTCTACGCCACGTCGCTGGGGACGCAGCGGCTCCGCTCCCGCTTCCCGATTCCGGCGATGATCAAGGGCTGCCCGTCGTCCCTGCGGGCGGCGGGGTACTACACCACCAACAACGTCAAGACCGACTACAACACCGCCGACGAGGCCCGTCTGATCGAGGAGTCCTGGGACGAGAGCAGCGAGACCGCCCACTGGCGGGGCCGGGCGGAAGGGCAGCCCTTCTTCGCGATCTTCAACGACATGACCACGCACCAGTCCCGGTCCATGTCGTGGAGCTACGAGGAGTTCCAGGAGAAGGTCCAGAGCCGCCTCACTCCCGAGGAGATCCACGACCCGGACCAGGCGCCCGTCCCCCCCTACTACCCGGACACCCCGGTGGTGCGGAAGACCATCGCCCGCTACTACGACTGCGTCACCGCCATGGACAAGAACGTGGGCCGGATCCTCGCCGAGCTCGAGGAGGATGGCCTGGCCGGGGACACCATCGTCTTCTTCTACTCCGACCACGGGGCGGGCCTGCCCCGGGGGAAGCGGGTGCTCTACGACTCGGGGACCCACGTTCCCCTTCTCATCCGGGTTCCCGAGAAGTACCAGCACCTGGCCCCCGCCGCTCCCGGGGAGACCGTGGACCGCCTGGTGAGCTTCGTCGACTTCCCCCCCACCCTGCTGAGCCTCCTCGGCCTGGAGATCCCCGAGTACATGCAGGGGACGCCGTTCCTGGGCGCCGCCGCCGGCGAGCCGCGCGAGTACGTCTTCGGGGCCCGGGATCGGATCGACGAGGCCTACGACCTGGCCCGCTCCGTCCGGGACCGCGAGTACCTCTACATCCGGACCTACATGCCCCACCTCTCCTACAACCAGCCCAGCGCCTACCCGGACACCGCCGACATCAGCAAGGAGATCGAGCGCCTGGCCACCGCGGGACGGCTGAAGGGACCTCAGCTCGCGTACGCGGGGCCCAGACGGCCCCGGGAGGAGCTCTACGCGGTCCAGGAGGACCCGCTGCAGCTCGAGAACCTGGTGTACTCCGATGAGCACCAGGAGGCCCTGTCCCGAATGCGTCGCGAGCTGGAGAGCTGGATTCGCCGCACCCACGACGTGGGCTTCCTGCCCGAGGCAGACGCGTGGGCCCGGCTCGATGGTCACGCCACGCCCTGGGACCTGGCGCGGGACCCGGAGGCCTACCCGCAGGAGCGCATCACCGCCGCGGCCGCGATGGTGGGGCGCGAGGACGCCCTCGAGGACCAGGCGGACCTCCTGGCCGACCCCGACGCCGCGGTCCGCTACTGGGCCGCGGTGGGCCTCGCCGCCTCGGCGCGCGCGCCCGAGAAGTCACGGGAGGCCCTCCACACCGCTCTCGGGGATTCGTCGGCCGTGGTCCGCATCGCCGCGGCCGGGGCCCTCGCCCGCCACGCGCGCCTCGCGGTCGCCGCCGAGCCCGGGCCTGGGGGCGGTCCCGAGGGCGCCGCCGCGCCGGCGCCCGCGGACGACACCGAACCCGAGCCCGACGGCCAGGCCGACCTCGACGCGGCCCTGGCCGTCCTGGAGAAGGAGCTCGCCGGCGAGGATCTCGACGCCGCCCTCCTCGCCTGCAGGACCCTCGAGCTCCTCGGCGAGCGGGCCCGTCCCGCGGCCCGGGCCATGCGGTCCGCCGCCGCTCGCTTCGAGGACGTCGAAGGCGACCAGTCCCTCTTCATCCGCTTCTCGACCAGCGCCTTCCTGAGCCGACTCGGACGCTGAGCGTCCCCGGGCTCGGGCTGCCGCTGTGTGCGGGAGCCCCTCCTCGGTCTGCGACCACGGTCCGAGCTCGAGTGAGGTCGGGTCTCAGCGTTTCCGCCGTCCGGACGTTGGCTGCCGCTTCCTGCTCGAGGCGTGCAGGCCATCGAGGCCGCGGCGGCCGGGACCCGCCGAGGACCCTGCTCCTCTTCGAAGCCTGCGGGCCCGCAGGCGGGTGGCCGACCGCGGCCGCACGTCCCGGAGAGCCCGACCGTGAGCGGCAGCCTGGGCTCGGCTCCTGCGAGCTGGCGTTCTCCGTGGCTCGAGAGATGCAATGCCGTCAGGCGCTGGGGTGGCGCGCCAGCGCCCGCGAGCCGAAGCAGCTCAGTCCGGGAGCTGCTCGCGGGTGAGGTTGCGGGGGCCGGACTCCATGACCACGACGTTGTCCTCGACGCGGATCCCGCCCAGAGGGGCCAGGGCGTCGATCGTGTCCCAGTCGAACGCCGCGGACCGGGGGCCGCTCCGGAACGGCCGGAGCAGCATCGGGATGAAGTAGAGCCCGGGCTCGATCGTGAAGACGTGGCCGGGCTCGATCATCCGGGTGTTGCGGAGGTACGGGTGCTCCTCCGGGGGCGGGGCGGGGGTTCCCGACGGGTCGGACTGCTGGCCGGCCACGTCGTGAACCTGGATGCCGAGGTGGTGCCCGATGCCGTGGGGGAAGAACGGGTGGGTGAGCCCGGTCTCGTACGCCTCCTCGGCACTCACCTTCAGGAGGCCGTGCTCGCTGAGAATCCGCCCGATCCCGCGGTGGGCCTCGAGATGGACGTCGAGGTAGGGGCGGCCAGGCCGCGACTCCTGGACGAGCTGCTGCTCCAGGGCTTCCATGGCCGGGACCATGGCCGCGAAGCGCGGGTCACACGCGGCGGTGGTGGTCGTCCGCGTGATGTCGGAGGCGTAGCGTCGCACCTGCACCCCGGCGTCGAGAAGGAGGACCCGGCCGTCGCGGACGGTCTGCTTGCTCTCGTAGTGGAGGATCGCCCCGTTCTTCTCCAGGGCCACGATGGTCGTGTAGGGCAGCTCGGCCTCGGTCGTGCCCGCCGCGCCCACGAAGGCGTGGTGGATCTCCCTCTCCGACGCCCCCGTAGCGAACGCCTCGCGGGCGGCGCGGTGGGCCCGGGCCCCGAGCACGGTGGCCTGCTCGAGGCACCGGATCTCGTAGTCGTCCTTGTAGCTGCGGTTCCAGTCGAGGCGGGAGACGAGGGCCTTCGGGTTCGCCTCCAGCCCGAGTTTGGTGGCCCGTTCCGTCTCGCTCCCGACGAAGGCAGCCCGCGACGGGGTGCCGATCCGCTCCCAGGCCGCGTCGAGGGTCCCCGCCTCCTCCAGGTCGAACTCCGGGAGCCAGAAGCCCTCGGTCACCCCTCCCTGCTCGTACCAGTAGTCCTCGGGCGCGTAGCGGATGACCCTCGGCTTGCGGCCGGGGACCACGTGCAGGAGGTGGTGGGGCCCGGTGAGGGGACACCAGTGGGCGAAGTGGGGGGTGGGCTCGAAGGGGGCGTCGCGGTCGTCGACGAAGAAGGTGAACGGGGTCCCGCTCGAGATGACGAGGGACTCGAATCCCGCCTCGGCCAGCGCCTTCTCCGTCTTCGCCTGCAGCCGCGACACGTGCCTCGAGAAGAGATCCGCGTGGGTCATCGAAACCACCTTTCCTGAGGGAAACCCCTCCACCCCAGCCGGCGAGCGCCCTCCATCATACGGCGCAGCAGCGAGTCACGGCGGGGCCCGACGGTCGAGTCGCACGGCCATGAGGTCCAGGACCCTGCCCCGCCCGTTCTCGATGGCCTCGAGGGTCAGGCGCACCCGGCCCCGGGGAAGCTCGAGAGGCCCGAGAGGGAGCCGCTCCCACTCCATCTCGTACACCTCCTTGCGGGGAACCCGGTCGGGGGAGGGGACCTGGTGGATCGCCGTCGCCGTGACCGTCGCCGCGGCCTCGCTCTCGCCCGCGGACACGCGGACGCGGGCGCCCGCCTCGTCCTCGGGGCAGAGGTACTCGAGGCTCACGTCGTAGGTGCCCGCCTCCACCACGTCCAGCTCCCACCAGAGGCGCGCGTCCGTGTCCGTCCAGCTCGTGAGCCAGTCGTTCGCCCAACCCTGCCCCTGCTCGAACGCGGGTCCGCCTTCGAACCAGGCCTGGGTCGCGGGGAGGGACACCGGGTTCTCCTCGGGGAACCCCACCGGGATGGGGAAGCGGGTGAAGCCCGCGCGGGTCACGTCGCGGAACCAGGCGTCGTACTCCGCGGCGAGGCGGGCGGTGATCTCGGGATGAGCTCCGGCGATGTCGTTCTGCTGTCCCGGGTCGCCCTCCATGTCGTACAGCTGCCAGCCCTCGCCCTCGTCGACCGCGCGGTAGCGCTGGGTCCGCGCCGCCCCGGGAGCCGGCTGGGGTTCGCGGTCGAGGAAGCGGTGGCTGAAGAGCGTCCGGTCCGGCCAGCCCGCGGTGCCTCCCTCCAGGAGGGGGCGCAGGCTCTGGCCGTCGAGCTCCAGGCCCTCGGGGACGGAGACCCCGGCGAGGTCGAGGAGCGTCGGCAGCAGATCCACCCCGGAGGCGATCGGCGCCACCTCGCGCGGAGCGAGGTGGCCGGGCCAGGAGACGAAGCAGGGCACGCGCACCCCGCCCTCGTGGACGCTTCCCTTGGTCCCCCGCATCCCGCCGTTGAACCGCGCACCGTTGGGCCCGTTGTCACCGAAGAAGACGACGATGGTGTCGCGGGCGAGACCCTGGGCCGCGAGGGCGTCGAGGATTCGCCCGACGTTGTCGTCGAGGCTCTCGACCATGGCGTAGACCGCCGCGGTCCGGTCGTCGAGACCCCGGGCCTTCACGCGGTCGAAGTACGGGTCGGGCACCTGGAAGGGAGAGTGGGGTGTGTTGTAGGCCAGGTACAGGAACAACGGCCGCTCGTGCGGGCCCTGGAGGATGCCGAGCGCCTCCTCGGTGAGCACGTCGTTGATGTAGCCCCTGGTCCGGACCGGCTCCGTGCCCCGCAGGAGCCAGGTGTCGAAATAGTTGTTCCAGTGCCCGCGCCGGAAGCCGAAGAAGGTCTCGAACCCCTGTCCCTCGGGCGAGTAGGGGTAGTGCTCGCCGTTGTGCCACTTGCCGACCATGGCCGTGCGGTAGCCCGCGTCGCGCAGGATCTCCGCGAGCGTCACCTCCTCCGCCCGCAGGGTCTCCTTGCCCCGCGTCACCCCCCAGACTCCGCCGCGCAGCGAGTCCCGCCCGGTGAGGAAGGCCGCCCGGGTCGGAGAGCAGAGGGGGCTGACGTAGAAGCGGTCGAAGCGCACCCCGGAGCGGGCCAGGGCGTCGAGACGGGGGGTCCGCACGTCCGGGTTCCCGTGGAGAGAGAGGTCGCCCCAGCCCTGGTCGTCGGTGAGGATCACGAGGATGTGGGGCCGCTCGGTCTGCGGGGCCGTTCGGGAGGCGCCGGTCCCGGCCAGGGTGGCCAACGCAATCACCAGGAGAGACGGAATCCGGGAGTCGACACGCACGGTGGCCCGACCCTAGCACGGAGAATCGTTGCCCGCACACCTCAGCTGATGGGCTCGAGCCGGTACACCTCGCCACCGAGGTCGACGACGTAGACCTCGCCGTCGGCGTCGACGCCGAAGGTCGAGATGCGGTCGATGCCTTCGAGGCCGGCGGTCCAGTCCCGCTGGTCCGTCGCCACGCCGTCCGCGAGGCGGAACGACCGCACGAAGCCGGTGCAGAAGTCGCCGTAGAAGTACGTCCCGACCAGGTCCGGCATCCGGCATCCGGCGTACACCGCCCCGCCGATGACCGAGCAGCCTTCCCGATGGCTGTAGTCGAGGACGGGCATGGTGATGCCGGACGTGTCGCACCCACTCGGAGGGTCGTAGCAGAGGGTGCCCTCGGTCAGGTTCCAGCCGTAGTTCTCCCCGCCCCCGCGGGTGGCGAGGCCGACGTCGATCTCCTCCCGCGCGGACTGCCCGACGTCGCCGATGTAGAGGTCGCCGGTGGCCCGGTCGAAGGACATGCGGAAGGGGTTGCGGAGGCCGTAGGCCCAGATCTCGGCCTCGGCCCCGGCGGTGGAGAGGAAGGGGTTGTCGGCGGGCACCGCGTAGGGTGCGCCGGAGTCCACGTCGATTCTCAGGATCTTGCCGAGGAGCACCCCGAGGTCCTGTCCCGAGCCGAGGGGGTCGCCTCCCGACCCCCCGTCGCCAAGGGCGATGTAGAGGAGGCCGTCGTTGCCGAAGGCCACCGCACCGCCGTTGTGGTTGGCGAAGGGCTGGGGAACGAGGAGGCGCACGCGCTCCGTCGCGGGGTCGGCCCCATCGGCCGAGGTCGCCCGAAACTCCGAGATCCGCGTGGCCCCGGACGGGTTGGTGTAGTTGACGAAGAAGCGCCCGTTCGTGGCGAAGTCGGGGTGAAAGGCGAGTCCGAGGAGCCCGCGCTCACCGCCGGAAGCGATCCGGTCGGAGATGTCGAGGAAGGGCTCCGGACTCACCTGGCCGCCGAGGATGATCTTGATGAGGCCCCCTTGCTCGACCACGTAGAGCCGCTCGGGGTCCCCGGGGGCCGCCTGCAGGTCGAGGGGGCGCTCGAAGCCCGAGGCGACGAGCCGTGCGCCGAGAGACGGGATGCCCGGGACCGGCTCCCCCGCGGCGCAGGACGCTGCCGGGGGCGTCGCGGTGGGTGTGGGCGAGGGCGCAGTGCTCCCGTCGCCGCCACACGCACCGAGGAACGCGGCCATCAACGCCACCCCAGCGACACGATTCCCCGTCGATCCAGCCATGAGACCCCCCGCTTGCCCTGAGACCACCAGTCTAGCCCGTGGCCCGCACCCCGGTCCTGTGTCCCCGGTCACCGCACCGAAGGGCGGAGACGGTGACGCGCTACTGGAGCGCCGGGACCGCGCCGGCCAGGTACTTTGGCAGCTCGGACGGCGAGAACTGGAGACCCGTGTAGAACGGCCCGAACTCCCCGTACCAGACGCTGGCCTCGTCGAAGCGCATCTCGTAGATGAGCTTCTTGAAGACGACGGGGTCGTCGGCGAAGAGGTCGACGCCCCACTCCCAGTCGTCGAAGCCGATGGCTCCCGAGATGATCTGGTTCACCCGACCCGCGTAGTGGCGCCCGATCTTGCCGTGCTCGAGCATCATGCGCCCGCGCTCTGCGAAGGGCTCGGCGTACCAGTTCTTCGCCTCGCCCCGGTGCTTGTTCATGGGGTAGAAGCAGACGTGGCGCCGGGCCGGGGGCTCGAGCCAGAGACGGCCGGACACCCGCTTCTCCTGCTCCTTCATCTCGGCGTCGAAGGCGGCCTCGAACTCCTCGGTCCCCGGCTCCAGACCCTGCCCGGCCAGGCGCTGGTGGATGCGACCGGTCATCTCGTACAGGCCGAGCTCGACGATCGAGACGAAGGATGTCGTGGCCTCGAGGAAGGGGGCGAGGCCCAGGCGGGCCACCGCGAGCTGGGCGGCCTGGAGCGCCTCGAAATCCTTCCGGAAGTGGATGAGGAGGAGGTCGCCCTTGTGCCCGAGCATGGTCACCGGGACGGTCGATCCCTCCGCGCCCTGCTGCATGCCGGCCAGCACCTCCGCAGCCTCGCGAGCCCGGCGGTCCCGGTCCGACTCCCCGAGCGCTTCCCATTCACGCCAGCGAACACGGAACATCTGGTGGAGAACGCTCCACCCTTCGAGGGTCTCGGGGACCCGGGGATCGTGCATCTCGCTCGCCTCCTGGCCTGACGGTATCCTCCATCTTACCCAGCCTTTACACGCCTGGGCCCGATACCGCTGGATTTCGCGCCCCATCCGGCCAAGAATTCGGGCGGGAGCGAGGATCGTGGCGCGTCTTCCTATCTCGAAGGTGAAGGTCCCCGCCGGCCGCGACCTCATGGGCTTCGTCGCCTTCGTCCTGCTCTGCTTCGGGGTGTCGGTCCTCGGGGGACGGGTCACGGGACCGGCCCTGAGGCCGTGGTACGAGTCCCTCGCGAAGCCGCCGTGGACCCCGCCGGGCTGGGTGTTCGGGCCGGTGTGGGTGGTTCTCTATCCCCTGATGGCCATCGCCGGCTGGACCGTCTGGCGAGAGGGCCGCTCGCGGGTGGCGGTGCTGGTGTTCCTGCTGCAGCTCGCGCTCAACGGTGTGTGGCCGTGGCTGTTCTTCGGCCTCCGTCGGCCGGACTGGGCCTTCGTCGACATCGCCGCCCTGGTGGTCGCCATTGCCGTGACGATCGCGGTCTTCTACCCCGTGAGACGGCGCGCCGCGTTCCTCCTCGTGCCGTACCTCGCATGGGTCGTCTTCGCGGCGGCCCTGAACCTCGCCATCTGGCGCCTGAACCCCTGATGCGCCCTTCGCCTCCACGTCCGACCCTGCCCAGGACACGATCGCCCCGGCGGAATCGTGTCCTTGGCCAGGACATCCGGCCGCAGGCCGGCTCGACTCTCGGCCGGTTCCTCTCGTCCAAAGTGGGGAGCGGAGTGTGACCGTGGCCTCTCGAGCGCTTTCCTGGATCGTCGGCGGTCTTGCCCTGGCCGCCAGCAGCGCCCACCCGGGAGAGATCCGGGGGAGGGTTCTGGTGGAGGGAGAGCCGGCCACGGGGGTGACGGTCTCCGTCCTCCCCTTCGAGGAAGGCGATCAGCGGGCCCGGCGCGAGGCCCGGGGTGCGGCAGCGCCAGAGCCCCTCGCCGAGGTCGTGACGGCACGCAACGGCCACTTCTCGATCGCGCTCGAGGGGAGCGGCGAAGTCCCCGTGCGCCTCGCCTTCTCCGGGGACACGATCCCCGCCTGCATGCTCCAGCGTCTGCTCGACCCCGCGGGCGACGCGGTGGGCGACGTCAGGCTGAGTGCGGCGCGGCCGCTGGCCGGCCGGGTCCTCGACGAGCGCGGCGGCCCGGTCGTCGGGGCCACGGTGCGCCTGTGGGCGGGGCGGGGCGGGTCGTTCGCGGGCGACCTGGCGGCGGTCGAGGCCCTGCCCCGATCGACCACGACCGGCCCCGACGGGTCCTTCCGATTCGAGACGGCAGCCGAATCCGGCAACCGATTCCGTGTGGAGGCGCCCGGGCTGGCCACTGTCGAGCGCGTCGGGATGGGGGACGGCGCCCTCGCCCGCCCCGTGACTCTCGGGCTCGGGCAGGTGGTGCGGGGCACCGTGACCCTTCCGGACCGGCGGACCCCGGCGGGCGGGGCGGTCGTCCGCTACGAGGGGCGGGGCACCACGCGCTGGGCGGAGGTGCGCGCGGATGGCTCGTTCCTCATCGAGGGCGTTCCGGCGGCCGGAGGGGGAGAGATCGTCGCCGATGCCGGGGAGCGAGGCCGCGGAGTGGCTCCGGTGGTCCCGGGCTCCACGGAGTCGGTGCGTGTCGTCCTCGCGCCGACCGCCACCCTCTCCGGCCGGGTGGTCGATTCCGGCACCGGCCGGCCCGTGTCCGGCGCTCGCCTGGTGGCCCGGGCGCCCGGAGCCGCGTTCCTGGCCCGATCCGGCCGTGACGGGCGGTACGTCCTCCGGGGACTGCCCCCCCGGACCTACGACCTCGAGGTGGACGACGCCCGCTTCGTCCGGTGGTCCCACGACATCGACGTCGCCGCCGGCCGTGCCGAGACCAGGGACGTCCCCCTGGTCCGCGGGGCCGGGCTCACCGGCCAGGTCGTCGACGACACCGGCGCGCCCGTCGAGGGCGCGGCCGTCCAGATGAGCCCAGGTGGCGAGGGCGGGATGCGCGACTTCGTGCGCCGGATGCGGTCGCGGGGCGATGCGGTGCGCACCGACCGGAACGGGGTGTTCACCGCGGAACGGCTGACCCCGGGGCGGGGCCAGCGACTCGACGTCCGTCACGAGGACTACGAGAACCGGAGTCTCGGGGGGATCGACCTCGAGCCCGGGTTCACCACGAAGGGAGTGCGAGTCGTGCTCCGCCGCGGCCTCGAGCTGGTGGGAGTCGTGGTCGACCAGGAGGAGCGCCCCCTCGCGGGTGTCGAGGTGGAGCTCCGGCAGTCGTTCACCTTCCGCAGCCGGCGAGGCAACATGGCGGTGGGGATGCCCGACTCGTTCCCCCGGCGGGAGGCCGGTCCTGACGGTCGGTTCGCCTTTCAAGGACTGAAGGCCGGAGACTACACGCTGACCGCGAGCTCTCCCGGCTACGCCCGGGCCACGGTGGACCCGGTGATGGTCTCCGAGGACGAGGGTGCCGAGCCTCTCGTGCTCGTGCTGCACCCCGGGGCCACCATCAGCGGCTTTCTCCGCGACCGCTCGGGCTCGGGCGCGCCGGGCTGGTACGTCAACGCATCGGTGGAGGGGCAGGGGCGAGGGCGCTTCGGGCCCGGGGGCCTTCGTACCGAGGAGCCGTCGGGACCCGACGGCTCGTTCCTCATCGAAGGACTGACCGAGGGAACGGCCTACGATCTCCAGCCCATGAGCTCCGCCGGCCTCGGCACCCGGCGCGCCGGGGTCGTGGCGCCCTCGGACGACGTCGAGCTCACGGTGAAGGGCATCGGTCAGGTGGGGGGGCGAGTGATCGAGGCCGAGAGCGGTCTGCCGGTTTCCGACTTCGAGGTGAGCTATCGCCCGGATGCCCAGGGGGGAATGCGCTTCATGTTCCGCGCCGGCCCGGGGGACCGCGGTCCCGACGAGCCGCGCTCGTTCCACTCCGACGACGGCGTCTTCGTCCTCGAGGATGTTCCCGCCGGCCGCTGGACGGTGGAGGTGACGGCCGAAGGCTTCCAGCCGGGGACGGCGTCCGGCGTGACGGTGGAAGAGGGCGGGCGGGTCGAGGGCGTGGACGTCGCCCTCTCGAAGGGCGGGACGATCGGCGGTCAGGTCGTCGAGTCCCAGTCGGGTCGTCCGGTGCTGGACGCCACCGTTCGAGCCGAGCTGTCGGGGGGCGGGGGCGCGGGCCGAATGCCCCGCCTCATGGGGGGTGGCGCCAACGAAGCGACGACCGACGCCGAGGGCGTCTACGAGATCAGCGGGCTGGCGCCGGGGACGTGGAGTGTCACCGCCTCGCACCCCGAGTGGAGCGAGTCGACGGTCACCGTCGAGCTCGCGGACGCACCCGCCACCGCCGATCTTCGCCTCGGGCGGGGGGGCGCGATCGGCGGGGTGGTGGTGGCGGGAGGACGGCCCGTCGGTGGCGCGGAGGTGGGGCTGACCGAGTCGGGCGATGCCGGCTTTCGTGGCTTCGGCGGGGGCCAGAGCAGCCTCACCGGTGACGACGGCCGCTTCCGCTTCGAGCGGCTCACTCCGGGTCGCTACACCCTCTCCGCTGCGCTGCGGAGCCAGTCGAGCGCCCCCGTCGACGCGGTGGTCACCGGGGAGAGCGCCCAGGAGGTCACGCTCACCCTGAACGAAGGCGCGGCCATCCATGGCGCGTGCTCCGGCCTGTCCGAGGACCAGCTCGCCGGCATCTCGGTCACGGCCAACGGTCCCGACGGCTACTTCGCCTCGACGCGGACCGCTGCCGACGCCTCGTTCGAGCTCACCGGGGTCCCCGAGGGCTCGATCCGCCTGAGCGCGACCGCCGGCGACTTCTCCAGCAGCACCCGGGTGGCGAGCGCGAACGTGACCATAGAACCCGGGCAGGCGGACGCGTACGCGGAGATCGTCTTCGAAGCCGGCTACCGGGTCGAGGTGCGGGTGAGCCGAAGCGGTCAGCCCATTCCCGACGCCTTCGTGAACGCGATTCCCGATTCCGGGGGACGGCGCGGCGCCAGCGCGCGCACCGACGAGATGGGGACCTGCGTCCTCGAGGGGCTCCGGGACGGCAGCTACACCTTCATGGCCAACGTCCAGGACGGGGCTCCGGTGCGAGAGACCGTGTCGATCTCCGGAGACGCCACCGTCGACCTGGAGGTGCCTCCGGGTCGCATCGCCGGGCTCGTCGTCGAAGCGGGGACGGGTCAGCCCCTGGCCGACGTGAGCGTGCGCGTGGAGGAGGGCGGCAGTGGGTTCCGCTTCGCCAGCGTGGTGAGCGCAGACAGCTCCGGGCGCTTCGCCTTCGAGGACGTGGAGCCCCGCTCGTACCTCCTCACGTTCCAGAAACCAGCGTATGAGACGACAACGCGGGACGTGAACGCGGCCGACGAGGAAGAGGTCCGGGTCGAGATGCGCCGGGGCGAGGGCCTGGGCCTCCTCGCCCGCGACGGCATGTTCGGCACACCGCTGCGGGGGCTGATGGTGCGCGTCGTCGATGCGTCGGGGATCGCGGTCTTCACCGGGACAGTGCCCCTCGACAGCCAGGGCCGCGGCGAGATCCCGTCGGTGGCGCCCGGCTCCTACGAGCTCCGGGTCTCCTCCTCGGGGTACGCCCCCGTCGTCCGACCCGGGATCGTGGTGCCGTCCTCGGAGCTGGCCTTCGCGCTGACCCCCGGGGGCACTCTCGAGATCCAGGTCGGGCCGGAGACGCAGGCGCTTCCGCAGCCCCAGGCGCTTCTCTACCGCGCCGACGGCCGGGTGTACCTTCCGTCGATCTTCTCCATGGACGGCGTCGTTCCCCTTGGGTCCCCGGTGCGCCGCCTCGAGAACGTGGCCCCCGGTCGCTACGTCCTCGCCGTCGAAGGCGGCGCCCGCCAGGAGATCGAGGTCCGCGAAGGCACGGTGTCCGTCGCGGCCCTGCCCTGAGATGGCTGAGCGTCCGATGGCCGGGCTACAATGCTGGGTCTTCCACGAGGAGAACGAGAGGAGCCCCGTATGAGGACGCTGCTGCTGACCGTGCTTCTGATCGGCCTCGCCGGGTCGGTCGCTCTCGCCGCCGACCTCCCGGCCGCCGACGCCGCGCTGATCGAGGGGGCCGGGGTTCCCCTCTACCCCGGGGCGACGTTCGCCACCGGGAGCAAGGACGTCGGCTTCCGGTTCGCCACCAGCGAGGCCCCGGCGGTGGTGAGGAAGTGGTATCAGGAGAAGCTGGCGGGCTGGGTGCTGTTCGACAAGTACGACTCCTGGATCCTCTACCAGGGTGAGCCCGGCGCGAGCATGGGAGACCTGATGTCCCTCAACCAGGTTCAGGTCCAGACGAACGAGAACCTCCCCGAGTGGCACGACGTCGACAAGAGCATGACGACCGAGATCGTGATCATGGTCGTCCAGTAGCCCGCCCGGAGTGGCTCAGGACGGCGGGACGGGGCGCCTGGCCCCATCCCGCGGTCGAGGGGCGTCTCCGGAGCTAGCCGAACAGCGGCTTGAGGTAGTGGAGGCTCTCCTCAGCCCAGCGTGCCTCGGTCTCGATCGTCTTCTCGGGCGTGCTCTCCGGCGGCGTCCACAGCTCCAGGATGGCGCTGTGGCACCGGCCATGGGTCCGGACCTGCTCGAGAAGCCAGGGGATGTCCAGCATGCCCTGGCCGGCCGGGGTGCCCTCCACGACGAAGCCCATCATGTGGGAGACCCGGCGCACCGTGAAATCCTTGACGTGGAGGTTGAGGGTGTGGGGGGCGAGGGCCTCGGTGACCTCCCGGACCGCCTCCCCGGCGCCCATGGAGTTCACCGAGTCGAGGCAGATGCCCACCTGGTCCTCGTCGGTTCGCTTCACGATCTCGAGAAGCTCCGCCGTCGCCAGGCGGTCGTGGTTCTCGATGGCGAGCTTCACCCCGGCCTCCCGCAATCGGGGAAGCGCCGCGCGGACGACCGTCACCACCTCGTCGGCCGGGGGGGCGAACCCGGGGCCGTCGATCACGAAGCGCAGGACGTGGGAGCCGAAGAAGGCCGCTACGTCGATCAGCCGGGCGAGGTGGTCGGGGGTCAACCGGCGGGCCCCCACCTCGATCGCCACCCGCCGACTGTCCGCGAACTCCGCCAGCGCGTGCCGCTCCTCGGTCGAGAGCTCCTCGAGAGGAAGGTTGTCGGCGACCTGGGCACAGTGGAGCCCGGCGGCGTTGGCCTTGCGGACGAGGTCCTCGGCGCTCAGCGGCTGCGCGGGCCGATGACCGGGAACCCCCACCGCCCACGTGTAGGTGTAGCTCCCGACGCCGAGACGCATGGTCACTCCTCCCTCGAGCCTCGCACCTCGTCGGCGTGCCCCCGGCGTTCCTCGCTTTCGATCGCGAGAGGCCCACACGGCCACCGCATGGGCACCAGATCATGAGTCTCCACAGGCCTTCACACCCTCCGATGATGACACGCCCCCTCCTCGCCCAGGGTCCTCAGGTCTCTGCGTCCCGCAGGAGGCGAGCGACGCGCTCGATCGTCTCCCACCAGCGGGTGGTGGCGGTGCCGTCGAGCGCCTTCTCCACGACGTGGCTGGGGAAGACGAACCCTCGGGACCGGCGCTGCCACAGGCCCAGCGCGAAACGGCCGTCGACCCGGTCGAAGCGGACGCTCCAATCTCCTCTCCCTGGGTCGAAGAGGGGAAGCCCGGGGACGTGTCGAGGCCGGCGATCGAGGACCGCCGCCCATCCGCGACGGTCCTTCGAGAACCGAACCCCCGCGAAGGGCGCGCCGTCCACGAGGGCCACCACCTCCCGGGCCGGGACCACCACCAGAGCGGGTTCGAAAGGCAGCCACGCCAGGATCTCCCGCCGGATCGCGGTCGCGCTCGCCTTCCCCCGGACGACGAAGGTGCCGGCGGCCCCCACGTTGACCACGCCGAGGGGTGCGAGGTCACGGGCCAGCTGCGCGGGCCGGAAGACGTTCCGGCCTCCCACGTTCGCGGCTCGCAGGAAGACGACGTGTCCCATGCTCTACTGCTTGATGATCGTCCCGTCCCGGCGGCGGATGGCGCCCCAGCCCCCGTTGTACTGCTGCCGCTCGCCCCTCTCGCGGTGGCCGAAGGGGTACCTTGCCGCCGCCGTCTCGTCGACCTCGATCCCCCAACCCGGGGCCTCGTTCGCGTAGAGGTAGCCGCCCTGCATCTCGGGGACGCCGGAGAAGACCTCCCGGGTCGCATCGTCGAAGGGCGAGTACTCCTGCACCCCGAAGTTCCAGCTGGCCAGGTCCAGTGCCACGTTGCAGGCGTGGCCGACGGGCGAGACGTCTCCGGGCCCGTGCCACGCGGTCTTGACCCCGTGGAGCTCGGCGAGGATCGCCATCTTGCGGCACGGGGTCAGGCCCCCGGCCTGGGAGACGTGGACGCGGATGTAGTCGATCAGCCGCTCGGTGATGAGGGGGGTCCACTCGTGGGGGCTGTTGAAGAGCTCGCCCATGGCGATGGGAGTGGTGCACTGGTTCCGGATCAGGCGGAACCACGCGAGGTCCTCGGGGGAGACGGGATCCTCGAGAAAGAAGAGCCGGAACCGCTCCATGTCCTTGCAGAAGCCCACGGCCTGGGTGGGGGAGATGCGCTCGTGGACGTCGTGCAGCAGCTCGACCTCGTCACCCAGCTCGGTGCGCGCCCGCTCGAACAGCTCCACGGCCCGGCGCATGTAGGCGGCGGGCTCGAAGACCGGCTCGTCGTGGAGCGACTCCACCCGGGCCGCGCCCCGCCCCGAGCCGTAGCCGGCCATCCCGGGGACGCCCACCTGGATCCGCACGTGCCGGAAGCCCTTCTCCATGATGGCCCGGGCGCTGTCGAGGGCGTCTTCGATCTCGGACCCGCTGGCGTGGGAGTAGCAGTCGGCGGCCTCGCGCGTCTTGCCGCCGAGGAGCTGGTAGACCGGCATCCCCGCCTGGCGTCCCTTGATGTCCCACAGCGCCATGTCGACCCCGCTGATGGCGTTGTTGAGGACGGGGCCGTTCCGCCAGTACGAGCTGTTGTACATGGCCTGCCAGAGGTCGTCGATGCGATCCGCCTTCCGGCCCACCAGGAAGGGCTTGAGGTATCGGTCCACCGCCGGCACCACGAGATCGGCGCGCTGGGTGTAGGTGGCGCAGCCGTATCCGTAGAGCCCGTCCTGGTCCGTCGTGACCTTGACCACCACGAGACGTAGCCCCCGGGGGGCGGTGGCGATGGCCCGGACGTCGGTGATCTTCGGTGACGGGAGACCCCGGCGGGCCTGCTCGACCTGCGCCTCCGCCCTCGCCGTCCGCTCGCCCAGCAGGGTGGCCAGGCCTCCGCCGGCCGCGAGACCGATCGCGCTTCTTCGTTTCATGGGGCCTCCTTTCCGCCGATCCGTCCCGGCGTCCGGGAGGATGTTACCTCCCCGCGGGAATCCCTCCATCGGGTGAAGGGAGGTGACGGAGTCTCTCCGGCCTGTAGAGGCGCAGCCGCGGGCCGTTGGCGCCGGTGACGAGCACACCGACGCCCTCGGCATAGCTCGACGCGGCCAGGACCCAGCGCGAGTCGTCCGACCCCTCGAGCCCAGCGAGGCGCACCAGCCCCGCCTCGCCCAGGCGGTACAGTGACTGTCCTCGGCTCTCGTGGGCGAGCACGAGGCCTCCAGGCCCGGCGAGGTTCGGGGGGGCGACCAAGCCATCGACCACGCCGAGGAGGTGCCGTCGTTCCTCCGAGGGGTCCACGCTCCACAGCCACGTCCGCTCCCCGTCGTGCGCGCGGCACACGAAGGCGCTGACACCCGGCGGCGGCTCGTCGCACTGCACCACGAGCTGCGATTCGAGCAGCGGATGAGGACCGTCGGCGTCGAGGGCGAGGAGTCGCGTCCCGGTTCCTCCGGCCAGCCCGGCCAGGAGCCACCGGACGCTGGAGGCGCCCCCGAAGTCCGACTCGTCCTCCGTCATCTCGTCCGCGTCCTCCAACACGAAGCCGACACCCAACGCCATGGGCCCCTCCGAGACGAACCATTGACCCGCGAGATCGGCCGCGGGCCAGCGATCCTCACTTGACCGGTGGCCCTCGAGATCTCCCCGGAGCCGCACGAGCTCACCCGAGCCACTCTCGACCCCGGACACCTGCCAGACCCCGCCCGCGGGGTCGACCGCCAGGCGTGAAGCGATCAGCGCGGGCAGGGCGCGGCGCCATTCCTCCGGGGCGGCGGGGTCGTGTGGTCCACAGACGAGGGCGAGCCCGCTCGGGCTCTGGTCGAGCTCCAGGAGGAGCTCGTCGTCGAGGAGGACCACGTCGAGGGCGTGACGGTGGTGCTCGTTCCCGTCCACCGAGCCGACGACGAGTCGCTCTCGCAGCGGGGCGCCCGAGTCCCCGTCGGAGTCGTACCCACGGGTGAGCCAGCTCCTGCCCGTGGAGGAAAGGCTCAGCTGCGTGCTGCCCCTGGGCAGCGGGTGCTCGGCGACGAGCCGAAGGGCGACTGGCGGAGGAGGGTCGGGAGGCTGTGCTGTCCAGAAGGGATCACGAACGAAACGATCGGCAAAGGCACCCGAGCCCACCGTCAGGGTCGACGCCGCGAGAAGGGCAGCGACGACCGCGAGGGCTCGCGACCACGCACGTGGGCTCACCGCGAACGCGGCGGCGGCGGCGGCGAGGAGGACCGCGGCCGCGGGGTGCTGGCGAGCGGCGAGGTGAAGAGGGAGCACGTTCCCGGTGGCGAGGGGAGCGACGACGAGGAGGAGAGGCCCCGCCGCGGCCAGGCACAGGAGCAGGCCCACCCACGGGGCGGAGCGGGTGCGGCCGGCACGCTCCCTCCAGACGGTGGCCCACGCGAGGCCGAGAGCGGTCGTCCCCAGTACCAGCAGGGCGGCGAGCTGGAGAGACGAGGGGATCCCCTCGAGCAGACCGGCCGCTTGGGGTGGGGAGACCAGTGCGGACACGACGAGAGCGGTCCCGAGGGCCGCGAGCGGTCCGGGGTGGGGGAGAAGGACGGCGACGAGCCCGGGGACGAGCGCGGCCGAGAGAACGAGCAGTGCGGCAAGCGCACCGGCGGCGGCGGCGAGGGAAGCCACCGGCCGGTAGCCGCGCGGAGCTTCCGACGTCGGCAGCAGGTGCTCGTCGACCGTGTCGAGAGCGCTCTGGGCCGCCGGGCCCTCCCCGGGGGCCAGGGCCAGGGTCCAGGACGCGCCGGTGCGGTCGGTGGCGACGACGGCGTGACGGTCCTGTCCCCGGGGCTCGAGTCGCAGCTCGACGAGCTCCCGGTACGCGAACGAGCGCGCGCGGCGCGCGGCCGCCCGCAGCAGCCCCGGCTCTCGCGTGGTGCCCTCGGGGATCCCCTCCAGCCAGTGCGCCTGGTCCCCTTCGAGAACGAGCCACGCGCCGGCCTCCTCGCCGGCGAGACAGACCGGGGAAGGTGCGATCGAGGGCAACGCGGCCGCCTCCGCCGAAGGGGCGCCGACGGCCTGCGACCCTTCGTCCGTGAGAGCCCGCAAGGCCCGCAGACGGCTAGCCAGGCTCGGATGGGACTCCCACTGCTCGCGCTCCAGCTCCAGACGCCGCGGGAACAGGGCGAGCTCGTGCAGCTTCACAAGGCCTCGGGCGAGGGCGGCGGGATCGCCACAGAGCTCCGCGGCACGTCGGTCGCTCGCGGCCTCGTGGGCCTGGTGGCGGGCCAGACGTATCACCAGGCCGACGCCCACGGCCAGGGGCCAGCCGGCGGTCACCGCGAGGGTGGCGGCGTCGAGGCGGGACAGGACCACGGCGGCTCCGACCGTCCCCAGGAGGACCACCGTCGCCTGGAGCACCCCCAGACGGATGACCCGACGGCGCTCGAAGTGCTCGAGGTGGGCCTGCTCGTGAGCGAAGATCGCGGCGATCTCGTCGACGTCGAGCACCTCGAGCAGCGTCCGCGTGAACGCCACGGCCGGCTGGCCGGTCGAGGGCAACGCGACGGCGTTCGCCCAGCGTGCCCCGGGCGGGCCCATCACGAAGAGCCGGGGCATGGGGGCGGTGGAGCGGGCGGCGACGGCAGCCAGGCGCGGCTCGAGATCGGGCCGGTCCAGGGGCACGCCCTGGAGCAGACGCAGCAGGACCCGGTCGTGGAGAAGACCCCATACCAGCAGGAGAAGGGCCAACCCGGCCGCCACCGCCCACTCCCGCGGGGCCCAGGAGACGAGGGCGGGCGCGGCCATGACGAGCACCCAGAAGCCCCCGAAGCCCAGAATCGCGCGCACGACGTGGAAGAGATACGCCGCGAGGCTCCACGTTTCGCCGAACAGCGCGCGTCGGACGGGGAAGCCTCCGGCCAGGAAGGCCAGGAGGAGAAGGGGAAGCGCCCAGGCGAGCGCGGACGAGAACAAGACGACGAGGACGGCCACTCCGGTGGCGGCGGCGGCGATGGATCGCCGGCGCCAGGCGTGCACCCGCTCCGGGAGCGCCGGGTCCCCGGAGGACCGCACGAGGCGGCGCCCCCACCGCCAGACGAGCACCCCGGGGGCGAGGGCCACGAGAGCGGGCAGAATCAGGCCCACGGTTCAGGAGCTCCCGTGCGGCGGGTGCCGTCCCGAGCTCGAGCCCCTCATCCCGCCGCATGGTACACGCGACCCGTCACTTCGGCTAGAATCCGGGCGCTCTCAGCGAAGGAGGAATACAGTGGCTGCGGTGTCGATCGGTGGGTTCCTCGTGCGTTTCGTGTCCGCCCTGGTGCTGGTGCTCGCCACCTACAACCCGGAGGGCCTCTCCTACTACCACTGGGTCCGGGAGAAGGGTGACGGACCCCTCGCCCTCAAGGCGTTCGTGGGCGTTCTCCTGCTCATCGCCTGGGTCTTCATGCTGCGGTCGGCGAGGCGCTCGCTGGGCACGGTCGGGATCATCCTCTCCATCGCCCTCTTCGGAACGTTCCTCTGGCTGGTCCTGTCGGTCGCAGACGTCTCGCCCCAGGGCTCACGGGCCTTCACCTACCTGGGGGAGATCGTCCTCGCCGGGGTCCTCTCCATGGGTCTCGTCTGGTCGCGGCTGCGGCGGCGGGTCACCGGCCAGGTCGACGTCAAGGACGTGAGCGACTGAGGCCGCGCTCAGAAGCGGGCGGCTCGCTTCACCAGTCCGACGGCGCGTAGTCCTTGAGGAACTTCCCGTGAACGTGGGTCCCGGTGTTGAGGCCCGAGAGGAACGGGTCGAGCACCCGGGCCGCGCCGTCCACGATGTCGAGGGGGGGCTGAAAGCCCAGCTCCTCGCGCTTGCGCTCCGCGTGGATCCAGGGGTCCTCGTCGGTGATCCAGCCGGTGTCCACCGCGTTCATGTGGATCCCGTCGCGCACGTAGTCGCGCGCGGAGGTCAGGGTGAGCATGTTGAGGGCCGCCTTGGCCATGTTCGTGTGGGGGTGGCGGTCGGTCTTGGTCCCGCGGGAGAAGATGCCCTCCATGGCCGAGACGTTGACAACGTGCTTGTCCCGCCCCCGCGCGCGGAGCATGAGCGGCTTCAGCCGGGCGCAGAGGATGAAGGGGGCCACGGCGTTCACCAGCTGGACCTCGATCATCTCGGGCGTGGCCACGTCGGCCAGGGCCAGGCGCCAGGAGTTCACCGCCCGGAGGTCGACCTGCTGGAGGTCGGCGTCGAGAGCACCGCCGGGGAAGAGGTCCTCGCGGCGGGCGCCCTCGTCGAAATCGAAGCGCACCTGGGACAGACGTGCCGAGTGGCGGAGCCCGAGGCCGGCCCCTCCCCCGCGCCAGGCCACGAGACCGCCGAAGCGGTCGGTGTCGGCGTCGGTCGTGGGAGCGGCGGTCTCGAGGAGGTGGACGGATTCGTGGTGCCGGGCGACGAGAGGCCGCAGCTCCGTGGGCAGCGCGTCCAGGGGCCGCTCCTCGAACTCGAGAAGGTGCTCGTAGAAGCCAGGGGGGCGGCGCACGGTCTGGCAGGCGTTGTTGACGAGGAGGTCCAGTCGCCCGAGCTCGTGGTTCATCTGGCTGCAGAAGATCTCCACGCTGGGCGAATGTCGGAGGTCGAGGCCGTGAATCCGGAGGCGTCTCCTCCAATCGGCGAAGTCCGGCTCGGTGGCGTAGCGCCGGGCGGCGTCGTGGGGGAAGCGCGTGGTGGCCACCACCGTGGCGCCGCCGCGCAGGAGCTTGAGGGCGGCCTGGTAGCCGATCTTGACCCGCGCTCCGGTGACGAGCGCCACCCGGCCCTCGAGGTCCGCGGTCTGGAAGCGCTTCTCGTAGTTGAGCTCGGCGCACTCGGGGCAAAGCGCGTCGTAGAAGGCGTGGACACTCCGGTACGCGGCCTTGCACACGTAGCACGACCTCGGGCTCTCGACCTCCCGCGGCGCCCCGGCCGGCGGGGTCGGGACGGTCAGGAGGCGCGGGGGCGGAAGGAAGACCGCCGACTCCCGCGCGGCCCGGATCCCGGTCCGGGCCAGGACGGCGCGGTCGCGGGCCTCGAGCTGACGCCGGCGCCGGGCCCGCAGCGCCTTGACCAGCCTCCGCTTCTGCTCGGTCTCGGGGTGCACCGCGCGGCCCGCGGCGGCGAGGAGAGCCGTCCGCTCCTCGTGGGGCAGCTGGGCCAGGAGCGAGCGGTCGCTCACCACCGCCTCGAGCACCTCCCGCGCGCGCCGCAGCTCGTCCGGGCCCGGCGCGGAGGGCAGGGGCTCGCAGGAGGGCGTTCGTAGTTCCTCGGCCATCCCCACAGTCTAGACGGAAGACGAAGGGTGTTCACCCCCTTCCACGGACGAAGGTGCGCGCAGCGATATACTCGCCGCGGCCGGCGTCCCTCAGCCGGGCCGGGAGGCCCAGCAATGTCCGAAGACAACCCGCCCATCCCCCTTCGTGCCGGTCCGCTCACGCTGGCGTTCGATCGCGGCGAGCTCAGGTGGATTCGTCTCGGCGATCGCGAGGTCCTGCACGGGGTCTACGCCGCGGTCCGGACGCCGGAGTGGGCGACGGTTCCAGCGGTGCTCGAGGACCTTCAGGTCGAGGCGGAGGACGACCGCTTCGTCGTGAGCTTCCGCGCCCGCCACCGGCAAGAGCCCCTCTGGTTCGAGTGGGAGGGCCGGCTGACCGGAAGCGCCGATGGCCGCGTGCGGTTCGAGATGGACGGGGTCGCCCGCTCGACCTTCCTCCGGAACCGCATCGGGCTCTGCGTGCTCCACCCGGTCGAGGAGTGCGCGGGCGCTGCCTGTGCAGTGGAGACGGCGGACGGGACGTCCACCGGCGAGGCGTTTCCCCGCCTCGTCTCGCCCCACCAGCCGTTTCTCGGCGTGCGGGCCATGCGCCACGAGGTCCGCCCCGGTGTCGAGGCCGAGGTGCGGTTCGAGGGCGAGGTCTTCGAGACCGAGGACCAGCGCAACTGGTCCGACGCCTCGTTCAAGACGTACTCGACCCCCCTGGCCCTGCCCCTGCCGGTGGAGGTCCAGGAAGGGGAGCGGATCCGGCAGTCGGTGACGCTGACCCTGCGTGGCCCCGTGGGGTCCCCCTCGAAGGGGGCGGCCCGCGGATGGCTCTCGGACGAGGTCGTCGAGGTCGCCGTCGAAGACGACGTCGTCCGACCCTGGCCCCGGCTGGGCCTGGGGCTGGGAGCCTCGCCGATCCCGCCGACGACCGCCGATCGACTGCGGGACCTGGCTCCCTCCCACCTGCGCGTGGACCTCGAGGTCTCGGCCGGCGGGTGGCGGGAGGCGCTTGGCCGGGCCGCCGGGGTGGCCCACGCCTGCGGGACCGGTCTCGAGGTGGCGGCCTTCGTGACCGCGGAGAGGGCGGCCGGGGAGCTGACCGAGCTGGCGGAAGGCGCGCGGAGCACGGACGCCCCGGTGGATGCCTGGCTCGTCTTCGATGCCGGCACCCGGACGACCACGCCCCGGCTGGTGGAGCGCGCGCGGGACGCGCTCGGCGCCGGCGCCCCGGCGCCGCCCCTGGGCGGGGGGAGCGACGCCTTCTTCGCGGAGCTGAACCGCGAGCGGGCCGCGGCCGCCGACCTCGAGCTCGTGAGCGTCTCCGTCAACCCGCAGGTCCACGCCTTCGACGATGCGACGATGGTCGAGAACACGACGAGCCTCCGGTGGATCGCGGAGACCATCCGCGGCTTCTCCGGAGACGTGCCGCTCGCGCTCTCGCCCGTCACGCTGCTTCCTCGTCCCGCCACCGACCCCCGCCAGCGCACGTTCTTCGGGGCGGGGTGGACCATGGGGCTCGTGGCGGCGGCGGTGGCGGCGGGCTTCACCCGGCTCACCCTCTTCGAGGTCCAGGGCCCGGGCGGAGTGATGGAGAACGGTCGCCTGCTTCCGGTGGGCCAGATCCTTGCGGAGCTGGCGGCGCTGGCCGGCTCGTCGCCCGACGCCCGAGTGCTCCGCGCCGAGCCGGACGACCGCTCGCGGTGCCTCACCCTCGCGGTGCAGGCCGGCCGCCTCCGGCGGGTCTACGTCTTCAACGCGACCCGGCGCCCGCTGGACGTGATCGTCACCGGTCTCCCGTCGGAAGCCTGGCGCCGGGACCTGCGGTCAGGGGCCACGGCGGTGGCGGGGGCGTCGCGGGTCCCCGAGGAGGCCACGGGGCAGAGGCTGACGGCGGCCGAGGGCCGACACGCTCTCCGCGTCGGGGGACACGGCATCGTCGCTCTCGACGCGGAGGTGGCGGGTTCGTGAAGGCCCTGAGATTCGCCGCCCTCGGCACCGGGTTCTGGGCGCGTTTCCAGCTCTCTGCCTGGCGCGAGGTGGGGGGGGCCGAGTGCGTGGCCCTCTACAACCGCACCCGGAGCAAGGCCGAGGCCCTCGGCCGCGAGCTGGGCATCGACGCGGTCTACGACGACGCCGAGGAGCTGCTCGAGAAGGAGAGCCTGGACTTCGTCGACATCATCACCGACCCCTCGACCCACGAGCGGTTCGTGGCTCTCGCGGCCGGGCGGGTTCGGGCGGTGATCTGCCAGAAGCCCCTGGCCGAGAGCCTGGAGAGCGCGCAGCGGATGATCCAGGCCTGCCGTGACGCCGGGACCCCGCTCTTCGTGCACGAGAACTTCCGATGGCAGGCGCCGCTCCGGGCCCTCAAGTCGGTGGTGGACGAGGGCCGGCTCGGGTCGGTCTTCCGGGCTCGGATCGAGATGGTGTCGGGCTTCGACGTCTTCGCCAACCAGCCCTTCCTGCGCACCCTCGAGCAGTTCGTCCTCACCGACGTGGGCACCCACGTCCTCGACGTGACCCGCTTCCTCTTTGGGGAGGCGGAGAGCCTGGTGTGCCACACGCAGAAGGTCCACGCCGACATCGCCGGCGAGGACGTGGCCACGGTGCTCCTCCGGACTCGAGCCGGGGCGACCGTCCTCGTCACCCTCGGCTACGCCGGGACGCCCCTCGAGCACGAGCGCTTCCCGGAGACCTTCGTCTTCGTCGAAGGCACCCGGGGCTCGGCGGAGCTGGGACCCGACTACTGGCTCCGGACGACGACCGCGGAGGGCACCCTCTCCCGCCGCGTCCCGCCCCCACGGTACGACTGGGCCGATCCCCGCTACGACGTCGTCCACGCCAGCGGGGTGCCCTGCAACGCCAACCTCCTCGCCGCCATCCGTGGTGAAGGCGCGGCGGAGACCACCGCCGAGGACAACTACGAGACCCTGCGCCTGGTCTTCGCCGCCTACGAGTCGGCGAAGTCCGGTGGGGTCGTTCGGATCTCGCCCTCCCCAACCCCGTAGGGCCTCGGGGCGCGGTAACATCCGCGCGAACGGAGGCAGTCCCATGCGCGACGATGCTGATTCCCCCAATCGCCCTCAGCAGCCCGCGGGCTCCACGGCGAGCCGCCGGGAGTTCCTGGCCGCCGCCGCCGCCATCGGCGGCCCCCTTCTGGTGTCGCCCCGGGAGGCCCGGGGCTCGCAGGCCAGCTCCCGCCTGACCCTGGGCTGCATCGGGTGCGGCGGCCGCGGCACCTGGATCGCCGACCTGTTCCAGAAGCACGGGGGCTACGAGATCCGCGCCGCCGCCGACTACTTCCAGGACAAGGTGGACGCCTTTGGCGAGAAGCTCGGGGTTCCCGTGGACCGACGCCACACCGGTCTCGACGGCTATCGCCAGATCCTGGACAGCGACGTGGACGCGGTGGTGATCGAGAGCCCGCCCTTCTTCCACCCGTCCCAGGCCCGGGACGCGGTGGAGGCCGGGAAGCACGTGTACCTGGCCAAGCCGGTGGCGGTGGACGTTCCCGGCTGCCGGACGGTGGAGGAGAGTGGCCGCCGGGCCACGGAGAAGGGGCAGTGCTTCCTCGTGGACTTCCAGACCCGCACCGATGCCTTCTACCGGGAGGCGGTCAAGCGAGCCCAGTACGGAGACATCGGTCGCATCGTGTGCGGCGAGGCCACCTACATCTGCGGTCCCACGTGGGGCGAGCAGGCGCAGTGGCTCGAGGAGAACCCCGGCGATCCGGAGATGCGGCTCCGGGCCTGGGGGCTGGACCGGGCCCTCTCCGGGGACGTCATCACCGAGCAGAACATCCACGCCCTGGACGTGGCGAGCTGGGTCCTGGACGCGGCGCCGGTGAAGGCGGCGGGGACCGGGGGGCAGAAGGCGCGCGCCGCCGGCAACTGCTGGGACACCTTCTCGGTGAGCTTCACCTTCCCCGAGGACGTCCTGGTCACGTTCTGCTCGAAGCAGCTCGGCGCGGGGTGGGACGACATCTGCTGCCGCATGTACGGCACCGACGGCACCCTCGACACCCACTACTTCGGCGAGGTCTCGATCCGCGGACGCCTGCCGTACAAGGGGGGGAAGATCCCGAACCTGTATGGCGCCGGCGCCGAGGCCAACGTGGCCGACTTCCACGAGGCCGTCACCCGAGGCGACTGGAGCAACCCCACCGTGGCCCCGAGCGTGCGCAGCAACCTGACCACGATCGTGGGGCGGACCGCGGCCTGGCGCGGCGCCGAGGTGACCTGGGACGAGGTGATGAACGCGAGCGAGGTGCTCGAGGCCGACCTCTCCGGGCTGCGGAGCTGATGGGGACGGCGCGGCGGCGGGCTCCGGCGCTCACCGCGGTCGCCGCGGCCCTCTGGACCGCGGCCACTCTCGGCTCCGCGGCCGGGGCCGGGAGCGGCGACGTCGTGGTCAACTCACTGGGGATGCGCATGGTCCTCGTGCCGGCGGGGACCTTCCAGATGGGGAGCCCCGCCGGTGAGCCCCTGCGGCAGGAGGAGGAGACTCCGCGCCGGGTCACCCTGACCCGCCCCTTCCGCATCGCCGCCACCGAGGTCACCCAGGTCCAGTGGCTCGCCCTCATGCCCTGGAACCGCAGCCAGCACCAGGGAGACGACCTGCCGGTGACGTCGGTCTCGTGGAAGGATGCCCGGGAGTTCTGCGTCAAGCTCTCGGAGAGGGAGGGCGCCCCCTACCGCCTGGCCACCGAGGCCGAGTGGGAGTACGCCTGCCGGGCGGGGGCCGCCGAGGTCGTGTCGAGGGCGGAGCGTCCCGCGGTGGCCTGGTACGCCGAGAACAGCGGAGGCATGACCCACCCGGTGGCCGGCAGGGAACCGAACGCGTGGGGTCTCTTCGACATGCTCGGGAACGTGGCCGAGTGGACCCTCGACGCCTACGGGCCCTACCCCCATGCCGAGGAGGAACAGGACCCGGCCGGTCCGGCCGCGGGGACCACCCGGGTGGTGCGCGGGGGGGCGTGGCGCAGCTTCCCGCCCGCCGTGCGGTGCGCGGCCCGGATCGGCACCCCCTCGGCCCACCAGCTCCACCACGTGGGCCTGCGCGTGGTGCAGGAGGTCCAGTAGGCGGTGGCCGGCCGTGCTCCACGTCCCCCGTACACGCGATGAGGCGGCCTGGCAGTCCGAGCTTGCGGACCGCCAAACCGGGTTCGCACTACGGACGCTTCGACTGGTCGACGACAGGCGAGGACTTCTCCCCCGCGAGCGTTTGGGCGACCTCATCGACGAGCGCCGCGTTGCGCGAGACCGCGCGCTCGAGGATGGCCGCCTGGCGGGCGGCCCGGTCCCAGTCGCCCTCCTCCGCCGCCTCGGTGACGCCCGGCAGCTCGAGGTGCGCGTAGGTGAAGCGCGCCGCATAGAGCGTGTGCCGGAACCACGGTCGGCCCGGCAGCCCCTCGGGATCGAGCCAGTTGCGCTCCACCTCGCGGATGCCGCGGTTCACGCGCTCCGCGACCTCGGCGGCCACGCCGCCCGATTCGAGCGCGCGGCGGGCGGCCTCGTTCAGGCCCTCTCCCGCCGCCTCCAGGGCGTCGATTCGACTCTTCAGGTTTGACAGATCGAGCCGGCCTTCCTCCGTGGCCTTCCCGAGTTCGTCGACGAATGTGCGCAGGTGCCGCGCCTGCGCGGCGAAATCGAAGGGCAGTAGGTCCGCGTTGGCGAGCCGCAGCGCCAGCGTGCCCCAGATCTGCGCGAGAAGGACGTGGTAGCGGTAGCCAGGGTCGCCGAAGTGGTTCATCCAGTAGAAGCCGTCGTAGACGGAGTGGTAGACGCCGTACGGTCCGTCGAACGAGAGGTTCACGGTGGGGATCCCGAGGTGGTTGAGGAACACGGTGTGGTCGGAGCCGCTCCCGATCCGCACGTCCACGAGGGATGCGTCCGGGACGGGACCCGTCTCGCCCGCCTTCTCCCGCGCCTTCTTCTGCAGCGCCCGGAGCGCGTCGACGAGCGGTCCCCCGGTGGCCGGGTCCTCGAAGCCGCGCGCGACCTCGAGCAGGAGCGGCGCGAGCGAGCCGATCGCCTGGGGCTGGAAGTCGGGGCCGGCCGCCGAGGAGTCGACGTTGAGGTAGGCCACCGCCCTCGCTTTCAGCTCGGGGGCGAAGTGCTCGCCCCACTCGGTCGAGCCCGTGAGACCCACCTCCTCGCCGTCCCACGAGCAGAAGACGAGCGTCCGCCGAGGCCGGATGCCGCGCCGGGCGAGCTCCCCGAGGGCGCGGGTCAGCTCCATCATCGAGGCGGTTCCGCTCGATGGGTCCACTCCGCCGAACTCCCAGGCGTCGCGGTGGTTCCCGAGGACGACCCATTCGTCGGGGAGCTCGGATCCGCGGATCCGCCCCTCGACCACGAGGTTGGGGCCGACGCTGTTGTCCATGTCGACCTTCATGCGGACGCGGACCCGCTCGCCGCCGAGCCGGTACTCGATCGGCAGCCCGCCCTGCCAATCCTCGGGCGCCACCGGCCCGTCCATGTTCTCGAGGAGGGGCTTCGCATCCTTCCAGGAGAGCGGGAGTCCCGCGATCCGAGGCAGGGAGCGCGCCTCGTCGAGCCGCACCCGTGGCGCACCCGGCAGCGACGGCCAGCCCGGTGTCAACGGGTCGCCGGGGACGATGAAGTCGTAGGTGATCGCGCCGCGCTGGATGTGGCTCTCGGGGCCCCAGGGCCCCTCGGGGAACACCGGCCCCTGCGTGAACCCGTCCTCCGCGGGATCGGAGTAGATGAGGATGCCGGCCGCGCCCTCCCGCTCCGCCGTGAGCGCCTTGAAGCCCCGGTAGCTGTAGGGGTTCGAGTAGCGAACGAGCGCGATCTTGCCCCGCACGTCGACCCCCTGCGCGCGCAGGTAGGCGTAGTCCTCGGGGTTGCCGGCGTGGGCGTAGACCACGGGGGCCTCCGTCTCGGCCGAGGCGGACATCCCGAGGTAACCCGGGCTGACCCGCGGGTTCTTCGTGTCCGGGTCGACATCGTAGGGCTCCTCCCGCAGGCTCGCCTCGTAGCGGACGGGGGCGACCATCACCAGCGACACCTCGCGGGGAGCGGTGTTGAGGACGTCGTAGCGGTGGACCGTCACGTCCTCGAGGCCCTGCTTCCTCCACTCCTCGGCGACGAAGCGGGCGAGCGCGTTGTTCTCCTCCGATCCCGCGGGATGGGGCTCGGCGGTGAAGCGGCGATGCCAGGCTCGTGTCCGCTCCGCCGAGGGGATGTCCCGGAGCGCGGCCTCGGCCTCACGCTGGCGCGCCACGGAGCCCGGAGAGAAGCCGGCGAGATCCTCAGCCGGAAGGGCTGTGCTTCCGAATGCAGCCAGGGCGGCAAGGGCTAGCACGTATCGATAGCCTGCTGACTCGCTCATGCGGGACCTCCTCGCTCGGTGGTTCTTCGGCCGGCGGAGACCGTGGCCTCCATCGCCTCGACCAGGCTGGGCTCGAGGATCGACAGCGCCTCGTCGACGTCCGCTCTCGTGATCATCAGGGGCGGCATGAAGCGGACGGTGCTGGCGCCACACGACAGCAGGATGAGCCCGTTGTGGAAGGCGCGGTGGAGAACCGCCTCCGCAACCTCTCGGGCCGGCGCCCGCGAGGCCCGATCCGTGACCAGCTCGACTCCGATCATGAGACCCCTGCCCCGGACCTCGCCGATGATCTCGTGGCGCGCCTGGAGCTCCCGCAACCGCTCCATGAAGTAGGTCCCCACCGCCGCGGCGTTGGCCGCGTACTCGCGCTCGACGAGGTCGAGGGTGGCGAGGGCGGCGGCGCAGCAGAGGGGGTTCCCCCCGTAGGTGTTGCCGTGGGCGCCGTGCGTCCACTTCTCCATCAGGCGCCGCTTCGCGACGACGGCGCCGATCGGGAGACCCGACCCCAGACCCTTGGCCAGGGTCATGACGTCGGGGGCCACGTCCCAGTGCTGGCTCGCGAACATCCGGCCGGTGCGCCCCACCCCCGACTGGACCTCGTCGAAGATGAGCAGGATCCCGTGGCGGTCGCACAGCTCGCGCAGCCCCCGGAGGAACCCGTCCGGCGGGACGATGTACCCGCCCTCGCCCAGGATCGGCTCGACGAGGACGGCCGCGACCTCGCTCGGCGGCACCGCTCCCGCGAAGAGCACGTGGTCGATGTAATCGAGCACGGCGTTCCCCTGGTCCTCTCCGGCGAAGAGAGGCCGGTAGGGATTGGGGTAGGGCACGTGGGTCACGCCCGGCATCGTCGGGAAGAAGCCTTTCTGCTGGGTGTACTTGCTGGAGGTGAAGGAGAGCGAGCCCATGGTCCGACCGTGAAAGCCGCCGAGGAAGCCGAGGAAGCGCGGGCGGCCGGTGACGAAGCGGGCGAGCTTGAGCGCCCCCTCGACGCTCTCGGTGCCGGACTGCGCGAGGAAGACCATCGCCGGCTCTCCCATGGGTGCCAGCGCGGCGAGGCGCTCGGAGAGGCGCACCTGGCCCTCGTGCCAGTAGTCGGCGCTGATGTGCAGGAAGCGGTCGGCGGCCTCCTTCACCGCCCCGACCACCTCGGGGTGGGCGTGCCCGGTGGCGCACACGGCAATGCCGGCGGCGAAGTCGAGGAAGCGGTTGCCGTCCACGTCCCACACCTCGGCGCCCCGGCCGTGGGACATCACGAAGGGATAGTCGCGCGGGTACGACGGCGAGCTGACGGGCCTGTCTCGGTCGAGGAGGGCCCGGGCCCGGGGCCCCGGCAGCTCGGTTGGGGCGTGGGGGTTCTTCATCGGCGTGATTCCTTTCAGACCGGCAGCGGGGACGGTCGGTGGTGGGCACGGCGCGTGCGCTCGTGGAGGTCTCGGAGAATGCGCAGCTCGTCCCCGGTGGGTGGGGCGACGACCTCGACCGGGTCGGCGGTCCTCAAGGGCCAGCCGGTGGCGCGACGGATCTCGTCCACGTCGACGTTCTCGTAGCGGGCCGCGAGGACCAGCTCCTCGGAGCCCGCCTCCGGCCTCAGGAGGCCGAGGTCGGTGATCACGACCCGGGGGCCCGCGCCGGGTGCTCCCGCCCGCGCCCGGCTCCCGCGTCCCTCGAAGAAGCCGGCGCTCGTCACGAAGTCCGGCTTCGGCACCAGCGAGCGGGGCGAGTGCTTGAGCACGACGAAGGTCTGCCGGGCGTGAGTGGCGATCTCGGGAGCGCCGCCTCCCCCCGGCAGGCGAGTCCTCGGCCGGGCGTACTCGCCAATCACCGTGGAGTTGAGGTTGCCGAAGCGGTCGATCTGCGCCGCGCCGAGGAAGCCCACGTCGACGCGCCCGCCCTGGAGCCAGTAGGCGAACACCTCCGGGAGGGAGACGATCGCGGTGGCGGTCTCCGCCAGCTCGCCGTCCCCGATCGAGAGGGGCAAAACGTCGGGCCGTGACCCGATCGTGCCCGACTCGTAGATGAGGACGATGTCGGGCGCGTGAGTGTGGCGGGCGAGGTTGGCGGCGGCCGAGGGCAGGCCGATCCCCACGAAGCACACGCAGCCGTCCCACAGCAGGCGGGCGGCGGCCACGGTCATCATCTCGTCGGGCGTCCAGGATCGAGTCTCGCTCACCGCGGCGCCTCCCCTCCCGCCGCCTCGAGAGACCGGAGGAAGTCGGCGTGGCTCGCGGTTCCGAGGACGTGCCGCCCCATCCACCCGGTGAAGGATTCCCGATCGCGCGCGACGGTGTCCCAGGCCCGGTAGAAGGCGTTGTCCCGGGGGTAGTGCCCCTGGGCGTAGGACGGCCACGCCCCGCCCGGCACGCTGGAGACCGCGGTGACGACCCAGTGCGGCAGGACGAGCGCGTTCATCGTGGCCCCGAGGTCGTCTACGATCTCCTCCACGGTGACGAGGAGGACGCGGGCGGCCAGGGCCGCCTCCTTCTGAATGCCGACGATTCCCCGCATGAGGACGTTTCCCTTCCGGTCCGCCCTCTGCCCGTGGAGGATCGTCACGTCCGGCCGCAGGGCGGGAACGGTGGTCAAGGTCTCGCCGGTGTAGGGGCAGGTCACGGTCCGGATCTCGTCGTTGACCCGCGGCAGGTCGGTGCCGGGGGACCCGCGCAGCACACCGAAGGGCAGATTGGAGGCCCCGGCGGCGTACGCCGCCGCCATCCCCGCGTGGGCGTGCTCGTGGATCGCCAGGGGAGTCGGCCAGCCGTGCTCCACCGCGTCCCGGAGGCGGTGGAGCGAGCCGACACCGGGGTTCCCGCCCCACGAGAACGTGAGGGCGCGGGCGCAGCCGGCCCCGATCATCTGGTCGTAGACGAGGTCGGGGGTCATGCGCACGAGGTGGAGATCGCGGCGTCCCTGGCGGACGATCTCGTGGCCGGCGGCAAACGGGATGAGGTGGGTGAAGCCCTCGAGGGCCAGCGTCTGGCCGTCCCGGACGTGGGTGGCGATCGCCTCGGTCAGGCTGAGCTCGGGCATGGGCTCACTCGACGACGGTCTGGGACTGCTCCCGGAGGTAGAGCGGCAGGTAGTAGACGGACCCGATGGCCTTGCCGGTGGAGCCCGAGCCCTTCCACCCGCCGAAGGGCTGGTAGCCGGGCCAGGCGCCGGTGGTGGCGCCCTGGGGCCGGTTGACGTAGGTCACGCCGGCCTCGGTGTGGTCGAGGAAGTAGCGCGCGTCCTCGTCGTCGCCGTAGCAGCCCGCGGTCAGCCCGAGGGTGGTGTCGTTGGCGTGGGCCATGCCCTCGCGGAGGTCCTTCACCCGGGCCACCATGACGATCGGCTGGAACATCTCCTCGCGGAAGAGCGGGTGGTCCGGGGGCGCCTCAGCCACCGTTGGTGCCACGAAGAAGCCGTGGGCCAGCGCCCCGTCGGTCAGGCGCGTCCCGCCCACGAGGATCCGGGCGCCGTCCCGTCGGAGCTGCCCGCAGTAGCGCTCGTAGCTCTCGGCCGCGGCCCCGTTGATGACCGGCCCCATCCAGTTCTCCCGCACGCAGGGGTCGCCCACGCGGATGGCCTCGGTCTTCTCCACCACCTTCGCGAGGAGGGCGTCGGCCACGTCCCCCTCGACGTAGACCCGCGACAGGGCGGAGCACTTCTGACCGGTGAGCCCGTAGGCGGAGCGCACGATGCCGGTGGCGGCGCGCTCGAGGTCGCCCCGCGCCGTGACCACGCACGGGTTCTTGCCCCCCATCTCCGCGATGCAGGGGCGCGGGTACGGACCGGACGCCATCCGGCGGTACAGGCTCATCCCCACCTCGTGGGAGCCGGTGAAGGTCAGGCCGGCGAGGTCCGGGTGGCTCGCGAGGGCCTCTCCCACCACCGGTCCGGAGCCGGTCACGTAGTTGAAGACCCCCGCCGGCAGCCCCGCGTCGCGGAGGCACTCGGCGAGAAGGTGGCCGGACCAGGGGGTGTCGGTGGCCCCCTTGAAGACCACGGTGTTGCCGGTCACGAGGGCGGCGGCCACCGGCCCCCCGGCGAGGGCGAGGGGAAAGTTGAAGGGGGTGATGACGCCCCACACCCCGTGGGGCTTCATGATGCTGCGGTTGTGCGAGCGGAACCCGGGAAGCGGGTCGTCGGGCAGGACGTGGTCGTAGGCCTGGTTCCGCTCCACCTCGGCCGCGTAGCCGGAGAAGAAGTCGGCCGTCTCCTGGGTCTCGCCCAGGGCTTCCATGCGGTTCTTCCCCACCTCCAGGGCGACGACCGCCCCGATCGTGAAGACCCGCTCCTCGAGGAGCGCGGCGACGCGCTTCACCAGCCGAACCCGCTCCGCTGCCGGCGTCGCCCTCCATCCGTCGAAGGCCCTCTTCGCCGCCGCCACCGCCCGGTCGACGTCCTCAGCGTCGGCGAGGGCGAAGCGGCCGAGGACCACGCGCTGGTCCACCGGGCTTCTCTTCTCCCAGGACCGGGCCGACGCGACGTCGCGGCCGTCCACGGAGAGGGCGTGGGTCGCCCCGCACCCCTTCCGCACCTCGTCGAGCGCGGTCTCGAAGCGGCTGTGCATCTCCTCGGGGGGATCGAACATCGTCGAGTACGTCAGCTTGAAGGTCATGGCCAGGACAGCTCCGTGAGCAAGCGCTCCATCAGACCGAGCGCGTCCATGAGATCCGCCTCCCCGATCACGAGGGGAGGCGCGAGGATGACGAGATTGCCCTGCACCGCGAAGGAGACCCCCGCCTCCCGACCCCTCTCCAGGAAGGTTCGGAGCGAGGGGTGGACCTGCGGCCACGGCGCGACCGGCTCCCGCGTCGTGCGGTCCTTCACGAGCTCCACCACCGCGAAGAGACCGTGCCCGCCGCGCACGTCTCCGATCGCGGGCACGCGCTCCTGGACGTCCCGGAGCATCGCCCGCATCCCGCCCCCCAGCACCCGCGACCGCTCGATGAGACCCTCATCCTCGTAGGCCTGGAGCGCCGCCACCCCGGCGGCGCAGCCGAGCGGGTGCCCACAGTAGGTGAGGCCCGTGGGCAGCATCTCGTTCTCGAGGCGGGACGCGACGTCGCGGGACAGGACCACCGCGCCGAGGGGCACGTGGGCTCCGGTGAGCCCCTTGGCCAGCGTCATGATGTCGGGACGCCCGGCCTCGCCGTGGCGCTGCCACGCGAACCACTCGCCGCAGCGTCCGAAGGCGCTCATCACCTCGTCAGCGATGAGGAGCACGCCCCGGCGTCGCGTCTCCTCGCGCAGGAGCGGCCAGTAGCGCTCCGGGGGAACGATCCCGTTGGTGCCGGCATTCGGCTCCATCAGGACGGCAGCCACCGCGTCGGCGCCCCGCTCGCCGATCGTCGCCCCGACGCAGCGGGCGGCCCGCTCGGCGCACTCGTCGTCGGAGCCCGAGCCGAAGGGACAGCGGTAGGCGTAGGGCGCCGGCACGTGGACCGCTCGCCACTCGGCGGGATCGACGAGGTGCTGCGTGCGGGCGTCACGGGAGAAGGCCATCGTCGCGTAGGTTGCGCCGTGATAGGACCGGTCGCGGCCCACGACCCACCCTCGGGGCTTCCCGCTGGCCTGGCGGGCGATCTTCACCGCGTGCTCGTTCGCGTCCGCCCCCCCGAGGGTGAAGAAGACCCGCCCCCCCGCGAAGCCGGACTTGTCGAGGAGCCGCTCGGCGAGGCGGGCCCGCGGCTCGGCGCCCCAGGCCGCGGTCACGAAGCACAGCCTCTCGGCCTGATCCCGGATCGCCCCAACGACCGCCGGGTGCTGGTGGCCGAGGGTCACGCACTCCGCCAGACTGCTCATGTCGAGGTAGCGGCGCCCCCGCTCGTCCCAGAAGAAGGCGCCCGCGCCGCCCGTGACCGTCGGGGCGTTCCACTCCGCCTGCACGCACCAGCTGTGGAGGACATCGCGTCTCTCGGAGAACATGACCCGGCCGGCTCCCGGTGTTCGGTATACGAACGTTGATTCGTATATCGAACGCAATTACAATCCCGCGCCAGCGCCTTGTCAACGGCGCCTCGAGGGTCCGTCATGGTCCGCGCCCGGTTCGAGGAGAGTCCCGACTTCGTGCAGTCCCTCGCCCGGGGCCTCGGGGTCATCCGCTCCTTCGACGAGGAGCACTCCTCCCCCACGCTGTCGGACCTGGCCGAGCGCACGGGCCTCTCGCGGGCCACCGTGCGGCGGAGCCTCCTGACCCTCGCGCACCTGGGGTACGTGGGGCAGAAGGGGCGGCAGTTCTTCCTGACCCCGCGGATCCTCGAGCTGGGCTTCGGCTACCTCTCCTCTCTCGGGCTCCCCGAGCTCGCCCTGCCCTCCATGGAGACGCTGGCGCGGCGGGTGGACGAGTCGTGCTCCCTCACCGTCCTCGACGACACCGACATCGTCTACGTGGCGCGCGTGCCCGTCCGTCGCATCATGGCCATCTCGCTGGGGGTGGGCGCCCGACTCCCCGCTTTCGCGGCCTCGATGGGCCGCGTGCTCCTCGCCGGGCTTCCCGACGACGCGCTCGACGAGTGGCTCGCCCGGGCCCCGACCCGTCCGCTGACGCCCCACACCGTCCACGAGAAGGGCGCCTTGAGGGCCGAGATCCTTCGCGTGCGTGACCAGGGCCACGCGCTCGTCCTCCAGGAGATCGAGGTCGGCCTGTGCTCGATCGCGGTGCCGCTCCGCGACCGCCAGGGCCGCACGCTCGCCGCCCTCAACGTCGGCATGCCGTTCGGCCAGGGCGTCCGCGAGCGGGCCCTGAAGGAGATCCTCCCCGCGCTGCGCGAGGCCGGGCAGGCCATCGAGAACGCCATCGTGGCGGTCGCGCCCGCCGTCGAGGGCTGAGCCATGAGACACGCCTTCATCTGCGCCGCCGTCCGCACCCCCTTCGGCCGGTACGGGGGGGCGCTCGCTGCCGTGCGGGCCGACGACCTCGCCACGATCCCGATCGCCACCCTCATCGAGCGCCACCCGGGCGTCGACTGGGCCGCGCTGGACGAGGTGGTCCTCGGCTGCGCCAATCAGGCGGGCGAGGACAACCGCAACGTGGCCCGCATGGCCGCGCTCCTGTCCGGCCTTCCCGACTCCGTGCCCGGGGTCACGGTGAACCGCCTGTGCGCCTCGGGCCTCGAAGCCGTTGGCCAGGCCGCGCGTGCGATCCGGCTCGGAGAGGCCGATCTGGTGCTGGCCGGCGGAGTCGAGAGCATGACCCGCTCGCCCTACGTCGTGGGCAAGGCCGGCACCGCGTTCGGCCGGGACCAGAAGCTCGAGGACACGACCCTGGGCTGGCGCTTCGTCAACCCGGTCATGAAGGAGCGGTACGGCATCGACTCCATGACCCAGACGGCGGAGAACCTGGCGCGGGAGCACGGGATCGACCGCGCCGCCCAGGACGCCTACGCGCTGCGCAGCCAGCAGCGTGCCGAGCGCGCGCGCGCCGCGGGCGCCCTCGCGGAGGAGCTGACGACGGTGTCCGTGCCGGCCCGGAAGGAGACGCGCCAGGTCGACCGCGACGAGCACCCGCGCCCCGGCACCACCCTCGAGGCTCTGGAGCGGCTCTCGCCACTGCTCGGCCCGGGAACCACCATCACCGCCGGCAACGCGTCGGGCATCAACGACGGCGCCGGGGCCCTCCTCCTCGCCTCGGAGGCGGCCGCCACCCGCTACGGCCTCGAGCCCCTCGCCCGGGTCTCGGGCATGGCGAGCGCCGGCGTGCCCCCCCGCACCATGGGGCTCGGTCCGGTGCCCGCCATCCGCAAGCTCCTGGCCCGGGAGGGACACGCCCTGGCGGACTACGAGCTGATCGAGGTCAACGAGGCATTCGCGGCCCAGGTGCTGGCGTGCACCCGGGCGCTGGGCCTCCCCGACGACGCCGACGTCGTCAACCCCAACGGAGGCGCCATCGCCCTGGGCCACCCGCTCGGCGCGAGCGGGGCGCGGCTGTGCACGACGGCGGTCCTGGAGATGAGGCGCCGGGGGGCTCCTCGCGCCCTCGTGAGCCTGTGCACCGGCGTGGGCCAGGGCCTGGCCCTCGGACTGGAGCGCCCGGCGTGAGCGCCCCTCCGCCGGCCGCCGCGCCCGCGGACCGGGCCGCCAGGACCGTCTCGACCGGACGCCTCGGCTTCTGGATGGCGGTGGCCCTCGTGGCGGGCAACATGATCGGCTCGGGGGTCTTTCTCCTGCCCGCGTCCCTCGCCCCCTACGGCGTCAACGGCCTGGCCGGCTGGCTGCTCTCGGCGGCCGGCGCCGTGACGCTCGCCCTCGTCTTCGCCGCCCTGAGCCGTGCCTTCCCCCGCGACGGCGGCCTCTACGTCTACACGCGAGTCGCGTTCGGTGCGCTGCCCGCCTTCGTCGTCGCCTGGGGCTACTGGGTCTCGGTCTGGGTCGGCAACGCCGCCATCGCCACCGGCGGGGTCAGCTATCTGAGCACCCTCGTCCCCGCGATCGCGACCGTCCCCGGGGCCTCGGTCGCGGTGACGCTGGCCCTCCTCTGGCTGCTGACCTTCGTCAACTGCGTCGGCGTGCGCGCGGCCGGGTGGGTGCAGGCGGTCACGACGGTCCTCAAGCTGCTCCCGCTTCTCGCGGTGGCGCTGGTGGGGATCCTCCTCGTCTTCCTGAGACGCCCGATGCCGGGCCTCGCCGAGGGGCCGCCCCTGAGCCTCGACGGGACCACGGCCGCCGCGACCCTCACGCTGTGGGCGCTGCTCGGGCTCGAGTCCGCCACCGTCCCCGCCGACAAGGTCGAGAACCCCGAGCGGACCGTCCCCCGCGCCACGATGGTCGGGACCGCCGTCACTGCCGTCCTCTGCGCCGCCGCCTGCGGCGCGGTCCTCCTGCTCGTCCCCGGGTCCCAGCTCGCCATCTCCAGCGCCCCGTTCGCCGACGCGATCCGTCCGCTCTGGGGCGAGGGGGCGGCCACGCTCGTCGTGGTCTTCGCCGCCATCAGCGCCTTCGGCGCGCTCAACGGCTGGATTCTCCTCCAGGGCGAGCTGCCCCGGGCCATGGCTCGCGACGGTGTCTTCCCGAAGGTGTTCGCCCGCGAGTCGAAGCGCGGCACCCCCGCCTTCGCCTTCATCTTCACCAGCGCGCTCGTGACCCTGCTGGTGCTGGCCAACGCCCACTCGACGATGGTCGAGATCTTCACCTTCATGATCCTGCTCTCCACGACCGCCTGCCTCGTTGCCTACCTCGTGTGCAGCCTCGCCCTCCTCGACCTCATGCGGCGGGGACAGCTGCCCGGCATCGGCCGGCCGGCTCCCTGGCTCGCCGGTGCCGGCGTCCTCGGGGCGGGGTACTCGCTCTGGGCGCTCTTCGGCGCGGGACGCGATGCCCTGCTCTGGGGATTCGTGCTGCTTCTCGTCGCGGTCCCGGTGTACGCGCTGAGCAGGCGCGACCGAAGCACCCTCGGCGAGCAGGGCTGACCGGCCGGACGATCCGTACGTCGAGCCCCGCGCATCGCCTGGCGGGCCTCTCGCGGGGTGGAGTACACTGCGTGCTCGCACGATGACCCACGGTCTCCTTCGTCGGAAGGTGCTCGGCACGGCCCTCGTGGTGCTGGTGGCCACGTCGGGGGGAGCCGACGAGATCGACGTCTACATCGAGGCCGAGATGGCGGCGCGAGGGATCCCGGGCCTGGCGCTCGCGGTGGCCCGCGGCGGCGAGATCGTGCGGACGAGCAGCTACGGCGTGGCCAACGCCGAGCTCGGGGTTCCGGTGGACGAGCGTTCGGTCTTCCCGATCGCCTCACTCGACAAGGAGCTGACGGCCGCGGGCGTCATGCGGCTCGTGGAGAGGGGCCGGCTGTCGCTCGCCGAGCCGCTCGCGCAGCACGTTGAGGGACCCTGGCGCGGGGTCCTCCTGCGGCACCTGCTGTCGCACACCTCCGGGTTGCCGGACGAGGTCGCCCCGGCCGTCACCGGCCGTCTTCTGAGCGAGTACACGACCGGGGAGCTCCTCGCCCACATCCGGGAGCTCGTGCCGGTGGCGCCGCCCGGCGAGCGCTTCCTCTACTCGGACGCGAACTTCCTCCTCGCGCAGCTGGTGATCGAGCATGCGAGCGGGGAGCCCTGGCGAGCCTTCATGGAGCGAGAGATCTTCCGTCGCGCCGGAATGGAGGCAGCGTCCTACTTCGACCCGGATGCGCTGCTACCCGGGCGGGTGGCGCCCTATTGGAAGGGTGGCGAAGGCGACCTCCGTCGCGACCCCGGTCGCGACATCGACTTCGGCCCCCTCTACAACGACGTGGCGATGACCGTCCGGGACTTCGCCCGGTGGCTCCTGGCGCTGGACGACGACCGCGTGCTCTCGCGGGAGAGTCGAGCCGCGATGTGGACCCCCGCCCGCCGCGGCGATGGAGACGAGGCCCGCGAGATCGGCCAGTGGCCGTGCTACGGGCTCGGCTTCGGTCTGGACGAGGTCTTCGGGCACCGTGTCGTCCTGCACTCGGGCTTCACGGGGGTGGGGTTCGTGAAGCTGCCGGACGCCGACCTCTCGGTCGTGGTCTTCACGAACCTGCGCCACTCGTCGGGGAGCGACCCCGTCGGCCTGGCCTACGGCGTGGCCGGCCACTACCTGCCCGGGGTCTCCTTCCTCGCGCTCCGGCCGGCGGCCGATCCCGATCCCGCTCGCACGCTCGCCATCCGCGCCGAGTACGCGGGGCTGCTCTCGGGTGCCCCCGGTCCCGAGCGCTGGGCGTCGGGCATGCGTGTCGCGGCCTGGGAGGGCGCTTCCTCCCTCTCCGCCCGCGCGCGGTCGCTCGGTCCGCTCCGGGCCTTCGATCTCGTCGGCGCCGGGCGAGGGGCCGACGAGCTCGTCTTCCGCGCGCAGCACGAGCGTGGACGGGTATTCCTGAGAGTCAGGCTCGACCGCGACGGGCGGATCGCCGGTCTCGTGTGGCACCACGTCTAGCCGTCGACGGCGCTGCTGTCCGCCGGTAGACTCTGCCAGCCCCCCGGGTCGAACTCGGTGGTCTGCCCGGGACGCGATCGCCTTGGCGGGATCGTGTCGTTTGGCCAAGGCGGCCGGCCGCAGGCCGGTTCGGTCCTCGAAAGGAGTGACGATGCGCCCCCTCGGCACGATGCTGATCCTGGCCCTCGCGGTGCCTCCGGGGGGCGCCGCGCCGATCCCGAGGGCCGACTGGATCGTCCACGGCGGTCCCGTGCTGACCCTCGACCCCGAACGGCCGCGGGTCGAGGCCGCCGCCTTTGCCGGCGGGGTGGTGCTCGCCCTCGGCGCCCTGGACGACGTCCTGGAGCTTCGGGGGCCCCGCACACGGGAGCTCGACCTCAACGGACGTGCCCTGATGCCCAGCTTCAAGGACCACCACGTGCATCTGCTCAACCTGGGTCTCGCCCTTCTCAACCGCGAGCGGCACGCCGCGCTGCAGGCGGAGCTCGCCGGGCTGGACGTCGAGAGCGTCGCCGCGACCCTCGCCGAACGCTGCCGCCTGGCATCGACCGGGGCCTGGGTCACGGGCGCGGGCTGGAGCCAGGGCGTCTGGGGAGACTCCGGGCTCCCGGGGCACGAGCCGCTGACCCGGGCCTGTCCCGACAACCCGGTGCTGCTCGCGCGCGTGGACGGGCACGCCGGCTGGGCCAACCTTGCGGCCCTGCGCTTCGCTCCGTCCGCCGGCGCCGAGCCCCCAGGCTCACGAGTCCCGCGGGACGAGAACGGAGCGCCCACGGGAGTGCTGCTGGAGCGTGCCAACGAGCCGCTGCTCGCCCTGGTGCCGCCGCTGGCGGAGGCCGACGTGATCGCAGCCTTTCGCAGGGCCGTGGAGTCACTCACCGCGCGTGGCGTGACCGAGGTGGACGACGCGGGATTCCTGTCGCCGCCCGGGCTGGTCGATCTCGAGGCCCCGCTCGAACGCTACCTGGACCTCCTGGTGCGTGCGGACTCCGACCGGCCGCTGCCCGTTCGCGTGGGCCTCATGATCCCCGCCCCCAGCGCCCTCGCCACGCGCGTGCTCTCGGGTCCCCCCGAGCTGTCTCCGCGGCTGCACGTGACACACCTGAAGCTCTTCGCCGACGGCGCCCTCGGCAGCCGCGGCGCGGCCCTGACTCATCCGTACGACGACGACCCCTCGACGCACGGCGTGCCGCGCATGGACCGGGAGTCGATCGAGCGGTGGGCCCAGCGCGCCCTCGACGCCGGGCTCGATGTCGCCACCCACGCGATCGGGGACGCCGCGGTCGCCAGCGTGCTCGACGCCTACGAGGCGTTGCTCACCGCCCGGCCTTCCCTCGACCCGCGTCGGCTGCGCGTGGAGCATTTCTCCTTCGCCTCCGAGGCCGACATCGCCCGCGCCGCGCGCCTGGGCGTGGTGCTGGTGGTGCAGCCGGGCTTCGTGTGGCCCGATGCCGAGGGCCACACCATGGAGCAGGCGCGGGTGGGGGACCCCGGGGCTGCCCGCGTCTACGCGTTCGGGCGGCTCATCCGGGGGGGCGCCCGCCTTGCCGGCTCCACCGACGAGTTCTCGGTGCCAGAGCCGATCTTCCGGCACGTCCACGCCGGCGTCACCCGTCAGAATCCCGACGGCGCGCCGCCCGGCGGCTGGCAGCCGGAGAATCGCCTGACCCGCCTCGAGGGGCTGAGGCTCTTCACGAGACGCCAGCCCGGCGGGGGCGGCCCGGCGCGCCCGCCGCTCGCGGTGGGTGGGCCGGCCGACTGGATCGTCGTGTCTGCGGACCCACTGAGCGGCCCCGATGGGGCGCTGCCGGGGCTACGCGTTCACCGGACGGTCGCGGAGGGGGTCGTCGTCTTCGACGACGGTGTGCTCGAGCAGCTCCCGGGCGCCCGAAGCAGCCCGTCTGGAAGGTCACTCCGAACGAAGTGACCTGCGAGCATCCGACGATCACAGGGTTGCCCCCCGCGGGGCGCCGGCCAGCCGCTCGCGGCGAGATCCGGCCGGACCCCGCAGCCCGGCCGGGCTGCGGTACAATTGGCCGGTTCGAGGGGTCTGGAAGGCGACGTCGTACGGCCCACGTCCTCCGTGGACGCCGAGCGGATCCTCTCCGGGGACGGACCTGTCAGACAGGTCCTCCGGCCTGTCGGGCTCGTCCGGGTTGGCGAGGCTTCGTCGACCAATCGAAATCTATCGCATTAAGGAGACCTCATGTCCGTCTCTTACAAGGACCTCGGAATCGTCAACACGCGGGAGATGTTCAAGAAGGCCATGGAAGGCCAGTACGCCATCCCCGCGTACAACTTCAACAACCTCGAGCAGCTCCAGGCCATCGTCCTCGGCTGCGTCGAGTCCGAGTCGCCGTTCATCCTCCAGGTGAGCTCGGGGGCCCGGAAGTACGCCAACCAGACCCTGCTGCGCTACCTGGCCCAGGGGGCCCGGGAGCTGATCCAGAGCATGGACAGCAACGTCAACTTCGCCCTTCACCTGGACCACGGTGACACCTTCGAGCTGTGCAAGTCCTGCGTGGACTCGGGATTCTCGTCGGTCATGATCGACGGCTCGCACCACCCCATGGACAAGAACATCGAGCTCACCGCCCAGGTGGTGGAGTTCGCTCACGAGCACGACGTCAGCGTCGAGGGCGAGCTCGGCGTCCTCGCCGGCATCGAGGACGACGTGGTGGCGGCCAAGTCGGTCTACACCCAGCCCGAGGACGTGGAGAACTTCGTCAAGTCCACCGGCGTGGACTCCCTGGCCATCTCCATCGGGACCTCCCACGGGGCCTACAAGTTCAAGCCGGCCCAGTGCACCCGGGACGACAAGGGCGTGCTGGTGCCGCCCCCGCTCCGGTTCGACATCCTCGAGGAGATCGAGCAGCGGATCCCCGGCTTCCCCATCGTGCTCCACGGGGCCTCCTCGGTCATCCCGAAGTACGTGGAGATGATCAACTCCCACGGCGGGAAGCTGGACGACGCCGTCGGCATCCCGGAAGAGCAGCTGCGCAAGGCGGCACGCTCGGCGGTGTGCAAGGTCAACATCGACTCCGACGGCCGCCTCGCGGTCACCGCCGCCGTCCGCCGGGTCCTCACCGAGAAGCCCGGGGAGTTCGACCCCCGCAAGTACCTGGGTCCGGCCCGGGACGAGCTGAAGTCCTTGATCATCCACAAGAACAAGGAGGTGCTCGGCTCCGCGGGCCGGGCTACCGAGATCTTCGGCGAGGCCCGGGCGGCCGAGGTCACGGCCTAACGTTCCGTCACCGAAGTCCTGTCTGCTACCGGGGCCGTGACGCCTTGGGGGGCTCGGCGGGCACCCCGCCCGCCGAGCCTCCTAGCCGCGCTGACGGCCTCGCGTACTCGACTTCGGTGACACGACACCAGCTCGTCGCTTCGTCGTCCAGGCGCCAGCTCCCGGCGGCCGGGCGACCCAGTCCCGCCGCCCGCCGGCGGGATGGCCGCGGTCCTGGATTCAGTCGGTCACGGGCCACGAGAAGCGGTAGCGCCCGGAACCCACCCTGAGAGTGGTCTCGCCCTCGCCCTGGGCCACGTCCCGGACGCCGGCGGCGTCGCCCGCCGTGACGCTTCCCTCGGTCACGCTCTCGGCGGTGGCCCCGGGCAGATGGACACTTGCGGTGGCGTTGGGCGGGACCGCGAGCTCGAGGGTCATGTTCCCGTCGGCGACCTTCCAGCCCGAAACGACCTCCCCGTAGGGAGACTGGTGGGTCGCCCGGGCCTGGGTGAGCCCGCCCCCGGGGTGGGGGGCGATGATCACGTGGGCGTAGCCCGGGTTCTCCTCGTCGATCTGGATCCCCGCCACACGGGTGTAGAGCCACTCGCCGATGGCCCCGTAGGCATAGTGGTTGAAGGAGTTCATCCCCGCGTCCTGGAAGGTGCCGTCGGGCTTCTGGCCGTCCCAGCGTTCCCAGATCGTGGTGGCGCCCTGGGTCACCGGGTAGAGCCACGAGGGGTACTCCTTGCGATTGAGGAGCATGAAGGCCTCGTCCCAGTAGCCGTGGTCGCTCAGGACCGGGCAGATGAGGGGCGTGCCCAGGAAGCCGGTGGTGATGTGGCCGAAGCGGCGCACGTCCGCGGCGAGGCGTCGGGCGGCATCCCTCCGCAGGTCGTCGGGGAGGAGGTCGAAGGCCAGGGCCAGGGCGTAGGCGGTCTGGGTGTTGGAGGCGAGGCGGCCGCTCCCGGTGACGAACTCGGCCCCGAAGGCCTCCCGGGTCTTCTCGAAGAGCTGGCGGTAGGCCGCGGCGTCCGCGCTCTTGCCGAGGACCTTCGCCGCCCGGCTGAGCAGGTCCGCGGAGTGGGCGAAGTACGCGGTGGCCACCAGGTCCTTGTCCGTGGTGGCTCCGGGGTAGTCGGACCGCGTGGTGTTGAAGGCGAGCCAGTCGCCGAAGGTGAAGTCCTGGTCCCAGATGTACCGGTCGCCGGCCTGACGCTTCTGGTAGTCCACCCAGGCCTTCATGCTGGCGTACTGGCTCCCGAGGATCCTCGGGTCGCCGTAGGCCAGGTAGTGGACCCAGGGAACCACGACCGCGGCGTCGGCCCAGCCGGCCGAGGCCGAGTCCCCCGAGTCCTTCCCGTGGGAGATGGCGTTGGGGATGACGTGGGGCACCGCCCCGCTGGGCTGCTGGTCGGCGGCCAGGTCCTTCAGCCACTTGACGAAGAAGGCGGCCACGTCGGCGTTGAAGCAGGCGGTCGGGGCGAAGGCCTGGGCGTCGCCGGTCCAGCCCAGGCGCTCGTCTCGCTGGGGGCAGTCGGTGGGGACGTCGAGGAAGTTGCCCTGCTGGCCCCACCAGATGTTGTGCTGAAGCTGGTTCAGGAGGGGCTCGGAGCAGGAGAAGGTCCCGGCCGGGGCGAAGTCCGAGTGAACGACGATCCCCGTGAGCTGCTCGGGCTGCGCCTCACCGGGGAGACCCGAGACGGCGACGTAGCGGAAGCCCTGGAAGGTGAAGTGGGGCTCGAAGACCTCGGGCCCGCCCCCCTTCAGGGTGTAGGTCACGGTCTGCTTCGCCGACCGGAGGTTGGCGGTGTAGACGTTGCCGTCCTTGTCCAGGACCTCGAAGTGGCGGAGGGTGACGGTGTCGCCGGCGTGGCCGTCGACCGCGAGGCGGATCCAGCCCACCATGTTCTGTCCCATGTCGTAGACCGTATCCCCCTCGGGGGTGGTGAGGACCTCCTTCGGCGCGATCTCCTCGATGCGCTTTACCGGGGGGCCGTCGGGGGCCACCAGGACGTCCTTGGAGTGCTCCACGACCTTCACCCCCGACCAGTCGGAGTTGTCGTACCCCGGCGCGCTCCAGCCGGTCGTCTCCAGGCGCGCGTCGTAGGTCTCGCCCATGTAGATGTCCGAGGTGAGGATCGGGCCGGTGGACGCCTTCCATGCGTCGTCGGTTCCCACGATCTCCTCACTCCCATCCGTGTACACGAGGCGAAGCTGGAGAAGCAGGGCCAGCCGGTCGCCGTAGACGCCCTTGTCGTCCTTCCACGCCAGGTACCCGCGCCACCAGCCGTCACCCAGGGTCACCCCCAGGGCGTTGGTCCCCTTCTTCAGCAGCGACGTCACGTCGTAGGTCTGGTACTGGAGCCGTTTGTCGTAGGCCGTCCAGCCGGGGGTGAACAGCTCGTCGCCCACGCGCGTCCCGTTGATCTCCGCCTCGTAGAGGCCGTGGGCGGTGACGTAGGCCCGGGCCGAGGCGACCCTCTTCTTCACCTCGAACTCGCGGCGGAGCATCGGGGCCGGGTTCGAGACGGTGTAGTCCTCCTTCAGGTCGGGCTCGATCCACGAGGCCTTCCAGTCCCCGGGAACCAGGAGCCCCATCTCCCAGAAGGCCCAGTCACTCCAGCCCGACCGTCGGCCCTCGTCGTCCCACACCTGGACCCGCCAGTACACGCGCTGCCCGCTCTCCAGGGCCGGGCCCCCGTAGGCCAGGTGCTGAGACTGGCCCGATTCGACCCTCCCGGTCTTCCAGAGGGACCGTCCCGAGCGCCGGGAGTCGCGACCGGACCCCACGACCTGGATCTCGTAGGCCGACTGGGTGACGCCACGCCGATCGGCGACGAGCTTCCAGCCCAGGCGCGGCTCGGGATCGTCGATCCCCACGGGGTCTGCGCGGTAGTCGCACCGGAGGTCGGTCACGGTCAGACCGTCTCTGGCATGGGCGGAAGGGGTCAGCGCCTGAGCGACGATGGCCAGGCCGGCAAGTGCGCAGGGGAAGGCGGGAATCTTCATGGGTCCTCCTGGGTGAGGCGGCTCCTCGACGGCGCCGCCGGCACACTATGGCCAGGATTCGGGGCCCGGCCCGGGGAGTGGTCCCGGACCGGACCGGCGGTCCGCTACCGGATGAGCGGCGCGATGACCAGCGAGACCACCGACATCAGCTTGATGAGGATGTTGAGGCTGGGGCCGGAGGTGTCCTTGAAGGGGTCGCCCACGGTGTCGCCCACGACCGCGGCCTTGTGGGGATCGCTCCCCTTGCCGCCGAAGGCTCCCGCCTCGATGTGCTTCTTGGCGTTGTCCCACGCGCCGCCGGCGTTGGACTGGAAGATCGCCATCAGCACGCCGGTGACGATGGTCCCGGCCAGAACGCCGGCGAGGAAGTTCTTGTCGATCAACCCGGCGATCACCGGGATCAGGACGGCCATGAGCCCGGGGATGACCATCTTCCTCAGGGCGGCCGAAGTGGCGATGTCCACGCACCGGGCGTAATCGGCCTTGACGCCTTCCCTGCCGGCCAGCAGACCCTCGATCTCCCGGAACTGGCGGCGGACCTCCTCGATCATGTCGAAGGCGGCCTTGCCCACCGCCTCCATGGCGATGGAGGAGAAGATGAACGGGATCATTCCGCCGATGAGGAGGCCGGCCAGGACCATGGGGTTGAGAACCGAGACATCCTCGGGTCTCAGCTCGGCCTGCTGCCGGAAGGCGGCCATGAGGGCCATGGCAGCCAGGGCCGCCGAGCCGATGGCGAAGCCCTTGCCGATGGCCGCGGTGGTGTTGCCCACGGCGTCCAGCTTGTCGGTGCGCTGCCGGACCTCGGGGGGAAGCCCGGCCATCTCGGCGATGCCGCCGGAGTTGTCGGCGATGGGGCCGTAGGCGTCCACCGCGAGCTGGATGCCCACGGTGGCCAGCATGCCGAGGCCGGCCAGGGCGATGCCGTACAGCCCGGCCATCTGGTAGGTCGCCACGATGGCGATGGCCAGAAGGAGGAGAGGCCAGCCCGTGGACCGCATTCCCAGGGCGAGCCCGGCGATGATGTTGGTGGCGGCGCCGGTCTGGGAGGCCGCGGCGACTCTCTGCGCGGGCTTCTTCGACTCGGCGGTGTAGTACTCGGTGATGAACCCGATGGCCAGGCCCAGCATCAGGCCGACGATCATCGCCCCGTACAGGCCGGTCCAGGCCTCGGGGCACAGCCACTTGATGACCGGCAGGGCCACGATCAGCATCACCACGGCGGCCCCGAGGGTGCCGAGGTTCAGGGCGTTCTGGGGATTCCCCCCTTCCTTCGTCCGGACCACGAAGGTGCCGGCGATGGAGCAGACGATCCCGACGGCCGCGATCACCAGGGGGAGAATCACGTAGTTCAGGGGATTGGCCACCGCCCCCTCTCCCAGGGAATAGGCGAAGGGGAGGCCCAGGACCATCCCCCCGATGATGGCGCCCACGTACGATTCGAACAGGTCGGCCCCCATCCCGCAGACGTCGCCCACGTTGTCGCCCACGAGGTCAGCGATGACCGCCGGGTTGCGGGGGTCGTCCTCGGGGATGCCGGCCTCGACCTTGCCCACGAGGTCGGCGCCCACGTCGGCCGACTTGGTGTAGATGCCGCCGCCCACGCGGGCGAACAGCGCGATCGACGACGCCCCGAGGCTGAACCCGGACAGCACCTGGAGGACGCTGTTCTGCATCACGTCGAGGCCGGTGCCGAAGTGGTGGGCGTAGACGACGAACAGGGTGGAGAGCCCGAGAACCCCCAGGCCCACCACCGACATTCCCATCACAGTGCCGCCGGAGAAGGCCACGTTCAGGGCGGAGGTCAGCGACTCCCGGGCCGCGGCCGCGGTCCGCACGTTGGCCCTGGTGGCCACGCGCATCCCGAAGACCCCGGCCAGGCCGGAGCAGACGGCACCCACGATGAAGGAGACGCCCACCAGCTGGGTGCCATTCTGGTAGTTGGCCACGAACAGCAGGATGGCGACGACGATGGCGAAGACGGCGAGCACCGAGTACTCCCGCTTCAGGAAGGCGATGGCGCCCTCACGAATGTAGGACGAGATCTCGGCCATGCGCTCGGTGCCACTGTCCTGCTGGTTGACGTACAGCGTCTTGTACCAGGCGAACAGGAGTGCGACGACACCAAAGACCCACAGCCAGTTGACAATGCTGTGCACGCTCTACCTCCTTGTGTCGGCCGGCGAATCATACCCTCCCGGCCCGGGGCCGCGCACGATGCGCTCCTGGGTCATGGGGACTACGCCAGAGTCCCCGTTTTTCGGCGAGCCTGGGGGCTGCGTTGACCGCTCCCGCCGGGCACTGGTAACGTCCGCCCGGCCGGGAGGGCGAAACGATGACCACCGTGGCACTGGTCGGGGCCGGGGGCAAGATGGGCTGCCGGATCACCGACAACATGAAGAAGCAGACGGAGTACCGGGTGCTTCACGTGGAGGTGGCCGACGCCGGCCGCCAGCGCCTGGCCGAGCGGGGGGTGACGCCGGTCACCGCGGAGGAGGCGCTGCCCGCCGCCGACCGGGTCGTCCTGGCCGTGCCCGACAACCGGATCGAGGCGATCTCGAAGGCCCTCACTCCCCTGATGCGGGACGGGACCCTCCTCGTGTGCCTGGATCCCGCCGCCCCGTGCGCGGGGCGGGTGGTGGCGCGTCCCGAGGTCCCCTGCTTCGTGGTGCACCCCTGCCACCCGCCGGTGTTCAACGACGAGACCGATCCCGAGGCCCGGCGCGATTTCTTCGGAGGGGTCAAGGCGAAGCAGCACATCGTGTGCGCCCTGGTCCAGGGCACGGACGACGACTACGGGAGGGGTGAGGCCCTGGCCCGAGCCCTGTTCGCGCCCATCATCGAGGCCCATCGGGTCACCGTGGAGCAGATGGCCCTCCTCGAGCCGGCCCTCGCCGAGACGACCTCGGCCCCGGCGATCATGATGATCAGGGAGGGCCTGGACGAGGCCATCCGCCGGGGCGTTCCCCCGGAGGCGGCCCGGGCCTTCCTCATGGGCCACATCAACGTCCAGCTGGCCATCACCTTCGGGGAGATCGACGCCCGCTACTCCGACGGGGCCCTGAAGATGCTCCGGGAAGCCCAGGCGAGGCTGTTCCAGCCCGACTGGAAACGCGTCTTCGAGCCGGAGAGCGTCAAGGCCCAGCTCGAGTCGATCCTGGAGCCCCCGTCGGGGTAGGCGACGGGACCGATCGAGAGCGGAGACCCTGGAGACGAGGAGCAGGACATGAGGAAGCACGCGGCGAGAGGGATCCTGGCAGCGACAGCGTTCGCCGTCGTCTCCTGCTCGGCCCCGGCCCCCGAGGACCCGGGGGCGGGGACCATCGGGGTCGCCTTCGAGACCCTTCAGACCGAGTTCTGGGTGGCGGCCATCGACGCCATCCGGAGCGAGCTGGACGCCCGCGGGATGACCATGCTCGAGGCCATCGCCGACGGCGACGCCAACAAGCAGCTCGAGCAGGTGCGGGGCTTCATCGCCCGGGGGGTCGACGGGATCATCCTGGTTCCCAGGGACGGCAAGAGCGTGATCCCCATGGTCCGGGCCGCCAACGACGCCGGCGTCCCCATCGTCCTGTTCAATCGTCCGCCCGACCCGTCCAGCGCCCGCTCGGTGGCCGTGGTCGCCGACAACCTGGCCATCGCCCGGGCCACCGGCGAGTTCCTGTGCGAGCAGGCCCGGGCCAGCGGCGAGCGGAAGAAGGCCGCCATCCTGGTCGGGGATCTGGGCGACCAGAACGCCATCCATCGCCGGGACGGCTTCGGCGAGGCCATGGCCGGGTGCGAGGATGCGGTCGAGGTGGTCTCGCGAATCCCCACCGAGTGGAACCAGGAGAAGGCCCTGGCCGGGGTCACCAACGCGCTCCAGGCCCACCCCGACCTGGGCCTGATCTTCACGTCGTCGGACTTCATGCTCCCCTCGATCGTTTCCGCCCTGAGAACCGCGGGGAAGTACCACGAGGCCGGCGAGGAGGGGCACGTGATCCTCGGGGGCTTCGACGGCGACGTCACCGCCTGGCGGATGCTGGCCGACGGCTACCTCGACGCCACCGGGGTCCAGGACGTCTTCTTCGAGTCCGAGGCGTCGGTCCAGGCCCTCGAGGACCTGAGGCGCGGGGCCGAGGTGCCCCCGGTCATCCTCGACGAGGGCTTCGTCATCCATTCCGGGAACATGGAGGAGGTCCAGGGCCGGATGTGGGGCGCCCGGGTGGCGCAGCGGGCAACGAGGGGAGGCCGCGGAGGGGCGTGAGCCGTCTTCGATCGCTTCTGGCCGGGCACTGGGTGGCCCTCCTCTGTGTCGTCCTGGTGGCGGTTCTCGGTCCCGTCGTCCCGGGATTCTCCTCCTCCGCCAACCTCCGCAACGTCTTCTCCAGCCTGCTGCCCCTGCTGGCGGTGGCGGTGGGCCAGACCCTGGTCCTGATCACCGGGGGGATCGATCTCTCGGTGACCGCGGTGGTGGCCCTGGCCAGCGTCCTCGGGGCCCGGGTGATGACCGCGGACGGGGGGCTCCTGGCCGGGAGCCCCCTCGCGGTGCCGGCCGCAGTGGCGCTGATGCTGGTCATTGGCCTCCTGGTCGGGACGGCGAACGGCCTGTCGGTGTCCCGTCTGCGGATGCCGCCCTTCCTGGCGACGCTGGCGGTCATGACCTTCGTGAGCGGCTTCGCCATCTGGCTCACCCGCTCAGCCAACATCGCCGGTCTCCCCGAGGGCTTCCGCCTCCTGGGGGCGGGATCCCTCGGTCCCGCGCCCGCCGCTCTGCTCGTGGTCGGGCCTCTCGCCCTCGGCGTCCACCTCCTCCTGACCCGCACCGTCCTCGGGCGGTGGCTCTTCGCGGTGGGAGGCAATGCCCGCACCGCCCGGGTGTCGGGGGTGCCGGTGGAGCGGGTCGTCCTGTTCGCATACGTGGCCTGTGCGGTGTGCGCGGCGGTGGCCTCGATCCTCTACACCGCCCGGCTGGAAACCGGCTCCCCGGTCCTGGGCCAGCGGATCCTCCTCGATGTCATCGGCGCCGTGGTCATCGGGGGCACGAGCCTGTTCGGGGGGCGGGGGAGCGTCCTGGGAACGGTGTACGGGGCCCTGTTCATCACCCTCCTCGACAACGGCCTGAACCTCATGGGACTCTCCAGCTTCGCCGTCCTGATGGTGAAGGGGGCGGTGATCCTGGCCGCGGCCCTGGTCGACGCGACCCGCGAGCGCCTGGAGCGGGGACGGTGATCCCCTCCGACCGGCCGCGCGGCGCCCCGCTGCTGGAGGCCCGGGGCATCGGCAAGAGCTTCGGCGGGGCCCCGGTCCTCGAGGGCGTGAGCTTCTCTCTGGAGGCGGGCCGGGTGCTGGGCCTCGTGGGGGAAAACGGGGCGGGGAAGTCCACCCTCATGAACGTGCTGGGCGGGGTCGTGGCCCCGGACGCGGGGCGAATGACCCTTGGGAGAGAGGACTACCGGCCCCGCACTCCCGCCGAGGCCTCGAGCCGGGGGATTGCCTTCATCCACCAGGAGCTCAACCTCCACTCCAACCTGAGCATCGCCGAGAACCTCTTCCTTGCGCGACTTCCCCGGCGCCGCTTCACGCCGTTCCTCGACCGGGGGTGGCTCGCCTCGCGGACGGGAGAGATCCTGGCCGCGGTGGGTCTCGAGGTCTCGCCGTGGACGCCCGTGTCCGAACTCGCGGCGGGGGAGCGCCAGCTCGTGGAGATCGCCCGCGCCCTCGCTGCCGACGCCCGCGTGGTGATCCTCGACGAGCCCACGACGTCCCTGGGCTCGGCTGAGATCGCCCGGCTCTTCGCCCTCCTGGCCCGCCTCAAGGGGGAGGGACGGGGACTCATCTACATCTCCCACTCCCTCGGCGACGTCCTCAGCCAGGCCGACGACGTCCTGGTGCTCCGGGACGGTGCGGTCGTCGCCTCCGGCCTCGCCGAGAGCTTCGACGAGCCGTCGCTGATCCGCCACATGGTGGGGCGCACTCTCGCCACCGTCTTCCCCCCCCGCTCCCGTCGGAGGCCGGGCGACCCGGTCCTGGAGGTCCGCGCCCTCACTCGCCCGGGGGCGTTCCGCGACGTGAGCTTCACCGTGCGGCGGGGCGAGGTCCTGGGTCTCTCCGGGCTCATGGGGGCCGGCCGCACCGAGGTCGTGCGGGCCATCTTCGGCCTCGACCGGATCGAGTCCGGCGAGGTGCGAGTGCGGGGCGAGCCGCTGACTCCCCCCTCCCCCCGCGAGGCGGTGGCCCGAGGACTGGCTCTCGTCACCGAGGACCGGCGCGACGACGGTCTCCTGCTGGAGGCGTCGGTGGCCGACAATCTGGCCCTCGCCGCCCTGGGCGCCCACGCCCGCCGGGGCCTGATCGACGGCCCGGGCCTGGCCCGGGCCCTGGCGGCCCAGGCCGGCCAGGTGCGCCTCGAGACCGCGGGAGGATTTGCCCGCGCGGCGGCCACGCTGTCCGGGGGCAACCAGCAGAAGGTCGTGCTGGGCAAGTGGCTGCTGACACGCCCCTCGGTGGTGCTCCTGGACGAGCCCACCCGTGGCATCGACGTGGGGGCGAAGCAGCAGGTCTACCAGCTGGTGAGCGATCTGGCCGACGCCGGCACCGCCGTCCTTCTCGTGTGCTCCGAGATCGAAGAGCTCCTGGGTCTCGCCGACCGGATCCTGGTCATGAGACAGGGCGCGGTGGTGGCCGAGCTGCCCCCCGAGGACTTCGACCAGGAACGCATCCTCGCGGCCGCCCTCGGGGGCGTCGCCCGCCCGGAGGAGGAGCGGGAGTGACCCGTCTCGTCACGCGCTGGCCCGCCCTCGGCCTCCTCGTCCTCGTCATGGCCGGGTTCTCGCTCGGGTCCCCGCGCTTCCTCGAGGTCCCGAACCTCGTCAACATCGCCGTCCAGTCGGCCTCCCTGGGAATCCTGGCCACCGGGATGACCTTCGTGCTCCTCACCGCCGGCATCGACCTGTCGGTGGGATCGCTGATGTTCGTCTCGGCGGCTCTCGCCGGGAAGCTGGTGGTCGGGGGCGGGTCGCTGCCCGCGGCGTTCGCGGTGGTGGTCGTGGCCGGCCTCGTCGGGGGTGCCCTGAACGGCATCGCCGTCACCCGACTGGGCATCAAGCCCTTCGTGGTCACCCTCTCGACCCTGTACATTGGCCGCGGCTTCGCACTGTGGCTGACGGAGACGCGCGCCCTGAACCTGCCCGACTCCCTCCTGACCGTGGGCTCGGCTCGCCTGGCCGGGATCCCGGTCCCGGTGGTCGCCGTCGCCCTGGTCCTCGTGGGGGCCCACCTCACCCTGGAGAGGACGGCCTTCGGCCGTCACCTGTACGCGGTGGGAGCCGACCCGGAGGCGGCGCGGCGGGCCGGGCTCCCGGTGAGGCGCCTGATCCTCTCGGCCTACGCCCTCTGCGGCCTCCTCGCTGCCCTGGGCGGAGCGGTGGCGGTGGCCCAGCTCGGCGCCGTGTCCCCGACCTTCGGGCGAGACCGGGAGTTCGCGGCCATCTCGGCCGCGGTCCTGGGGGGCGTGAGCCTCTTCGGGGGACGGGGAAGCGTCTTGCCCGGCGTGCTGCTGGGGGCGCTCCTGATGCAGACCGTGGAGAACGGTCTCGTCATCGTCAACGCCGACCCCTACCTCTACCCGATGGTCTTGGCCGCGGTGATCTTCGTGGCCGTGCTCCTCGACTCTCACGTCCGCGGAACCCATCCGTAGGCCCGTCGTTCCGCGGACCCTCCGTTGCCACGTTCACCCGTTCGTATTGATGAAACCTGTTTCCTCCTTCCTCCTTCCTGTTCCTCACCGCTCACGTCCGC
>JAJDNS010000054.1 GCA_022340585.1 Acidobacteriota bacterium
CGGTGTCGTCGAGGGTCTCGAGTACTCTCTCGAGGGTCTCCCGCACCTCGGGCGTGTCGGCCAGCTCCTTCCGCTTGAAGCGCTGGCTCGCCACCGCGTGGTAGTACACGGCCTGGTCGACCTCGTGGTCCGGGTAGAGGACGCCGGCCGCCCGGTTGTAGATGGCGAGCTGGAGCTCCCGGCCGCCGCGGAACTCCTCCCCCGCCTTCCACTTGTACTTGCCGGTCTTGTAGTCGAGGACGCGGACGCGCTTCTCACTTCCGTCCACGTCGATGCGGTCGAGGTATCCGCGGAAGGTCACGATCCTCCCGTCCCCGAACGTGACCGCGAGGTCCTCGTACTCGCGCTCGAAGTCGGTGGGGACGAACCCGCTGTCGTCTCGGGCCTCCCGCTGGAGGAGCTCGAGGATCTCGGCCCGGGCCCAGCCCTTCGCGGGTCCCAGGAGGGCCTCGTTCACGATCTTGCCCTCGGCCACGAGCCTCTTCCCCTGCTCCTCGAGGATGGCCAGGAGCTGGGCCTCGGCCTCGGGGATCCGCTCGGCCTCCACCGGGAGCCACCCCTGGTCCCGCAGCCACGCGAAGAGGTCGTGGGCGGCCCGGTGGTACAGGTGGCCCCACTCCCGCTGGTCGAGCTGGTAGGTGCGCTCGGGGTCCTCCCAGGGCCGGAGCCAGAAGCCGCGCCCCAGGAGGTGCTTGTAGGGGCAGGCGGCGAAGGCCTCCACCGCGCTGGCCGAGGACCGCTGCCCCTCCAGCGCCAGACGCTCCAGGGCGTCGCCCGGCTCGACGAGGCCGTCGTACGGGGTGAGCTGGGTCTGGCGAGCCGCGCCCGCCCGGTCCACCGCACGCCTGACCGTGGGCGCGTCGTCGAGGAGGTGGCGGGCCCGGCCTCGCTCCCCGCTCGCCACCAGGGCGAGGTCCCGCTCGAGGAGGTCGACGGCGTCGTCCGGCGTCCGGGGGTGAGGCCGGCCCAGGCCCGTGGCCCCCGGGTCGGCGAGGCGTGCGAGGTCGGAGGCCCCGACCCGCGCCCCGACCACGGCCTCCACCGCCTCGAGGAGGAAGGACGAGGGGACACGCTCTCGGCCGGTGGCCGCCTCGAAGCGAGGGTACGAGAGGACGAGGCGCTCGGTGGCGGCCCGCGCGGCGTCCAGAAAGAGGAGGCGCTCGGCCTCCACGGCGTCCCGTGTCGTCCGCAGGTGCGGGTCCAGGGCCTCCCGCTCCTCGTCGAGGAGGAGGGGGTCGGGGCGCGCGGGCGAGGGGAAGCTGCGCTCCACGAGGCCGGGGACGAGGACCATGCGGAACGACAGGCCCCGGGCTCCGGCGATGGAAGAGACGAGCACCCGCGGGTCGGCCAACGAGCCCTCGCGGTAGACCTGGCTCTCGAGGATGGCGCGGACCTGGGCCAGGAACTCGTCGCGGGTGGGCGGCGGGGCGTGCTCGGCCAGGGGGCCGAGGACGCGCTCGAGACGCTCCCGGGTCAGGCGGCCACGCTCGATCCAGTCGTCGAGCAGGCGGAGGGTGTGGTCGAGGAAGTCGCCCCACCCCCCCGTCTCCGGGAAGGCCTCCAGATCGGTGGCCAGGCGCTCGATGGCCTTGAGTAGGCTGTCGTAGCGCGCGAGCTCCCGGTCGTCCTCGTAGCCCCGCTCCTCCCTCTCCCGGCGTGCCTCGGTGAGGCGTCGGCGCCAGGCCTCCCGTCCCGACACGATGCCCGCCTGGGCGGAGAGCCGGTCCCAGGGCGCGGGGCTGATGGCCGCCTCCTTCCCGAGGAGGCTCTCCCAGCGGATGCGGGCGGTGGTGAAGAGCTCCATGACGGCGCGCCGATCCAGGTCGCCCCCCACCAGTCCCAGAAGGAGCCAGAGGCCCCGGGCCGCGGGGTCGATGCGGGGCACGCCCTCGACGAAGTAGGCCTTGATCCCGGCGCGGTCGAAGGCAGAGGCCAGGGCCGCGGCGTAGGCGCCCGGATCGTGGAGGAGGACGGCCACGTCGGCAGGGGCGTAGCCGTCGGCGAGGACGCGCTGGACGAGGCGGGCGATCTCCACGGCCTCGAGGGACTCCCCGGCCGCGGCAAGGACGTGGACGGAGCGGTCGAGCGTCGGCGTTTCCTCGGCGAGCGAGCCTCGGTGGGAGCGGTCGAAGAGGTTCTGGTGGAGTCGCTCGAGGGAGGTGGCGGGGGCGGAGTCCTGTTCCTTCGCATCCGAACCGTCTCGCCCGAGCCGTCTGGCCAGTGCCGCTCGGCGTGCGTCGTGGCGGGGGGCCACCGTGCCCGGCCGGCTCTCCCCCACCATCGCCACCGGGTGGTGGGCCTGGAGCGCCTCCAGGAACGCGGCCGCCACCGGGGTGACGTCCTCGAGGTCACAGAGGGCGACCGCCCCGAGCCCGGGGCTCGGCAGGGACTGCGCTGCCTCTCGGAAGAGCGACGCCCGATCCACGAGGCCGGCCTCCTCGAGCCGCGCCTCCAAGCCGCGCGCTAGACGCGCCAAGAGGTGCAGCCTCTCGGGGTCGGCCGCATCGGGGGCACGCTCCTCGAGTACCTCTGGTGTCACGCCGCAGGCGGCCAGGTCCTGGAGGGTCCGGAGCGCGGCCGGGGCGAAGCCGGCCATCTGGGTAGCGTCCTTCAGGTACTGCGGCGTGCCTTCGGCCGCGGTGGCCGGCCCGGCCCCCGCCAGCAGGAGGGCGTGGTCGACGTTCTCGGGGATCGGGGAGCGCCCCTCCACCAGCAGCCGGGACCGGGCGACCTTCCACGCGAGCTCGGGGAGGAGGAGGAACTCGATCCCCAGGTGCCCGGTCTCGGCGAAGAGCCGCGGGGTCAGCCAGGCCCCCAGGAGGTGCGAGGGGACGACGACGTGGACGGACAGGAGGGGGTCCGAGGAGCGGAGCGAACGGATCGTCGACTCGAGGTGTGAAAGCAGGAGGCTCATGCGGTCGGCTCAGGCGGGAGCATCGCCGCTGGCCGGCGCGGCGTCAAGGAAGCAGCTCGACGTCATGGACGAGAGAGGCCGAGTGGGCCTCGGGGACGGAAGACATGCCGGCAGGCTCGACTCCGCGTGCCTCCTTCACTCCGCTACCTGACCGTCCGCCATGGCCTTCACGACACGGCACTCGACCTGGCCGCCGTAGAACAGGATTCGGACGGTTGCCGGTCGGCCCGCCTGCATGTCCAGCACGACGGGCTCCTTCGGCACGACCTCCGTGCAGCCCTCCGTGTGTGGAAGCGGAGGGCGTGGTCGAGGAGGGTGGCGAGCTGGTCGGACTTCTCGAGCCGCCCATGAACACACGGTGCGTCGGACGAGTCGCCAGCCCGGGGCCGCCATCGATCCTACGATCGGCGGTGTGGGTTCTTCGGGGTGTGGGAGACCTTGTACTCCTCGAGCTCCTCGTCGGTCATCCGGTGGTCGCGCTCGAGGACCCCGTCTTCTCCGGTCGCGGCGAGCTCACTCCGTACCTTCAGGTAGCAGATGTCCGGGGCGTCCTGGTAGCGCACGCGGCCGGAGAGGAACGCCTCGTTCGGGATCGCGACCGTGAGGCCCCACGAGTCGTCACCCCGTCGGACCCGCAGGCGATACTCGCGGGCGTCTTCCCCGGGGCGGAACCCCAGATACTCGATCAGCGCGGTGGCCGCCATGTGTTCCTCCCTCGACGCGGGCGACTCCGGGTCCGGAGCTACTCCAGGTACCAGGACACCTGGGCCGCCTCCACCTCGAGCAGGGCCACGCGCCAGCTTCGGTGGCCCCGGCCGTCGACCCGGGGACGCGCTCCGTCGTTCAGCTGCTTCGCCCGAAAGAAGGCGAGGGTGGCCACGTGGAAACGCGAAGGTGGGTACTGGTCCGACAGCAGGACGTCCGGAGCAGCGGGACCGGCTGCCGTCGCTCCGGTGACGGCCGTCTTCATGGGAGCCGCGGGTCCGGCGCGGCGACGCCGTCCTTGCGCGGTTGACGTGGGGCCTCGACGGCTGGGAGGAGCCAGCCGTGGCTCGGGGTCAGGTGGTCATCGGATGGATCACCGAGATTCAGCCAGGTTCGCAAGACAGACAACGACCGGGTGAGCAGGTTCATTGGACACCTCATGGGGCCTGGCGCGGACCATACACAGATCGTCGGCAGGAGCGACGCCCTCGATCTGGGAGCCCGCACGAGGCAGTCAGATAGACGTAGCACGCCCCCCTGCTGCTTATCGGGCAGGGTCGTAGAGGGCGATTCATGGCCGGATGCTGCTCGCGCCGCCGGTGACGACTCACTCCTCGGACCCTCGAGGGCGCCACGGCGGACGTCCGTCGCCGCCGCCGAGCTCGGCGGCGACGAGACGGGCCAGGCGGGCGGAGGAGCGGCTGACGGCGGCCTCGAGGGCGCCGTTGACGGCCTCCGCGCGGAGGACGAGTCCCGATCGCAGGCGGGCTCGCACGCGGCAGCGCTGGTCGACGCCACCCAGGGGGTTGTGCCGCTCGGCCAGGCGGGCCGTCACCCCATCGACCTCGGGGCCGAAGCGGCTCATGGCCAGGAGCATGCGGCGTCGGACCTCCATGCGGAGGTCCTTCGTGAGCTCGAGCCCGGTGGAGGTGACGGCGACCCTCAAACTCGCGGCGGCGGCATGGCTCCGGATCTCCCTTCTCGACCACATCCAGTCTAGAGGGCGCGCGGGGCGGAGCACCAATACCTGTTTGAGGGCTATCCCATAGGGCGGCTTCGATGTATTGTCAGGCGTGGACGCCCTCAATCACCATCACCTCTTCCACTTCTGGACGGTGGTGCGCGAGGGCGGGGTGACGAGGGCGAGCGAGAAGCTCAACGTCTCGCAGCCCACGGTCAGCGGCCAGCTGCGGGAGCTGCAGGAGGCCCTGGGAGAGAAGCTTCTCGTTCGCTCCGGGCGCACCGTGGTCCTCACCGACGTGGGGCGCACCGTCTACCGCTACGCCGACGAGATCTTCGCCCTCGGGCGCGAGCTGCAGGACGCGGTGAGGGGACGGGTCACCCACCCCGCGCGGCTGGCGGTGGGCGTGACCATGGTCGTGCCCAAGCTGATCGTCTACCAGATCCTCGAGCCCGCCCTCGAGCTTCCCGAGCCGATCCAGCTCGACTGCGTACACGAGCGGCCGGAGCGGTTGGTGGCCGAGCTGGCGGTCTACTCCCTCGACGTGGTCCTGGCCGACACCCCGGCCCCGCCGGCGGTGAAGGTGCGAGCCTACAGCCACGTCCTCGGAGAGTGTGGGGTCTCGGTCTTCGCCACCGAGAAGCTGGCGACGGCGCACCGCCGCCGGTTCCCCCGCTCGCTCAACGGGGCGCCCTTCCTCCTGCCGAGCGGGGACTCCGGGCTCCGGCTCTCCCTCGAGGAGTGGTTCCGCAAGCAGGGTGTCCGGCCCCGCATCGTCGGCACCTTCGAGGACTCGGCGGTGATCGACGCGTTCGGGCGGGCGGGGGCGGGGCTGTTCGCCCTGCCCACGGCGATCGAGAAGGAGGTGCGACGGCAGTACGGGGTGCGCCTCGTGGGCCGCCTCGACACGGTGCGGCAGCGCTTCTACGCGATCACCGTGGAGAGGACGGTGCGCAACCCGGCGGTGATCGCCATCTCCGAGCGAGCCCGGGCGCTGTTCGCCTGAGGTCGCTCAGACCGCCACCGCCAGGGACTTCGGACAGGCGGTGGGGTCGTGGTGGAGTACGCCCCGGGGCAGCCGCTCCCAGAGGGGCCCCGGTCACGCTTCGCGCGGTCGATTTAGAGGCGAGGCAGGACGGTGCTGTCTTGGTGGAAGAAGCCCCCCACCGCGCGATCCTTCTCGAGCAGTCCTCGGATCACCGTGTCGCGTCCCCCGCGTCCGCGGCCCTCGGTGGAGACGGCCCTCACGAGGTTGAGCGAACGGGTGAGGAGGCCCTGGTTGGCGGCGAGGCGAACGGTTCCACAGCCCGGGCGCGGGCCGGTTGCCCATCAGCTCGACCACTCCCACCTGGAGACGGGGCATCGGCACTCACCCTATGAGGCCCGGCATGGCGTGGGTCCAATACGTTGTTTCGACCCGATCTATAGAACGCGCTCAATGAGTGACGGCTCTCACCCCCCGGCGCCCGGTTCGACCCATCGGGCAGGCCTATGTGCTGAGGGGCAACAAACGATTAGTCGTGCTCCTCCGCACCGGCGAAGATGGTCCCACGGGGGAAAAGGGAGCGAGGCGTGTGACGATGAAGGGTCTCTTATGCATACTCCTGGGGCACGACATCCTGCAGACCAGCGCCTCCCACCGCGTCTGCCTGCGTTGTGGTCAGAGGGGGAAGCGCCGCAACCTCGGCCACGTGGTGGCCTGGGTCGAGTCGAGCGTCGGTGCGGCCACGGTCGGCGCTTCCGGCGAGCGCTGAGCCGCGGTTGAGGGTCGCGCGGACTCCCCCGGCCCGCCGTCCGGGAAGCGACCGTTGGGAAGACACTCGTTGAGGATTGCCCTCCTGGCGCCCATCGCCTGGCGCACGCCGCCGCTTCACTACGGTCCCTGGGAGCGGGTGGTGTCGCTCCTGTGCGAGGGGCTCGCCGAGCGCGGGGTGGACGTGACCCTGTTCGCCACGAAGAACTCCCGGACCCGCGCTCGGCTCGCCGCGGTGTGCCCGGCGTCCTGGGAGGAAGACCCGACAATCGATCGCAAGGTCTGGGAAGGCCTCCACATCGCCCACTGCTTCGAGCGGGCGAGCGAGTTCGACCTGATCCACAACCACTTCGACTTCCTTCCCCTGACCTTCAGCCGGCTCGTGGACTGCCCAATCCTGACGACGATCCACGGCTTCAGCTCGCCCAGGATCCTGCCCGTGTACGCCGAGTACGCGGACCGGAGCTTCTACGTCTCGATCAGCGACGCCGACCGGGCCCCCGGGCTCCCCTACATCGCCACCGTGCACCACGGGGTCGACCTGACCGAGCTCACCCTGAACGAGACCCCCGGGGAGGACCTCGTCTTCCTCGGGCGCATCCACCCGGACAAGGGAGCGGCCGAGGCCATCGAGATCGCCCGGCGCGCAGGGCGCCGGCTGGTGATGGCCGGGATTGTCCAGGATCCGGCCTACTTCGCCGCGGAGGTCGAGCCCCACCTCGACGGGGAGTCCGTCTCCTACGTGGGCGCGGTGGGGCCCCGGGAGCGCGATCTCCTCCTCGGAGGCGCCGCCGCGCTCCTCCACCCCATCCGCTTCGAGGAGCCCTTCGGCCTGAGCGTCGTCGAGGCCATGGCCTGTGGGACCCCGGTCATCGCGTTCCGCCGGGGCTCGATGCCGGAGGTGATCGAACACGGGGTGACGGGCTTCCTCGTCGAGACCGTCGAAGAGGCGGTGGCGGCCGTCGCCCGCCTCGGCGAGCTGGAGCGCCGGGCATGCCGGCGCTGGGTCGGGAAGCGCTTCAGCCAGCGGCGGATGGTCCACGACTACCTCGGGGTGTACGAGCGCATCCTCTCGGGTGAGGCGAAGGTGGGGCGAGTTGCCGTCTGAGGACGCGAGGTTCCGGCTCGGGATCAACTACTGGCCCATCCGGCAGGCCATGGGCATGTGGACACCACTCGACCGGGGCGAGACCGGGGAAGACTTCGCCCGGATCGCCGAGGCCGGTTTCGACTGCGTGCGGATCTTTCTCCTCTGGGAGGACTTCCAGCCCGAGCCGGGAGGGGTGTCGAGCGAGCACCTGGACGACCTGGTCGCGGTGGCGGACGCGGCCCGGGAGGCCGGCCTCTCGCTGATGCCCACGCTCTTCACCGGCCACATGAGCGGGGCGAACTGGGTCCCGGCGTGGGCCCTGGACCGCAGCCGCCCCTGCGGCCGGTTCCGGACGATCGCCGGGGGGCGGGCGGTGATGGCGGGTATCCGGAACTGGTACGAGGACGAGGAGGTGGGGCAGGCCCAGGCCCTCCTCGCCCGCGAGGCGGCCAGGGCCCTGTCCGGCCATCCGGCGCTGTGGGCCTGGGACCTGGGCAACGAGCCTTCGAACTGCGTTCTCCCCCCGTCGACCGAGCATGCCCGGCGGTGGCTCGACACGATGACGGAGGCCCTCAGCGAGCAGGGCCCCGCGGCACCGGTCACTCTCGGCCTGCATCAGCAGGACCTGGAGGAGGACCGCCTCCTGGGCCCCCGGGAGGCCGCTGCCTCCCTCGCCTTCGCCTCCATGCACGGCTATCCGGCCTACGCCACCTGGAGCCGCCACGGTGCGGACGACGGGGTTCCGCTCTTCCTCGGCCTCCTCACACGGTGGCTCTCGGGCCAGGAGGTGCTCCTCGCGGAGTTCGGCGCGCCGACGCGACCGGGCGTGGGGGGCGACGTCGACGGGCTGGGCCTCCTCGAGGAGAACGAGGCCGCCGCCTACACGGGGCGGGTGCTCGAGTCCCTGCACCGCTTCGGCTTCCTGGGGGCACTCCTCTGGTGCTTCGGCAACTACGACCCGGCGCTGCGGGACCAGCCCCCTTTCGACGAGGCGCCCCACGAGATGTCCTTCGGCCTGTGGCGGGCCGACGGCTCGGCAAAACCGGCCCTGCAGGTCGTCCGGGCCTTCGGGGCGAGGGAGAAGACGACCCCCCGGGTCGACCTGGGCTGGATCGACGTGACCCAAGAGGAGTACGTCTCCGATCCGGCGCGACACCTGGAGCGTCTCTACGCCGCGTTCACCGCGGGGTCGGCCGAGCCCGGGAGAGAAGGCGCCGGGACTCTCCCGGCGAGGAGGAGAGGATGAAGTCACGGGGCGGAATCGAGCTGCGGAAGCGTCCGGGCGAGGGATACATCGCCTTCGTCGGGAACTACCTGCCCCGCCAGTGCGGGATCGCGACCTTCACGACCGACCTGTGCGAGGCGGTGGCCGAGGAGGCCGCCGGCGCCGACTCCATCGCGGTGGCGATGAACGACGTCCCCGAGGGCTACGACTACCCCGACCGGGTCCGCTTCGAGGTGGCCCAGAACAGCCTGAACGAGTACCGCAACACGGCCGACTTCCTCAACGTCAACCAGGTGCAGGGCACCTGCGTGCAGCACGAGTACGGGATCTTCGGCGGACGGGCCGGCAGCCACCTCCTGGCGCTCCTCCGCGAGCTCAGGATGCCCATCGTGACGACGCTGCACACCGTCCTCCAGAACCCCGGCGACGACCAGCGCCGGGTGCTCGAGGAGCTGGCCCGCCTCTCGGACCGGCTGGTGGTGATGAGCCAGCAGGCGGTGGACCTCCTGACGGACGTCCACAAGATCCCCCCATCCAAGATCACGATGATCCACCACGGGGTGCCGGACGTCTCCTTCGTCGACCCCAGCTACTTCAAGGACCTCTTCGGCGTCGAGGGCCATCGGGTCATCCTCACCTTCGGACTTCTGTCGCCCAACAAGGGAATCGAGCACATGATCGACGCCCTGCCCGCGGTGGTCCGCCAGCACCCCGACGTCGTGTACGTGGTCCTGGGAGCGACCCATCCCCACGTGCTGAGGGCGCAGGGCGAGGAGTACCGCATCATGCTCCAGCGCCGCGCCCACGAGCGTGGCGTCCGCGAGAACGTGATCTTCCAGAACCGTTTCGTGACCCTGCCCGAGCTGACCGAGTTCCTCGGGGCCGCGGATCTCTACGTCACGCCCTATCTCAACGAGGCCCAGATCGTCTCGGGCACGCTGGCCTACGCCCTCGGGGCGGGCAAGGCCGTGATCTCCACCCCGTACTGGTACGCAACCGAGCTGCTGGCCGAGGGGCGGGGCACGATCGTGCCGTTCCGCGACGCCGAGGCCCTGGGGGCGGCGGTGATCGACTCCCTCGACCACGAGGCGGAGCGGCACGCCACCCGCAAGCGCGCCTATCTCTACGGTCGCAACATGATCTGGAAGGAGGTGGCCCGCCAGTACCTCGAGGTCTTCGAGGACGTCCACAGGAAGCGCCAGTTCCACAGGAGTCCCCTGCCCGCCGGTCCGCTGGACCACCGGGAGCGCGACGAGGTCCCGGAGCTGGACCTGCGGCACCTGCGACGCCTGACCGACGACACCGGCCTGCTCCAGCACGCGGCCTACTCGGTCCCCATGCGCGGCCACGGCTACTGCGTGGACGACGTGGCCCGGGGGCTGATCGTCGCGGTGCGGGCACGAGAGTGGATCCACGAGGAGCCCGAGGCCCTCGGCCGCCTGCTGACCACGTACCTCAGCTTTCTCGAGCACGCCTTCGACACGGCGAGGAGGCGGTTTCGAAACTTCATGTCCTACGACCGCCGTTGGCTCGAGGAAGTGCCCAGCGAGGACGCCCACGGCCGGGCGCTCTGGGGACTGGGGATCGCGGCGGCGGAGCTGACCGAGCCGGGGCAGAGCAGCATCTCCGCCCGGCTCTTCAAGGGAGGCCTCGGCACCGTCCTGAACTTCGACGGCCTGCGCGCCCAGGCCTTCACCCTGCTCGGCCTCGACGCCTACCTCGAGCGCTTCGCCGGAGACAGCGAGGCACGCCGTATCCGGGAGCAGCTGGCGGAGCGGCTGTTCGGCGCCTTCGCGCGGGTAACGAGCGAGACCTGGCCCTGGCCGGAGAGTCAGGTCACCTACGCCACCGGGAAGCTCCCCCACGCGCTGCTCGTGACGGGACACGCCCTCGGGCACCCCGAGATGGTCGACAAGGGCCTCGCGGTGCTGCAGTTCCTGATGGACCAGCAGCGCGCCCCGGAGGGCCACTTCTCCCCTATCGGCCAGGAGGGCTGGCTCCATCGGGACGGGCAGCGGGCGCGCTTCGATCAGCAGCCCCTCGAGGCCCACGCCATGCTCGCGGCCTGGCTCGCGGCCTGGGAGGTCACCGGCGAGGAGCGCTGCTACCACGAGGCGCGCCTCTGCTTCGACTGGTTCCTCGGCCGCAACGACCTCCAGGTTCCCCTCTTCGACTCGGGAACGGGCGGGTGCAGCGACGCGCTGACCTCGGTGGGCCGGAACCAGAACGAAGGCGCCGAGTCGACCGTGGCGTGGCTGCTCTCGGTCGTCGCGATGCAGGACGCGAGGATGCGGCACACGATGCACACGCCTTCGGGCGATCGTTCGGCGGTATCGGCAGGCGTCGAAGCCCAGCCGGACTCCGTCCCGTGAGGTGATCCATGCCGCCAGCAGAGTCGGGCCTTCCGAGCACCCTGTTCCAGCGCCACCCGGGAAACCCGATCCTCACGGCGCGGTACTGGCCCTATCCCGTCAACAGCGTCTTCAACGCCGGCGCGGTCCGCCTCGAGACGGGCGGGGAGACCCTCCTCCTCGTGAGGTGCGAGGACCACCGGGGCCACTCCCATCTCACCGCGGCGCGGTCGAAGGACGGGGCCGGGGGCTGGGAGATCGACCCCTCCCCCACTTTCTCCGGCGACCCGCAGAGCCACTCGGAGGAGCTGTGGGGGGTGGAGGACCCCCGGATCACCTGGGCCCCCGAGCTGGGGCGGTACGCCGTCGTCTACGTCGCCTACGGCCGGGGCGGGCCCGGGGTCTCCCTCGCGCTCACCGAGGACTTCCGTGAGTTCGAGCGAATCGGGATGGTGCTCCCCCCGGAGGACAAGGACGCCGCGCTCTTTCCCCGGCGCTTCGGGGGGCGCTGGGCGCTGATCCACCGCCCGGTGCCCAACCACGGCTCGGCCGACATGTGGATCTCCTACTCGCCCGACCTCACCCACTGGGGCGACCACCGGGTGCTGATCCAGGCCCGGCGCGGGGGCTGGTGGGACGCGGGGAAGATCGGTCTTTGCCCGCAGCCCATCGAGACCCGGGACGGGTGGCTCCTCCTCTATCACGGCGTCCGGGAGACCGCGGCCGGGGCCCTCTACCGCGTCGGCCTCGCGCTGCTGGACCTGGAGTCGCCCGAGCGGGTGCTCCGGCGCAGCGACGAGTGGGTCTTCGGCCCCCAGGTCGAGTACGAGCACGTCGGCGACGTGGCCGACGTCGTCTTCCCCTGCGGCGCCACCGTGGATCCCGACGGGGACACGCTCTTCCTCTACTATGGGGGTGCGGACACGGTCATGTGCCTCGCCACCGCCAGCCTGGAGGCGCTTCTGACCTGGCTGAAGGACCACGGGCGGCCGGGAGGGGTCGCGCGCGATGAGTGACCCCATCGTCATGATCTCGAGCTACCCGCCGCGGCTGTGCGGCATCGGGACCTTCTGCGAGGAGGCCCGGGAGTTCATTCAGAAGAAGCACCCCGAGCGAGAGGTGCTGGTGATCAGCCACACCGACGGCCGGGGCGACGGGGTCTTCCCGATCCTCGACCTGACCCGAACCGGATGGTGGAGGCCGGTCGCGGAGAAGGTGCGGGAGCTGCGACCCCACTCCATCCACATCCAGCACGAGTACGGGCTGTACGAGTTCGTGGACGGCCGGGGACAGGGCGACGGCAACGCCGGCTTCCTGAGCCTGCTGGACGCCCTCTCGGACTGGCCCATCGTGGTGGAGCCCCACACCGTCCACGGTCGGATGCGCGACTCCGAGGCCGACTTCGTCTACGAGCTGTGCCAGCGCGCCCACGTCGTGCTGTTCAAGTGCCACTACCAGAAGTGGCGCCTCGACTGGACGTTCCCTGGTCGCGGCTGGAAGACCCCCCGCAACGTCCTCGTGGTCCCCCACGGGGCGCGACCGGACCGCCACTGGGGCCCGGACGAGATCCCGGGACTCCGGCACGAGCTGGGGCTCGACCGGGTCCGCCACCTCGGCTCCCACCTGGTGGGCCTGATCGGCTGGATCCAGTCCAACAAGCGCTGGGACATCCTGACCTCGATGTGGGAGGACATCGCCACCGAGCTCCGGGACTGCACCGGCGAGGACTGGGACCTCCTCGCCGCCGGCACCATGCGCGACCCCGCCCATCGCAAGGACTACGAGCGCTGGAAGAGCGAGGTCGAGGTCCTCGAGCAGAAGGGGCTGGCGCACTACTACGAGTTCGTTCCCCGCGGCGAGGTCTACTACAAGACGATGGCGGTGTGCGACTTCATCGTCCTGCCCTCGACCGACGAGACCCAGTCCGGGACTCTCGCCCGCATCATCGCCCTCAACAAGCCCTTCCTCACCACCGCGCCCATGGAGGGCCTCACCGCCCAGGCGCTCGAGAGCCAGGGCGGGTTGCTCTTCACCACGAAGGACATGCTCCGGAGCAAGCTCATCCGCCTCGCCTCCAACGAGGACCTCCGCCTCGAGCTGGGCGACAACCTCCGCCGCTACCTCGACACCGTCGTCTCCTGGGACGTCGTTGCCGGCCAGTACGACGAGGCCTACGCGCTGGCCCGGGAGGCGGTGCGGTCGGGGAGGCCGGTCGAGCTGCCCCCGGAGTTCTGAGCGGTTGTCGTCCCGAGCGGAGGCGCGCCACGAGGGCGCCCGGGACGGGGGCGGACCACTCATCCTCGGTCTCGTCCCGTTCTCCAGCCGTAACCGCCCCGTCGACGAAGGGTGAACGCCAGCGATGATCCCGACCGGGAGCGCGCCGTTCGGCACCTGCGGGAGCTGATCGATGCGCTGAACCGCCGCGTGCCGCACATCGAGCGCGTCGGCGAAGCGAAGATCGCCGGTGACGCGGCCGACCTGATGAGAACGGCACTCAAGCGCTTCAAAGAGCTCGAGAAACCCGACTAGTTTCGCACGCTGCTCTACGCGATCACCGTCCAGAGAAGACCGCTCTCAGCACCCTGGACGAGCCGCGCGCGGCATCGATGGGTGAGGGCGGGTTCGCATCCCCTGGAGGTCGACTCCTCGCTGAGGCGATGGATGCCCGAACGAGACCCTGGACCAGGGGCGCGCAAGGGTCCGGGAGCGGCACCGTCCGCGGCGCTGCTCTGGGGGCGCAGCAGACGGACACGGTCCCCGAAACGACGAACGCCCGAGACCTTTCGGCCCCGGGCGCTCCTCACGTCCGTCTGGGAGCTCAGCCGGCGGTGACGTTGGCGGCGCGCGGCCCCTTCGGGCTCTCGACGACCTCGAAGCTCACCTGATCACCCTCGTTGAGGGTCTTGAAGCCGTCACCCCGGATCTCGGAGTGGTGGACGAAGACATCCGGCCCACCCTCTTGCGACAGAAACCCGAAGCCCTTGGCGTCGTTGAACCACTTGACTGTTCCATTGATCATGAATGTGCAGGCCTCCTTTTGGCCCATGCCAGCAGCGACGTCACCTGCGCGTCCATGAACAAGAAAGCCGCCCACCTTGGGCGGCTCGGTCAGGAAAACGCCAGATCGAACGGCAACCAGCAGTTCAGCGACTATAGCACACACCCGGGGCGCTCCCCGCGGTTGCCCTCAGGCTCCGTAGAACCGCTTGGCCGGGGTCTTCGGGGTGTGGGAGACGTTGTACTCCGCGAGCTCCTCGTCGCCCATGCGGAGCGTCCGGGCAGGGACGCTCCCCTCCCCGCGCCAGCGCCGCGCGCCCGCCTCCTCCCCGCATCCCCCCGGCCGGTGGCCAGCCCTGTTTGAGGTTCGCTCCTCCCGTCCGAGGGTGAGCGGGATGGGCTAGGGGGGAGTTGTCGGCCGCAGACGTGCCAGAAGGCCGCACGTTCGTCGCACTCTGTGACCCGTCCCGTCACAGGAGTCCTCAGAGCCGCAGAGGCCCGCGATAGGGCCGCTCACTCCCGCCGTAGGGCCACGCCGGGGCGGGGGCCGAAAAGCAAGGCCCTATGAACCAGCCACGTGCTTGGGGCTGGGGCGAAACGGATGGTTCGACGAGACGTTCCCTCCCTGCTCGCTCGAACGGGACCAGGCGGAGCCGGGGTGTTGCGTGGCTGGGGACCGACTGTCCGGAATCGAACACCCAGCCACGGCGATCCAAACCTGGTCGCTGCTGCAAGCGTCTACTCCGACGAGACTTAGGCGGTCGAGTGATCATGGCACGGGTCTTGTTGAAAGAAGGCGGACAGGACGGGTGAGGGTCATGGAGACTGCCAGGCCACCTCGGGAACGGATTCGTCGGAAGCGCCGACGGGAAGTCTGGTGGCCAGCAGCGCGGCACCCCATGTGAGGAACCGAGACATGAGCAACAATCACCGCAGTCGACACTGCGTCTGGGGGGATGGCTTTCTCAGGGACCTTCGGTTCGGGATCACGTCGTTGGGGCGGGATCCGGCCTTCGCCGTCCTGGTCATCGGCCTGTTGGCGCTCGGTATCGGCGCCAGCACGGCCATGTTCAGCGTCGTCAACGCCACCCTCCTGAAGCCGCCTCCCTTTCCCGAGCCAGAGCGCATGGTACGGGTCTGGGAGGCACCACCGCACTCGGGTCGCAACCCGACGACCACGCTGACGTATCTGGACTGGAAGGAGCAGCGCGTGCTGCGGGCCAGCCTTGCCGGGGTCATGCCTGCGTGGAAGGAGGATTGGGGCTTCGCGGTGGATCCGTTTGCACAGGGGCTCGTCGGCGACACCCCGCGCCGCTCGATCTCCCTGGCGTTCGGGGCGGTTCTGGCCGTGATGCTCATCGCCTGTGCGAACGTGGCGAACCTCCTGCTGGCCAGGGGCGCCAGCCGGCGCAAGGAGATGGCCCTGCGGGCCGCCCTGGGGGCCAGCCGTGGCCGACTGGTGGCGCAGCTGCTCACCGAGTGCCTCGTCCTGTGTCTTCTGAGCGGCGCGGCGGGCGTGGCCCTGGCCAACCTGCTGCTCCAGGGCACAGCCCCGCTGCTGGCGAGGTCGCTCCCGTTCACGGCCGATGTGAGCCTGGATCCGCGCGTGCTGGCCTTCGCGGCGGCGATGGCCATGGCGGTCGTGGTCGTTGCGGGTCTGCTTCCGTCCGTGCAGACATCGTCCGTCAAGCTGAGCGAACCGCTGAAACAGGAGGCTCGTGGCCTCTCGGCCTCGAGGGCCTCGGTCCGCCGGACCATCGTCATCGGCGAGGTCGCCGTCTCCGTGGTGCTGATCTGCGGCGCCGCCCTGTTGTTCAAGAGCCTGGCCCGGCTCGGGCAGGTGGACGCCGGGGTGAGGATCGATCGGGTGCTGACCATGGCGACCGACCTTCCCTCCTCGGCCTACCCGGATCCGCAGAGCGCGGCGAGGTTCTATGAGGCGCTCGTTCAACGGCTCCGGGCCGTGCCCGGGGTCGAGGAGGCCTCTATCTCGAAGGATCTGCCGTTACAGGGCGTGTCGTGGGGCGAGGGCATGGCATTGCCCGGTGCCACCGAGGGCTTCGGGATCGGCTTGAAGCTCGTCGATGCCGGGTACTTTCGCACGCTGCAGATCCCCTTGGAGGCCGGGCGCGGAATCGAGGATGGGGATCGCGAGGGCACGCCGCGGGTCGTGGTCATCAATCAGGAGCTGGCCCGGCACCTGTCGAGCGAGCTCGGGATGGCGGATCCGGTCGGACGGGCCGTCGACATGAGCGTGCCCGGCTACGGCCCCATCCCCGAGTCCAGGGTGACCGCCCAGATCATCGGGGTGATTCGCAGCGAGCGCACCAGCGGGCCCGAAGCGCCGCTCGAGCGGGTGGCCTACGTGCCCCTGGCCCAGGTGCCCCAGCAGGGCATCAAGCTCCTGGTGCGCGCCGCCAACCAGCCGGGCTCGGCGATGCCCGCCATTCGGGAGGCGGTGCGCCAGATCGATCCCAACCTGCCCCTGGCGGAGGTGAGGACGATGGAGCAGGTGAAGGAGCAGAGCCTGCTCTGGGCCCGGCAGCCGGCCTGGGTCATTGGAGCCTTTGCCGCGATGGCCGGGCTGCTCGCCGCACTGGGGCTGTACGGCGTGCTGGCGCATGCTGTCGTGCAGCAGCGCCGCGAGATCGGCATCCGCATGGCGTTGGGCGCCCGGCGGCGCGAGGTCGTGTCTTACGTGCTGCGCGGCGCCTTGTCGATGCTCGTGGTCGGGCTGGCGGCCGGGCTGGCGGGGGCGATGGCGTTGGCGCGCGTCCTGAAGAGCCTCCTGTTCGAGGTCTCCACGCTCGACCCCCTGGCGCTGGGAGTCGCCTGCTTCTTGATGGCCGTTGTGGGCATGCTCGCGGCCTGGGTGCCGGCCAACCGAGCGGCGCGGGTGGACCCCATGACCGTCCTTCGCGACGAGGGCTGAGCCCGGGTGGGCTGGGCAGGTTCTGGCCGCGGCCGGGTGGGCATGCTCACCGCCCGGGTGCGGGCCAACCGGGCGGCGCGGGCGGACCCACGGCCGTCCTTTGCGACGAGGGCGGTGGGCAGCGGGCTCGAGCACGGCCGACCGCCGTCGGGTCCATCCCCCTGCCGCTCGCGTTCCGAGGCCCGATGCTCGCGCCTGGGGCCCGAGCCGGCATTGAACTTCCTCGCCACCCCCGCCCTCGCCCACGGACGAGTGTACGTCCGCACGGAAGGCATGCTGCACTGCTTCGGCGTCGACCCGCCGGAGCAGCCGGCTCCACATTCGCCACAGGTGAGCGCTTGCGGGCCTGCTGGAAGCCCGTGCCGAGGTGTCATGCGGATCCTCCTGCCGCCGTGGGGTTGCAGGCGGCTCTTGAATAGATGGGAGGCCTGAAGTGTTCGAAAGAGTCTTGCTGGGCGTGGGACGACACATGGTGCCGGTGCCCGAGGCCCTGTTCGCTCCCCTGGTCCGCCGGGACGCCGGGAAGCTGGCTCGGCGCGAGGGCCTCGAGCCCGACCAGAGGCGCGTGCAGCACTTCGCGGTGCGCGAGATCCCCGAGCGGAGAGCACCGATTTCTCCCGGGACCTTCGCCTCCGAGCTCGGGCTCACTCTCGAGGAGGTGGCTCCGATCCTCGACGAGCTGGAGGCACGAATGACCTACCTTTGCCGCCGCGGCGGCGAGGACGTGGTCTGGGCCTACCCGGTGACTGCAGAGACCACGCCCCACCAGGTGCGCATCGACGGCGGAGCCGCGTTCTCTGCCGCTTGAGCGGCCGACGCCATGGCGACGCCCTTCGTGCAAGGGCGACTGTTGGACCGGGCCCTGACCTGCACCGTCGAAACCGTCTGTGCCGTCAGCAGACGACCGATCGTCTTCGATCTCGACTCCGAGCTCGGCTACCACGTCCGGCCACCGGCGGAGGAGCCGGTCTTCTTCGTGCCGATGATCGACGTCGCCGGGCTGGACGCGCCCTGCATCGTGGACGACTTCTGAACGAAGAGCGTCTTCCTCTGGTCAGAGGACGAAGCTCGTCAGCACCGCAAGCAGCAGCCGGATCCCAGGGGCCTCTACCTCACGCTGAAGCAGGGTGCGATCCTCACTCGCCCCATCCAGAGCGCGCTCTTCGGATTCGCTGGAGAGGGCTCGCGGCCAAGGTGAGCCGCTTGGCGTTCCGACGACTCGATGTCCTGATGCCTCGATGATATGTCCAGGTCGTCCGACTCGGGACCCGCCACTTCTCGATCTTCGAGGACCTCAGCCGTGGCCGGTTGACCGTCCGGTTGCGCCAGGAGGTCGTCACAGCGATCCCCATCGTTGAGTTGCACTCAAGCTGTTGAGATCCTGCCCGCCAGTGCCTCCAGCCACAGCCTCCTCACCTCGCTGGCCCCGCGGGCGGAGGGCTCGATGATCATGTGGCGCCAGTACCACCTCTCGGGGGTCGGGGCGGACACGCCGTGTCCGTGGAAGTGGGCATGGATGTCGGCCAGGATCACCTGCTCCCTCGACTTCGCCAGCGTGCGGATGCCGTCGTTCACGCGATCCAGAACCGCTCGCTCGGCTGGACCGAGCGGGATGCCCATGATCATCGAGCCCCCGTCGCTGGGGTCGTAGACGGTTCCCAGGAGGACGGTCCGGTGTGGGAGGAGCTCCCCGAGCCGGTCCAGGATCTGCTCGGTCCGACGGACGACGTCGTCGGCGTGGGCGCGCTCCGGTGGCTGTCCCGAGCCCAGGAGCTGGAGGAGGTCGTTTCCCCCCACGGTCAGGGTGACGAGGGTGGGGCGCGCGTCTCCCCCGCCGAGCCGGGGGAGCTGCCGGTCCAGGACGCCCGCCGTGCGGCAGCCGTCCTCGGCGAGGGTGTCGAACTCGAGGCCGGGGCAGAGGGTGCGCAGGTCCTGGGCCCGGAACTCCGGCCAGGCCTCGTCGTCGTTGCGGTACAGGAGCGAGGCGGCGCCGAGGCCCGGCTCCTGCCGGGCAAGGTTATGGATCTCCTGCCAGTCGAGGGCCGGGTACTCGTCGATGGAGATGCTGTCGCCCAGGGCCACGTAGCGCTGGAACGGTGGTGTCCGGGTCACGGGTCCTCCTCGGCTCAGGCGAGTCGCCGTCGTCCTCGCCTCTGCCGGGTTCTCTGCTCATCACCGTGCCACACCGTGGGGTCGAATGGGGCCCAAGAATCGCATCGGATGGGCCGTCTGTCGTCCATTCCCCCACTTTGTCGTCTGTTCCCTCACCTTGTCGTCTGTTCCCTCGGCTTGCTGTTTGTTCCCACCCGGCCCCGCCGATGGGGTACGAATGGCTCGCCATGACACTGGGGCAGGGCAAGGTGCTGCTGCACCTCTCGGGACGTCGGCAGCGGGTCGTGGACGCCGAGGACATCTACTACCTCGAGGCCCAGGCTGACGAGACCGACGTCCGCCTGCGAAGCGCGCGCCCGCTGCGAGACGTCCGCTCCCTGGGAGAGGTGCTGAAGCAGATCGGCCCGCTGGGCTTCGTGAGGATCCACCGCAACCACGCGGTGAACCCGGGACGCGTCCGGGAGATTCGGGCCACCGCCTCGGGTGGGCACGTGCGCCTCGCGCCTCCCGTCAACAAGGTCCTCGCCGTGAGCCGGGGCTCCCTGGCCGGTCTCGTGAAGGCCTACAACCCCGCCCGCCGCTGACCGCGTCATCCGGCTCCTTCGCCGGCGTACCGGTCGCCTGGGGCTCCTCCGGCAGGTGGAGAGTCCTTCCTCGCGACCGTCGCGGCCCAGCCGCGGACCTCCGGGACCGGTGCAGGACCGGGAGCACCTCACCGCAGGCTCCTCAACCACTCCTCGCGCGTTTCGTTGTAGCTCCGATGGAAGGCGCGCTGGAAGGCCTGGTCGACGCTACCCGTCTCTCCGGCGTACCGGAGAAGGTTGTTCAGGGCCTGCTGCCGGTACCGGCCGATCAGGTACTCGACGAACGACAGGGCGGAGTCGTAGAAGTCGTCGACCTTCATGCGGCCGTCCTGGACCTCGGCTCGGCGAGGGTCGAGCTCGTACCCGAGGCGCTTGCCCGAGAGGTACTGCGCCAGCCCTTCGTTGATGTCGTCCGGGACGGCCCCGCCCGTGCGCGCGTGGATGAAGGCGTGGGCCAGCTCGTGGGTGAGAAGCCGCTCGAGATCCAGGGGGACGAAGCCCGGGGACAGGTCCCGGGTGCCGATGCGAATGCGGGCGTCGGAGCGGCTGTAGTATCCGGCGGCCCAATCCGGTCCCGATGAGACGGACTGATAGGTCTGCCGGGGGAGGAGGAGAATGGGGATCCGGCGGTTGGGCTCCCAGGCGAGGACACCCTCGAGCATGTCGTACTTCTCCTCCAACAGCTCGAGGAGGGCCCGTCCGAGGGCGTCGTCCGCCTCGCCCTCGAATCGGACGCTGAAGTGAGCGCTCGTCCGGTGAGCGAGCCCCGCCACCGACTCCAGCTCCCGGTCCAGCCGAGCCAGCTCCCGGCGTGCCGCGGCATCATCCGGTCGCGCGACCAGGCGCCGGCGCAGCACATCCGCCGCCTCCCGGTCCCGACCCTGCCTGCTGATCGCTCGAGCGAGGGCGAGGTGCAAGGCGGTGCTGTCGGGCAGCTCGGACAGGCCGCGGCGGGCGGTCTGCTCGGCCTCCCTCCATCTCCCCTCCTGCTGGTGCCGCTCGATCAGAGTCGTCCACACGACCGGCTCTTCCGGCAGCAGCTCGGTCGCGCGCTCCAGGTAGCGCCGGGCCGTCACCGATCGGCCGCTCTCGTCCGCCTGGCGGGCGGCCTCCCACAGAAGCTCCCTCAGGAGCTCACGCGCCGCGGAGTCGTTCGGAGCCCGAGAGACGAGAGCC
>JAJDNS010000069.1 GCA_022340585.1 Acidobacteriota bacterium
TCCCTACCCGGGTCTCGAGTCGTTCCGAGAGAGCGACACGGAGCGCTTCTTCGGTCGGGAAGCCGAGGTGGAGGGGCTGTGGGCGAAGCTGCACGAGCGGCGGCTTCTGGCGGTGATCGGCCCCTCGGGTGTCGGGAAGACCTCGTTCGTGCGTGCGGGTGTCCTGGCCTCGCGTCCCACGGGGTGGGTGGCGGTGGTGTGCGCCCCGGGTGCGAACCCCTTCCGGAGCCTGGGCCAGGCCCTGGCCCCGCAGCTCGCCGACGACCCCGAGGCCTTGAGCCAGCTCGTGGGGTTTGAGGACCTGGAGACGGCGGTGGGTCTTCTGGAGCGGTGGCGTCGGTCCCACACGGAGGCTCTGCTGGTGGTGGACCAGCTGGAGGAGCTGTTCACGCTGAGCCCGGAGGAGGAGCAGGCGCGCTTTGCGGAGCTGATCGGCCGCGTGTCGACAGAGGCGGACGTCCACGTGGTGCTGTCCATGCGGGACGACTTCCTGATGCGGTGCAGCGAGCACGACGCGCTGTCGCGGGTGTTCACGGAGCTGACGCCGCTGCGCCCGCTGTCGGGGGACGGGCTACGGCGGGCGCTGGTGGAGCCGGCGAAGCGGGAGGGGTTCCGCTTCGAGGAGGGCCTGGTCGAGGAGATGCTGCAGTCGGTGGAGGGGGCGCGGGGGGCGCTGCCACTGCTGGCGTTTGCGGTGTCGCGTCTGTGGCAGAAGCGGGACCGGGAGAAGAAGCTCCTGACGCGAGCGGCGTACGAGGAGATCGGGGGCGTGGCGGGGGCCCTGGCCCAGCACGCCGAGGCGACGCTGGAGCGGATCGGGGAGGTCCGCCAGGTGCTGGTGCGGGAGATCTTCCGGAACCTGGTGACGGCGCAGGGGACACGGGCCTCGTGCGAGAGGGAGGAGCTTCTGTCAGCTTTCCCGGAGCCGGCCGCGGCGGAGACAGCGCTGGAGGAGCTGATCGACGCGCGGCTGTTGACTTCATACGAAGTCCCCGTCGCGGAGGACGGCCGGGAGACCCAGGGCCCGGGAGCGGAGCGGCGGTACCGGATCGAGATCGTGCACGAGTCTCTGCTGAAGGCGTGGCCGCGGCTCGTGTGGTGGCAGGCGCAGGACGAGGGGGGGGCGCAGCTGCGGGACCAGCTGCGGCAGGCGGCGCGTCTGTGGGAGGAGAAGGGACGCACGGAGGATCTCCTGTGGTCGGGCACGGCGGAGCGCGAGTTCGAGGTGTGGCGGGATCGCTACCCGGGACAGCTCACCGCGGTCGAGGACGACTTCGCCACGGCGATGGTCGGGCGCGCGCGGCGGCACCGGCGTCTGCGGCGTCTGGTGGCGACATCCGTCGTGGTCGTGGCGGTCGCGGTGGCCCTCGTGACGGGCCTCCTCTGGTGGAGAGGCGAGCAGGCCCGAAGACGTGCCCTGGACGCGGCCCGCCGGTCCGAGGCGGCGCGACTCGTTGCGCTGGGCCGCGTCGAGCTCGATCGCTACCCGACGGCTGCCCTCGCCTACGTCCGCAAGAGCCTCGAGCTGGCCGACTCGCCCGAGGCACGCCAGCTCGCGGTGAAGATCCTGTGGCGTGGCCCCCCCGCCCGCATTCTGCCGGTGAGCCGGTTGGCCCGTGAGCTGGGAACGGGGGAGGATCGTGAGGGGATCTCACGGATCGGGCTCAGCCCTGACGGACGTTGGCTGGCCACCATGGAGATGTATAGCCGAGCGGTTCATCTCTTTCCCCGGGACGGGGGGCCGGCGCGTGCCGTGCCCCCCATTGGGAGCAGCAATGGGAGCGTGCTCGGCTTCGGTCCGGGGAGCGACCCGCTCGTGACGGGCGGGGACCAGAGCTTGCGGTTCTGGTCGCTCCCCGATGTCCACCCGCTCCGTACCGTGGAGCTGGATGGTGTCTCCACCTTTGGCGGGGGGAGAGGTGAAAGCCTCTTGACCTTCACGCGGATGTCGAGGGACGACGCCGAGCTCCTCGTCCGCGCGTGGCCGCTTCCCACGGGCGATCCGGAGATCCTGGGAGAGGTGAAGGGCGGCTTCTCGGACGTCGCCGGTCCCGACCCCCCTCCCCCCTGGCTCGCGTTCGGTCGAGGCCGGTCCGTCACCCTCGCCGAGCTCCGCCGGGGTGCATCGCGTCTCGCTCGCGAGAGAGTGCTGGGCGAGCATCGGGACGAAGTCACTGGCGTCGCCTACCTCCGAGGGGTGGATCGCCTTGCGTCCCTCGACCGAGCGGGAGAGATCCGGATCTGGTCCCTGGCGGCGGACACTCCGGCTCTGGTGCGTGTCCTGAGGGGAGGGGGGAACTGGCTCATCGGTGCCGATCCCGAGGGGACGCACCTCGCGACGCACGGCAAGAACAGCTCCGTCAACCTCTGGGACCTGGACCGGCCATCGCACTTCGCCCCCACCACCCTCCAGCGGCCCGACCTCATGACCAGCACCTCCGGCGCCTTCGATCCGACGGGTCGGTGGCTCCTCACTGGCAACGGCACCGATGTGGCGTTCTGGCCCCTCTCCGGTCCCCGGGCGGAGGTGCTGCCGCCACCCGCCGGAGGGTTTGGGATGGCCTTCACCCCCGACGGACGGGCACTCGTCACCTCGAACGGGGTGAGAGTCTGGCCCCTAGACGCCGAGGGCGGGGAGATGCGCACACTCCTCGACGGCCCCTTCTTGAGGGTCTTCGTCCGTCCCTCGGGAACCCATGTCCTCGCCTTCGGCGCGCGCGACCAACACAGGCTTGCCCTGGCTCCGATCGACGGGGGGCCCCCTGCCTACCTGGAGGGAGACGGGGAGCTGATCAACGGCGCCTTCGACGCGCAGGGACGCCACGTCGTCGTGGTTCCGATGCGGTTCACCGATCTGGACGACACGGCCGACCCCGTTCTGCGCATCTGGGACCTCGACTCGGGCGAGGAGCGGGTATTCTCCCTCGCCCACTTCGCCGCTCTCGGGTGGAGGGGCTTCCAGGGGGTGCGGGTCGCGCCGGACGGGAGCGTCTACGTCGGCGGCACGGGGACGGGGTGGGGTGGCGTCCACCGCCTCACGCTACCAGACAGCCCGGGGGGAACCGTCCGCCGCGAGGTCGTCTACGACACCGGGGCGGGCAGTGCGCGCTTCGAGCTGACCCCCGACGGCCGCCATCTCCTGGCCTGGGGAACCCGGAAACCCGGCGAGCTGAACCGCTTCAACGAGCTCGTCTTCTTCGATCTCGAAGAGGGCACGTCTCGCCGGATCACGACGCACGGCAGCGAGCCCTACTACGGCGCTCTGGACCCCTCGGGCCGCATCGTCGTCAGCGGCGGCGAGGACGGTGTCGTACGGGTCGGCCCCGCCACGGGCGAAGAGCCTCATCTCCTGTTCGGCCACACCGGGCCGGTGCAGACCGTGGCGGTGTCGCCCGACGGGCGCTGGATTGCCTCCGCGAGCAGCGACGGCGTCCGCCTGTGGCCCATGCCGGACGTCGCGAAGACGCCGTTCCACACCCTTCCGTACGAGGAGCTGATGGCGAAGCTGCGGGCCCTCACGAACCTCGAGGTGGTGGCGGACGAGTCCGCCTCCACCGGCTACCGCGTGGAGGTCGGCCCGTTCCCCGGCTGGGAGGAGGTGCCAGGTTGGTGAGCCGTCAGAAAGCGAACCGCACCCCGAGACGGGTCTCCCGAGGGAGCTGGAACTCGCTGTCCATCAGGAACAGCGGTTCCTGAGGCAGACCCTGCTCCCGCATCAGGGCCTCGGTGTCGATTCCATTGAAGAAGTCCTCGGAGGTCGTGAAGATGCCCGGGCCTGGCTGGTTCACGAAGGGGTATCGGGTGGTGGCGGTGCGCTGGTTGAACAGGTTCAGGACGTTCACCTCGAGCTGCAGTCGTTTCTCCCCGCCAAGACGGATCTCCTGCCGGACGAGCACGTCGAGCTGGGAGCGAGTGGGGGTCCGGCCGTCGCTTCCCCGGCCGAGGTAGGTGACCGGATAGGTGAGGGGCCCGAGGATGTGCGCCATACGGGTGACTGGTGTGCCGCTCGCCACGTAGGCGTTCAGTCCCACGGTCGTGCCGAACGAGAAGTCGAAGATGAGCTGGGTCTTGAGCTGGTGCGGCCGATCCGCGGGGAGAGGACCGAAGACCGCCTCGCCTCGCTCGTCGAACGCCATGACCGGGTTGTCGAACAGGCGAGAGGTGTTGGGCGTGAGGGCACCGTTGGCGTCGCCGTTGGCCAGGCCGCTGTAGTTGCCCCAGAGGCGGCTCCACAGGTAGCTGGCGCGGAGGGCCCAGCCGTTGGAGAGGCGCCTGCTCACGCTCAGCTCGAAGGCGTCGTAGTCGCGGACCGCCCGCGGGTAGGGCACGGTCGTGCCGTCCGCGAACACGTGGGCGATGGTGGTTCGGCCGAAGCCGGGGTTTCCGACGGTGTGGACCTCGTTCAGCCCTGCATCGTACTCGCCGATGTCCTCGACCGCGCGGTCGAGCTGCTTGTGGACGTAGCGGGCGGCCACGGAGAGCGAAGGCGTCAGCGCATAGTCGATGCCGACGGTCGCCTCCTGAAGCCGGTGAGGCTCGAGCGCAGGATCGATCTTGTTGTCCTCGGGGTCGTTGACGAGGTTGATGAGGCCGACGGGGCCGGCCAGAAGGTCGCCCGGGCACTGGGGCGGGCAGGCGGTCCCGTCCACGAGCGTCGGCCAGTCGGCCGTGTCGAGACCGTAGTAGTAGAACTGCGCGTGTCGGCCTCCGAAGGGCCCCAGGGCCATGTTGAGCTTTGCGATGTCGTAGAAGACGCCCCAGCTCCCGGAGAGCTTGAGGCTCCCATCGCCCCTGACGTCCCAGGCGAAGCCCAGGCGGGGGGCGAGCTTGTCGGCGAAGGAGAACTCAATCGCCGTTCTCGGGATGTCTGGATTCGTCGCGTAGGAAGGGATCTTCTCGCGCTCGGCGCGCAGCCCCACGTTCAGCGTGAGGCGCCCAGCGAGGGTCCAGGAATCCTGGACGAAGAGCGCCCAGTTGGGGGCCCGGACGCTCCCGTAGGTGAGGGACCCGCGCTTGGGATCGATCTCGTTGCTCAGGACCCGGTAGTAGCCATACGGCCCGCGCTCCCCCGCGAGACTACGGTCCCAGAAGAGGTCGACGATGTTCGCGCTCTGGCCGTAGTCGGCGTCATGGCCGATCCGGTTGTACTGCACTCCGGCCTTGAGGGCGTGCCGCCCGGCGGCGGCGAAGAACCAGGTGGCGTCACCCTGGAGGCTCAACCGGGTCGCCTGGTTCCTGCGAGGGTCGAAGTTGGTGAGGATGCTCCGGTAGCCTCTCGTCCGCTGGAGATCCTCCGGCACCCCGGCCATCCCGAGGTTGGAGGTGGCGAACTGGTAGAGAGGCTCCTGCGGAATCCCCTCGCGGTGGAAGTCCTTGAAGTGATAGCCGGCCCGGAGGCTGGCATAGAGGCGAGAGGAGGCCACGAAGTCGACATTCCCGGAGAGCGACCAGTCGGGCTCGACGTCCTTGTAGTCATACTGGGTGCGGGGATCGTCCGTGCCGTCGAGCGCGGGCAGGGCACCGTCCCAGATCCACTTGCGGTTGCGGAAGGCAACCCGTGCTCGGGTCCGGCTCCCGAGCTGAGCGCTCACGTTGGCCAGGGCATTGTGCATGGTCCGGCGGTGGCGGCGGCTCACCTCGGAGCCGTCGGCGAGGAGGGTGACCGTCCGGTCCTGCGTTCGGAACGACGGGTTGTAGCTCGCGTAGAACCATGCCTTGTCGCGGGCCAGCGGCCCCCCCAGGGAGAAGCCCGGCTCCCAGTGGGCCACGTCGTCCTTCGGGTAGGTGACGTACTCGGTCCGGGTCGGGTTCGCGGGCACCAGTCGCAGGCTCGGCCGGCCGTCGGCGTACCCGGGCACGAAGGACGCGTCCTGGCGGTCCTCGGTCGAGTACCCGAGGCCGTCGCTCCGGAAGTAGGTCCACGCCGCGCCGCGCAACCGGTTGGTCCCGCTTCGGGTGAGGATGTTCACGACCCCGCCGGTGGCCCCCCCGTACTCTGCGGCGAACCCGCTCGACTTGACCTGCACCTCCTCCACGAAGTCCGTGACCAGGCCCACGTCCCTTCCGGCCCATCCAATGATGGGGTCGGTCGTCTCGACGCCGTCGATCATGTAGCGGTTCTCGCCTTCGGTCGCGCCGTCGATGGACAGCCCGCCCGACTTCCCCTCCCAGTTGGCGCCTGGGGCCTGGACCACGAGGCTCATGAAGTCGCGGCCCTTGGGCAGCTTCTCCACGTTCTCGTCGCGGATGTTGGTGAATCGGGCGCTCTGCCGGACGTCGATCAGGGGCGACTCCTCACGGACGTCGATGGACTCGCTCACCGCGCCGACATCCAGACGGAGATCGACGCGCAGGAGCTGGCCCAGGGCCAGCCGGACGCCCTCGACGCGGGCGGCTCGGAACCCCGTCAGCGTGGCGGAGACGTCCCACCGCCCGGGGGGGATCGCCGCAAACCGGTAGACCCCCACAGCGCTGGTCGCCGTCTCCAGGGTCCGTCCGGCGGCGCTGCGGGCCTCGACGACCGCCCCGACCACGACCGCTCCGGAGGAGTCGGTGACGGTCCCCTCGAGTGCGCCCGTCTGCTCCTGAGCCGCCAACCCTGGCGCGAGGAACACGAGAGCGCCCGCAAGAGCCGCGAGCCTGGATCTCATGCCAACCGCTCCCTTTCGAAACCCTTGGTGAACCGGGTCCTCGTGGATGCTGGCTCGCTCGAGATGAGCACCCATGGTTCCACTTCGGCCGATTGGAGCACATGAGCACAATGATCCATGCCGGGAGGCTTGACCCCGGACCGCTCCCTGGTTGCTTGAGTGATAGGAGCCGGTGTGCGTCACTGGCCCTGCAAGTGCTAGGGGCAGATGACGCCCTGGTAGTCCATGCTGCTCAAGCCCAAGCTGGAGCCTTCGGCTGCTTCGGTTACGCCCTTGAGAGTGAGATTCGCCTTCCGGACACCTTCAAGGGCGCGGTGCGTGCCGATGTTCTCGGCGATGTTGGCGGGTGATCCAGGTCGGTCGATGTTCAGGTTCTTAAGGTCGAATGATGTCGTGAAGTCTCCCAGGTTTGGTACCACCCCGCCATCGATATTCCACTCCATTTCCCCCGAGAGCCTGAAGGCGACCCCGGTGAGCCTGAACGACGTAAGGTCGACGACCCACGTCTGCGCTCCCACGAGATCTCCGGAGACGACCCACGGCGAAACGGGAAAGCCGCCCGGTAGGACATTTCCGCTAACGTTGAACTTCACCGTGTAGCATCCCGAGTTCCCTCCAGACGCTGTCACGCCTCCCGAAGACTCTGCGACGACGTCAGACGCAGCGACATCTGTCGGCGCTACTGGCACGACGTCGCCGCTGCAGCCCAGCATGCACACCGCAACCCACAGAAGCAGCCAACGCATCTTCATCTCGCACCCCTTCCAGTCCCTGCTCGCGCTTCGCAAGCGTTCTGCTATGTCCAGAGAATCGGGCGGGGATGGTCCGAGAAGCTGCAGGAACCCTGAAGGAGTCCTGAAAGGTCAGCCGGTCTTGTCGGTGCGGGTGGTGTCGGCCGAGGGGGCGGCGCAGTAGACGAACGCCTGGCGGCCGATGAGGATCTCGTCGCCGTCGTGGAGGGGCATGGAGCCGTCCACGGGCTGGCCGTTCAGGAGGGTGCCGTTCTTGCTCCCCAAGTCCTCCAGGACCGTGCGGCCGTCCTCGATCACGATGCGGGCGTGGCGGCGGGACGCCCGGTCCGAGATGACGGTGACCACCGCCTCGGGGTCCCTTCCGATGAGATTTTCCCCCCCGAGGAGAGCCACCTCGTACCCACCGTGGCGGAGGAGAGCGCCCGACATGACCCGGACCTCGCCGCGCCCTCCCGCCTCGCGGGCCTCGCCGCAGAAGGCGTAGCCGAAGCGGTGGATGGTGCGAACGTAGCGGGGCTCGCGAGGGTCGTCGCCCAGGGCCTTGCGGAGCTCTCCCACCAGATGGGGCAGGCTGGTCTCGGACACGTAGGTCTCGGGCCAGAGGCGGTCGTGGAGCTCGGCCCTCGAGAGGGCCTTGGGGCGCGCCTCGAGGAGCGCCAGGAGCAGCTCCACGGTGCGGGCCGAGAGCTCGACGCGGCGGTCGTCGCGGCGCAGCTCCCGGGCCTCGGGGTCGAACATGCACTCGCCGAAGACCACCCAGCCCACTCGTCTCAGTCTCCCGCAGACAGCTTCATTGTATCGTTCGACAGCCGCAGACCTGCTCAGAACACCGATTCGCCCGGAGGGAGCTCGCGAGTGCCGTCGGGCAGGCGCAGAGTCCCTCGGACGCCCTCGGGGAGGACGACGCGGCCGTGGAGCTTCTCGCCCTCCCGCCGGAGGTCGACGACGATCTCGCCGCCGGCGGGGTGGACGAGGCGTCCGGAGGCCCGGGGAAGCGGACCCAGGAACGGCGCGATCTCGACGCGGCGAAAGCCCGGGGCGGCGGGGCGGATGCCCAGGATGGTGGCGAAGAACTGGAAGAGAGGCGACGAGCCCCAGGCGTGGCAGTCGGAGCGGGTGGGCTCGCGGCTCTCCTGGGGGGTCTTGAGACCCCGCTCTCGCATGTCCACCCAGAGCTGGAGCCGGTCGAAGTAGAGGTCGGCGAGGCCCAGGGCGCGGGCGGTTTCGAGGACGTAGTACGAGCCGTGGACACTCGCCGGGCGGAGGTCCTTCCCGGCCACGAGGGCCTCGGCCAGGCGCGCCTGGTGCCCCTCGGGGACGCGGCCGCTCAGGACAGCGAATGCCTGGACCAGCTCGGAGCAGTCCTCGTGGTCGGGGGCGTCGCGGTAGAGGGCGCGCCTCTCGTCCCAGAAGGCCGCGTCGGCGAGGGGCGCGAGCTCGTCGGCGTGGCGCCGGTACCTCTGTGCGACCTCCGGCTCCCCCACCATGTCCTCCAGCTCGGCGGCGAGGCCCAGGGTCCAGAGGAGGAGCCAGTGGGTGAGGCCGCTGGTCCCGCCCTCGGTGGTCCTCTCGGTGTCGCTCCATCCCTCGGGGGTGCGGACGAGGCCGTCGCCCCCCCGCCGCTCCAGGAAGGCGTCGAGGATTGCCCGCGCGCCGGGCACGAGGTGGCCCACGAAGGCGGGATCGTCGCGCCAGAGGGCGTGCTCGTGGAGCATGCCCACGTAGAGGAGCGAGAACCAGGGGATGACCTGTCGCTGGCGCACCGGGGGTCGCGAGCCGGTCAGGCCCGAGGCGTTGCGAGAGTCATCGATCATGTAGAGGGCCTTGCGGGGGAGGCGGTCGTCCCGGGTCATGACGTAGTGGACGAGGGCCTCGAGGCGGGCGTCCCCCACGTACTGCATCTGCTCGAAGTAGGGGCAGTCGAAGAAGGTCTCGTGGGAGCACATCTGCATTCCCCGCACGAGCATGGGCTGGAGGGCGTCCAGCTTCTCGTCACCGACGGTGACCTCGCTCTCCATCTCCAGGGGGTGCCGGGTCTCGTGGAAGACCAGCCTCTCCAGGGTGAGGGGGTCCTCCTGCGTCTCCACCACCACCTCGACGTAGCGGCCACAGGCCCACCACAGGGTGTCGAAGCGGCGGGGCGCCTCGCCGTCGGGCAGGAAGGTGTCGCCCATCCCGAAGAAGAACTTGCCCTCGATCTCGTCGCGGTTCCCCTTCTCGAACTCCCACATCTCCGGCTCCAGGCGGAGGGCCTCGGCCCAGCGGGCCCGGACCCGGCCCCCGGCCCCTCCCGAGGTGACGACCTCGGGATAGGCGCAGAGGTAGTCCTCGAGGTCGAGAATGACCCGGCGTCTCGTCCGGGGAGGAACGGTCACAGGGGCGGTTCCGGCGAGCAGGGCCGTCCAGGACTTCTCCTCGCTCTCGAGGTGCTCGGCCGATCGCACCGGCAGTGAGATGGTGTCGAGAGTGTCGATGGGGCTCACGTGGCGCACGCGGCCCTTCGTCCACGGCCGGTCGACCGGCGGGGGCAGCGTGCCGGCCCGGAGGTAGCGGGGCGGGGCGATCCCGTAGTCCAGGAGGCGGCTGGCCGCGCGCTCGGCGACCTCGACCTCGCGCCATCCCTCGCCTTCGCCCTGCTCGAAGCCCCACGGGAAGCGGGCGGCGTCGAGGGTCATGGGGGTCGACAGGCCCCAGACGTAGACGGGAGGTTCGAAGGCGTAGCCGTCGAGGAGCTTCGCTTCCCAGGGAGCGTGGCCGGTGCTGAGGAGGTCCTCGTGCTCCTCGGGCGCGGCCAGGAGAAAGCCCGGCCCGGCGGTCACCTGGGCGATGGGCGCGTAGGGGCCCAGCGACCAGACCCGGGCCACGAGGGTGTGCTCGCCCGGCTCGAAGGTCACCTCGTTGGTCTCGTAGAACCAGGACTCCAGGTTCCCCCGCTCGCTCCCCCGGCCGGCCCGGACGCCGTCGAGGAAGAGCTCGTAGCGCTCGTCGGCGCTCACGCGGAGGACGGTCTCCAGACGGGCCCCGATCTCGAATCGGAGACGGTACGCGGTGACGAAAGGGGGCCGGGGCAGGTCGGGGCAGCGAACCCAGGAGGCGTTCCAGGTCCCCTGGCGATCCCACTCGGTCCGCTCGTGGAAGGCCGGGAACGGTGAGCTGTCCTGGGGCGTCCAGCGGGGGCGCGGGGCACCGGGCCGCTCGGGGACCACCGGCGCGGGAGCCCGACCGAGGGGCGTCGCGCCGGCGGGGACGACGGCCCCGCCCAGGGCGGCGGCCGACAGCTTCAGAACGGTCCTTCGGGCGACACCGGCAGCGGGTTGGGGCCCTGACGAGCCCTGGCCGTCTGACATGGGGACCTCCCGTAGGGAATCCGGTCCGTCGTCGAATGTGGTGGATCCTATCTCAGCCGTCACCCCAGGTTCTCCTGAGTTGGCCCGACCGATTTCTGTGGCCTGCCGAACCGACCCGCGAGCATAATCAGGTGATGCTCTTCGAGCCAAGGAGAAGCCCGCCATGACCGCGCGGTCCAAGACGAAGGAGCCGGCCAGCCGTCCGCCGCGGAAGTCCCCAGTCACCCTCGTTGTCCCCATCGAGCAGGCCACGGAGGTCGTCGCCACCGGCGACTTCACCGACTGGTCGTCCGAAGGGATCCCTCTCAAGCGACGACGGGACGGTGCCTGGACGAAGACGCTGTACCTCCACCCCGGCCGCTACGAGTACCGCCTCCTCGTCGATGGCCACTGGGGCAACAACCCGGCCGCGGAGCACTCGGCGAACGCGTTCGGGTCCGTGAACGACGTCCTCATCGTCCCCTGAGACGCCGCTTAGCCTCGAGGGACGCGGCGGCTCGGGCCGGGCCCCGGATTCGCGTCGTCAATCCCTGCTCCCGACCGGGGAACCCGTAAGCTTCTCCAGCTCCTCGGCCAGGGCGGTCACATCGGGGTGGTCCTCGCCGTAGGCCGCCGCCAGAACGGCGTGGGCCTCGCGAAACCGGGCCTCGGCCTCGGCGGGGCGGCTCAGGGCGGCCAGGGTCCGGGCGTAGCCGCGGAGGGTGGCGCCGCACAGCGCGTGGTCCGGTCCCAGGGTGCGGCGGCATCGCTCCAGTGCTTCGAGGTACAGGGGCTCAGCCTCGGCGGGGCGCCCGTCGCGGGTCACGATCCCCCCGATGTTGCCGAGGGACAGGATCACCGCGTCGTGGTCCTCGCCCAGCACGCGGCGCTGCACCGCGAGCGTCGAGCGCAGGAGGTCCTCCGCCTCCCTCAGCTGGCCCAGGTCGGACCGGAGCATGGCGAGGTTGTTGGCCGAGATGAGGGTGGACGGGTGCTCGTCGCCCAGAACGCGTCGACGCGTGGCGAGCACCTCCTCGTCGATGGGCGCCGCCTCCTCGCGCCGACCGGCCTCCCGGAGGACACTGCCCAGGAGGGAGAGGGTCGACAGGGTCTCGGGGTGGTCGTTCCCCAGCACCCGCCGAGAACCCTCGAGGGCGCGCCGGAGCCAGCTCTCCGCCTCGTCGAGGTGGTCGCGCTCGTGGAGAAGGGCGCCCAGGTTGTGCTCCATGGCGAGGAGGGTCTCGTCGTCCTCGTTCAGCGCCGCGCTGGCTCTCCCGTAGGCATCCCGGTAGTGCTGCTCGGCGTCGTCCAGGTCTCCCCGGGCCTGGGCCACGGCCCCCAGGTCGCTCAGGGCCGAGAGGGTCTCCGGGTGGTTCGGACCGAGGGCTCTCTCGCGCCCCTCGAAGCAGCGGTGGAGCAGGGCGTCCGCGTCTTCGATTCGCCCCTGGTAGAAGCGAAGCTCGCCGAGGGCGTGCACGGACTCCAGGGTCGCGGGGGCGTCCTCCCCCAGGGCCTCGGCGCGGAGCGCCACCGCGCGCTCGAGGTGCGGCGACGCCTCGTCCAGGCGTCCGAGTCGGACGTAGGTGTCGCCGATGGTGTGGCGTACCGCGGCCTCGACCTGGGGCTGATCCGGGAAGCGGCCCTCCAGACCGGAAGCCGCGGTGTCGAGGACCTCGCGCATCGTCACGTCGCGGCCCTGGCTCCCGGGGGCCACCGCGGCCAGCAGGTCGTCGTTGAGGAAGGCGTTCACTGCCTCGGCGATCGCGGCCTGGGTGCGGGCCCGCTCCGCCTCCTCCCGCGCCCGAAGGAGGCCGGTCACCGTTCCGGCCAGGCCGGCCAGGAGGGCGACCAGCACCGCCGCCGAGGCGGCGAGGAGACCCCGGTGCCGGCGAGCGAGCTTGCCCATGCGGTACACCGTGCCCGGGGGGCCGGCGCTGACCGGCTCGTGACTCAGGTGCCGTCCCACGTCCGCCGACAGCTCCCCCACCGAATCGTACCGGCGAGCACGGTCCTTCTCGAGGGCCTTCATCACGATCCAGTCGAGATCGCCGCGGAGGGCGCGAGCCAGCCCCACCGGCTCGGTACCCCGGCTCACCGCCGCCGACAGGCTCTTCTCGCCGCGCTCCCCGACCCTCTGGCTGGGCCGCGGCGGCTCGGTCTCTCGCAGCTCGCTGAAGAAGCCGGCCAGGGCCACCGGGCTGGATCCCGGTCGCTCGAACGGGAGGGCCCCGGTCAGCAGCTCGTAGAGGAGGACACCCAGGGCGTACACGTCGGCACGGGTGTCCACGTCGACGGGAGAGGCACTCGCCTGCTCGGGGCTCATGTACTCCGGAGTGCCGATCACCATCCCGACCTCGGTCAGGAGGCTCTCCCGGTCGAGAACCCCCTCGGCCAGCCGGGCGATCCCGAAGTCGATGACCTTGGGCACCGGTCGTCCGTGGACCCGGGTCACGAGTACGTTCGACGGTTTGAGGTCCCGGTGGATGACCCCCTTCTGGTGGGCGTGCTGGACGGCGTCGCACACCTCCCGGAAGAGCTCCAGGCGCTGGCGGATCGACAGTCGGTGCTCGTCGCAGAAGGCGGCCAGGGGGAGCCCGTCGACGTACTCCATGGTGAAGAAGTGACGCCCGGAGTCGGTCAGCCCCGCGTCGAAGATCTGGGCGATCCCCGGGTGGTTCATCCGAGCCAGGGTCTGGCGCTCCGACTCGAACCGCGCCACCACCCGGTCGCTGTCCCGCTCGGGGCGGATGACCTTCACCGCCACCCGCCGGCGGACCGGCTCGATCTGGTCCGCCTCCCAGACATGGCCCATGCCCCCGGACCCGATGCGACGGAGAAGCCGGTAGCCGGGGATCGAGTCCGGCGCCCCGGGAGGCTCCTCGTCGTCGAGGAGGGCCGCGAGCTGCTCGCCCCGGCGCCCCCCGAGGGCGCCGCCCGCGGCCAGGGTGTCGTCGTCGCTCTCCGCCGCGGCGATCAGCTTCTCGAGGCGCTCCCGCTCCGAGGGATCGAGCTGGAGCCGATCGAGCAAGACCGGGCGCTTCTCCGGCGGGAGCTCCAGGGCCTCGTCCAGGATGGCGTCGAGCTCGTCCCAGCTGCGCTTGCCCATGAGGGGCCAACATAACACTGGAAGAGGGGCCGAGCGGGGGCCCGGGGCGCCCTCGCGTGCACCCTTTTCGGCCGCCGTGGCTCTCACCCATTGAGAAGCACGGGCCCGCCTGGCCGTCGGGGAGTGTCGCCGGCAGCAGCTCCAGGGCCCAGGGCCGTCCCCCGACGGGGACCGGGTGAAAGGTGAGTCAGAGATGTCGACGATGAAGGTCTCGTTCCCGGGTGGCAAGCGAGTGGACGCCGAGTACCACGGGTTCACGATCCGCACCGACCAGCCCCCGAAGGCCGGGGGCGAGGGCCTGGCGCCCCAGCCGTTCGACCTCTTCCTCGCCTCGATCGCGACTTGCGCGGGCATCTACGTGAAGGGCTACTGCGACACGCGGCGCATCGCGACCGACGGACTGGAGCTGCGGATGGACGTGGAACGCGACGGGAAGACTCACCGCGTCGCGCGACTCGCCATCGAGATCGTGCTCCCCGCGGGCTTCCCCGCCAAGCACCGGGACGCGGTCGTCCGCGCCGCCGAGCTGTGCTCCGTGAAGAAGCACATCTTCGCCCCCCCGGCCTTCGAGGTGCGCGCCCGCCTCACCCCGGGAGCGGACGATGCCGCGGCCGGCGGCGAGGATCGCGCCCCCTCCACGGACCCGGGCGCGATCGGCTCGGAGGCGGCGTCCCCGCGCTAGCCGGACCTCCTCCGTCTCTTCGCTCAGCTCGGCTCGGGCACCGAGTCAACCCCCGGGGGGGGTGACCCGCGCCCTCTGGCTCTCTCACCCACGTGCGACTCGGAGTAGAGTAGCGGCACACACTCCAGGACGCCCATTCGAGCAGGAGGCGAAACATGACCGCCACGGACCTCGAGCGGCCGATCTCACCCGAGGACGGGCTGAGCGGTGCCCGGGAAAGGCGCTGGGGACTGATGGGCGGACTAGTTGGCTCCCTCGTCGGCCTGGGCGCGGCGGCGGTCGCGGTTCTGATCGACGGCGTCTCGCCGCGCGAAGGAGGCCCGTGGCCCTCGGTCTTCGAGGAGCCTCGCCTTCTGGCCATCGACGTCTACCTGCTGGCCGCCCTCGTCGTGGGTATGGGCTTCTCGGTCTCGGCCCTGCTCAGCGCCTGCCGTGGACCCTTTCCCCGGACCGACGCCTATGGTGCGGGCCTGGTGGGCGAAATGCTGACCACCCTCGCCGGCCTGATCTTCTTTGTCCGAATCCTGGCCCTGACCGCGGCATAGGCCCTCTTGCGTAGAAGGAGCCGCCTCCTCCTGGCGTTGCGTGATCTGGCGGCGGGGCGCGGCGTGAAGCGCGGCCGCCACGACTTGCACGTGGATGCCGAAGACCTGAGCCCGCTATTCCTCGCGGCGCTTCGGCTCGAAGGCTTCGAAGCGGCACGGGTCCGGGACGTCGAAGTGGGCCCGGGCGAGCGCGTGCCGGCGTTCCTGGTTCGCGACGGCCGGGCCGACTTCGGGTGGGTGTTCTGGGAGAAGTCCACCCCGGAGCGCTCACGAAAGCTGTTCGGGTCGGTGGTCCGGAACGCCAAGGGAGACTGGGAGATCCAGCTCGGCACCGGAAGCCGCGAGCCGGTCCACGTCCAACCGGGCGGACGGATGGCCACGGATCCCGACCGCCCCTCGTCTCTCGGCTAGAGGCGACCTAAGGCCACCCCATTTCCAGGGTCGCTGCCGCAGCTAGACGTCGAAGCGGTCGAGGTCCATTACCTTGCTCCACGCCGCCACGAAGTCGTCGACGAGCTTCTCCTGGCCATCCGAGCTTGCGTAGACCTCGGCCAGGGCCCGGAGACGGGAGTCCGAGCCGAAGACGAGATCGACGCGCGTGCCGGTCCACTTGACCTTGCCTGTCTTGCGGTCGCGTCCCTCGAACACGTCCTTGGCGTCCGACGTCGCCTTCCACTCGGTGCCCATGTCGAGCAGGTTCACGAAGAAGTCGTTGGTCAGCGATTCCGGCTGCTTCGTGAAGACGCCGTGCGGCGACTGGCCGACGTTGGCGTTCAGGACGCGCATCCCGCCGACGAGGACCGTCATCTCCGGCGCGGTCAGCGTCAGGAGCTGCGCCTTGTCGACCAGGAGCGCCTCGGCCATGGTGCCGTAGTCGCCCTTCAGGTAGTTGCGGAAGCCGTCGGCGACCGGCTCCAGCGCCCCGACCGACTCCACGTCGGTCTGCTCCTGCGAAGCGTCCATGCGCCCCGGCGTGAACGGAACCGTGACGTCGTGACCGGCCTTCTTCGCGGCCTGCTCAACGCCCGCCGCGCCGGCAAGGACGATCAGGTCGGCCAGCGAGACCTTCTTGCCGCCGGACGCGGCCTTGTTGAAATCGCTCCGGATGCCGTCCAGCTTGTCGAGCACCTTCGCCAGCTCCGCCGGCTGGTTGACCGGCCAGTCCTTCTGCGGCGCGAGACGGATGCGGGCGCCGTTGGCGCCGCCCCGCTTGTCCCCTCCGCGGAAGGTGGAAGCCGACGCCCAGGCGGTGGAAACGAGCTGCGAGACCGTGAGCCCCGACGAGAGGACCCTGGCCTTGAGCGAGGAAACGTCCTCGTCGTCGACGAGCGGGTGATCGACCGCGGGGATCGGGTCCTGCCAGCTCAGCTCCTCCTTCGGCACCTCCGGGCCGAGGTAGCGCGCCCGCGGGCCCATGTCACGGTGCGTCAGCTTGAACCAGGCGCGGGCAAACGCGTCCGCGAACTCGTCGGGATTCTCCATGAAGCGGCGCGAGATCTTCTCGTACTCCGGGTCGAACCGCAGCGAGAGATCGGTGGTCAGCATCGCGGGGGCGATCTTCTTCGACTTGTCGTGAGCATGGGGCACCGTGCCGGCGCCCGCCTCGCCCTTGGGCTTCCACTGGTGCGCGCCCGCCGGGCTCTTCGTCAGCTCCCACTCGTACTCGAAGAGGTGCTTGAAGAAGTCGTGGCTCCACTTTGCGGGCGTGGTGGTCCACGTCACCTCCAGACCGCTCGTGATCGTGTCGCCACCCTTGCCCGAGCCGAAGCTGCTCTTCCAGCCCAGGCCCTGCTCCTCGAGGTCGGCGGCCTCGGGATCGGGACCCACGTGGTCGGCAGGCCCCGCCCCGTGGGTCTTGCCGAAGGTGTGGCCACCGGCGATCAGGGCAACCGTCTCCTCGTCGTCCATCGCCATGCGGGCGAAGGTCTCTCGGATGTCTCGGGCCGCGGCCACCGGATCCGGGTCGCCGTTGGGGCCCTCGGGGTTGACGTAGATCAAGCCCATCTGCACGGCGGCCAGCGGGTTCTCGAGGTCCCGGTCCCCGGAGTAGCGCTCATCGGCGAGCCACGTCTTCTCCTTGCCCCAGTAGACGTCCTGGTCCGGCTCCCACACGTCCGCACGGCCGCCGGCGAACCCGAAGGTCTTGAACCCCATCGTCTCCAGCGCGACATTGCCGGCGAGGATCATCAGATCGGCCCAGGAGATCTTGCGGCCGTACTTCTGCTTGATCGGCCAGAGCAGTCGACGGGCCTTGTCCA
>JAJDNS010000078.1 GCA_022340585.1 Acidobacteriota bacterium
ACCGCCTCCTTCAGGAAGGTCGTGCCCACGAGGACGCTCTCGAGCCGGTCGATCTCCGACTCGGTGAGCCGGTCCTGGTAGGCCAGCTTCCCCCGCCACCGCTCCGGGTCCGCGTCTTCGCTCGACTCGGCCAGGTGATCCTCGTACCAGGTGCCCAGGCGCTCGAAGTCCTGGCTCGCCCGCTCGGCGAGCTCGGGGTCGGGGTCGTGGAGGGTCCAGCTCACGAGCTCGGCCCGCACCGGGGCGTAGAACTCGGGATTGACCCGCGCGAAGTCGCCGAGAAGGGCGAAGATGTCCTCGAAGGCCCGTCGGACCTGGCGAGTGGCCGGCCAGGTCAGCGAGCGGCGATAGTGAGCCAGCCGCCGCCGGAGGGCATGCAGGCGGTTGGGCTCGACCCGGGAGTGGGCGATGGCCTGGATGCTCTCGGCGCTGAGGAACGGCAGGCCAGAATGGAGGAAGGCGGGGAAGGCCTGCCCGTAGTCCGGTGTCGGCTCGTCGAGGAGGAGCACCTGGTAGGCGAGGCAGCGCACCTCCAGGGTCGGGTGTCGGGCCAGGGCCTCGAGGCGCCGGCGGATCAGCGGGCCGAAACGGTCGTCGGCGTCGGTCAGGGACTCCGCCAGGGACCGCACCGCGTCCAGCGCGGCCTCCGGCTTCGCGAAGAGGGCGGCGGTGGCCTGCTCGTTGAGCCGGGCCAGGGCCCCGTCCTTCAGGCCGGGCGGGGTGACCGGCTCGCGGCCGGGGTCCGCGCCCTCCTCGCGGCGCGGCAGGGTCAGATGGGGTGAGATCCCCCCCAGGGGCAGGTCCCACCCTTCCTTGCACGGGCAGAAGGCGGAGAGCGACGGGTTGGCCACCCACAGCATGGGCTGGCGAGCGAAGACGCCGAGATCCACGATCTCGCCTTCCAGGCGATAGACGAGGTCTCCGATCAGGACACCGTCGTCCTCGGGACGGGGCACCACCTGGAGCGTCGCCCCGCTGCGCCGGTTGTACAGTCCGTCGCCCCGCGTCTCGATGGCCGTCTCCAGGACGCCCAGGTCCCGGTAGAACCAGCGGGGGACCCGGACCCGGAGCCCCTGGTGCTCCAGCTCCACGAAGCTCTTCCGGTAGAGGCCGTCGACCGTCTCGGCGAAGTGCTCCTCGATCACCTTGCGCCGCAGGGTGCCCTTGGGCGTGAGCTCGTCGCGCGCGGCCTCGAAGTCCCGGTCGAGGAGGGCGAAGTTGACCACGCGCTCGTAGGGCGCGAGCTCCCGGTTGGCGGTGGTGATGATCTGGCGGAAGTACTCGTTGGCGCTCTCTGGCGAGGGCGAGGCCGCGAGCACCGGGTCGTCCCGGTCGGGGACGATGAGGAGCACGTTGTAGTCGCGCCCGTCACCCACCAGGAACGTGCGCCGGATTCCGGGAACGCCGTCCATCAGCCGCTCCACCGCCGCCGGTGCCACCGTCTGCCCCCGGCTGTTCTTGTAGATGTCCTTGATGCGGTCGACGATCTGGTAGTGCCCGCTCGGGCGCCGGTGGAAGATGTCGCCGGTCTTCAGCCAGTGCTCCCCGTCGTCGTCCCCCGGCTCGTCGAGGTAGCGGGCGATGTACGGTCCCCGGACCTGCAGCTCACCCTGCTCGCTCAGCCGGGCGGTGACGCCCGGCAGGGGGAGGCCCACCGAGTCGTCCTCGTACTCCCCGGGGGGCGTCATGGTGATCCCACCGGTCGCCTCGGTCATGCCGAAGCCGCTGTTGAGGGCCACGCCGTGGCGCTGGAAGAAGCGGAAGACGGCGGGCTCGAGGCGGCCGGCGGCGGAGAGACCCCAGCGCAGCCGGTCGCCCACGATCGCCCGGAAGACCCTCTCGCGTCCGGCCCTGTCGTCGCCGGCGGACATGGCGGCGAGGGACCGCTCGCGGATCTGCTGCCAGCGGTGGGGGATGCTGACGAGGCCGGTCGGGCGCACCTCCCGCAGGCCGTTCAGCAGGGAGTCGAGCGAGGGGTTTCCGGCGAACACGTAGGTACCGCCCCAGAAGAGCATCCCCATCATCTCGAGGTAGCGACCGAAGGTGTGGAACAGAGGGAGGTAGCACAGCAGGACCTCGTCCTCGCCCACCTCGGGGAGGGCGGCGGCGCGGGCGAAGCGCTTGGTGATCAGGTTGAACTGGGTGAAGCAGACGCCCTTCGGCATCCCCGTGCTCCCGGACGTGAACATCACGGTGGCCCGGTCGTGGAGGCCCGGGCGGGACCGCTCCGCGATCAGGCGGTCCACCTCCTCCGCGCCGAGCCGGGCCGCGGCCTCGCCGAGGGGAGACTCGTGGTCCCGGCGCAGGCGGGCCTCCGGGACGATGAGGAGGATCCGGGGCGGGCGCTCGATTCCCTCGAGGGCGGCGTCGAGGTTGGCGCGCTGCTCCTCGGTCTCCGTCACCACCACGTTGATGTCCAGCGTGCGGAGGATCCAGGCCAGTGCCTCGGGATTGAGGTGGGGGCTCAGCGGCGTGACGAGAATCCCGTAGGTCAGGCAGGCGAGATCGCAGCACGCGCCGTCGAGGCTGTTGCCGGCCAGGATCGCCACCCGCGGCCCCGACGGGGCGGCGGCCAGGAAGGTGGCGGCCAGCAGCCGCAGTCGCCCGGCCACCTCCTCGTAGCTCCAGGTCCGGGCCTCGCGTCCCACCCGCTCCCGGAAGAGCGTCCGGTCCGGATGGGCGGCCACCCGCTGGGCCAGCAGGGTCTCGAGGGTGTAGCTCGAGAGCGCGATGACCTCGAAGGTGGTGTCGGCCCAGGCGTGACGGGCCTCACGGTTTGGCAGCGCCTGGAGAAAGGCCGGCCGGCGGGTGAGGTCCAGGTACCGGTGCCACTCGGTGGTGGGGACGTCCTTCGCCCCGCCGTCGCGCAGGAGCCCCCGCGCGGTCTCGAGCAGGGCCCGAGCGGTCGCCGGGGACGTGTTCCCACTCGACCACTCGGACAGCTGCTCCGTGAGCTTCTCCGCGCCGACTCCGCCTGGCATTCCGTCCTCTCCGCTCGCCCTGTCGGGGTTCGCCGCCAGGAATGGTATACGCGGGATCGGGGGGGAAGCATCCCCGGGCCCGTCCGACTACCATTGGAGCGGACGTACTCGAGAAGGAGGGTCTCCGAATGGGCCGCTCGCTGCCGGTTCTCGTCCTGGCCCTTCCCGTGCTCGGGGCCTGCGCCAGCTCTCCGTCGACCCGTGGACCCGCGCCTCCGCCGGCGCCAAAGACGTCGCCCGCCGCGAATGCCGTCGAGGAGGGCGTCGCCCTCTACGAGCAGGAACGCTACGCAGAAGCAGAAGCCGTCCTCGCCCCCCTCCCGGGCCCCCGGGCCCGCGCCTATCTGGCGGCGAGCCGCGTGCGTTTGAGGCGGTACGCGGGCGCGGAGACCCCGGCGTTGGAGGCGCTCCGGGCGAGTCCCGCCGACCCGGTGGCGTCGGCCGCGCTCGGGGAGGCCCTGGTGGCCCAGGGCAAGCTCGGCGAGGCCATCCGGCGCCTCACCGTGGTGATCCGGGCCGACCCCCGTCTTCCCTACGCGTACTACTGGCGTGGCCAGGCCTACCACCGCAACCGGCAGATCGCCCGCATGGTCGACGACTACCAGGCGTTCCTGCGGCTCGCGCCCGGCGCCCCCGAGGCGCCGGCGGTGCGTGCTCTGCTCGCCGGCCTGAGCTAGTGGCCCCCGGGGGAGGCCGGCTTCCGAGGTGTTCGGCCGCGAGCGGGAGACGGGCATGAGGAGGTGAGCGTGCCACCTTCGGATTCGGAGTCCTTCGCCGGCGACCAGTCGAAGAACCCACCGCCCAAGAATCGCCTCGACCGCGTCCTCCGCCGCTTTGCCCGGGCGTCGTACTTCGGGGTGGTGCTGCTGCTATACGTCGTGGCCTCCACCGCTCTCGGTCTGGCCATCGCGCCGGCGCTCTGGTGCTTCGCGCGCTTGTCGGTCTGGAGCGCCACGCTGCCGCCGCTGCTCCACTGGGTGGCCCTGGGAACGAGCGCCGCATTGTGCTTCTTCGTCTCGGGGCTGGCCCTGCTCGTGGTGGTCCCGGTCTACAACTGGGTCCTCCCCACGCGGATCACCCCGTTCAAGGGGGGGTACTACTCGATCTACGCGATCCCGTGGTTTCTCCACAACGGCCTCTTCTACCTGGTCCGCTACACCTTCCTGCCCTTCGTGACGCTGACCCCCTTCGGGATCTGGTTCCTGAAGGCCATGGGGATGAAGATAGGCCGCCACGCCTTCGTCAACACCGAGTACATCTCCGACCCGCAGCTCATCACCCTGGGTGACGACGCCGCCCTGGGGGGCAGCGTCCGCATCTTCGCCCACTACGGAGGGGGCGGCAGCTTCGTCGTGGCCCCGGTGGTCGTCGAACGTCGCGCCACCATTGGTCTCGGGGCGACGGTCATGGGCGACGTCGAGGTGGGGGAGGGAGCGACGGTGCTTCCGCACTCGGTGCTGCTGCCGGGCTCCCGGGTGGGAGCGGGAGAGACCTGGGGCGGGGTTCCCGCTCGTCGGATCCCGCGGGAGGAGATGGAGCGCTTCAAGGACGGCATCCGCGGGGCGCGCACCGTCGAGCTTCCCTGAAGGTATGCTTCAGACGTTTCCTTGAGGAGGTGCCCGATGAACCGATGTGCGGTGCTGCTGGCCCTGATGCTGGTGGCTGCCCCCGTCCTCACGCAGGCGATGCCGGCGTCGTCGATCGTGGGCTCCCTCACCGTCCAGCCGGTGTCCCACGCCACGCTGGCGCTCACCAGCGGTGAGACGACGATCTTCGTAGACCCCGTCGGAGGCGGGGAGGCCTTTGCCGGCCTGCCCGGGCCCGATCTCATCCTGATCACCGACATTCACGGGGATCACCTCGACCCCGAGACGGTCGCCGCGGTGGCCAGGGAGGGGACCGCCATCGTCGCCCCCCGGTCCGTCGCCGAGCGTCTCGAGGGGAAGGGGGTCAAGGTGCTCGCCAACGGCGAGTCCATCGAGGCGGGCGGCGTGTCGGTCGAGGCCGTCCCGATGTACAACCTGACCGAGGAGCGGGCGCAATACCACGCGAAGGGACGAGGCAACGGGTATGTCGTGACCGTCGGAGGGCTGAGGGTCTATATCAGCGGAGATACCGAGGACATCCCCGAGATGCGCGCCCTCGAGGGCATCGACGTGGCCTTCGTCTGCATGAACCTGCCCTACACCATGGAGGTGGAGAAGGCTGCCGACGCAGTCCTGGAGTTCAAGCCTCGGGTGGTCTTCCCCTACCACTATCGGGGCCAGGGGGGAATGTCCGATCTCGAGAAGTTCCGGCAGATCGTCTCCCGGGACCCCGAGATCGACGTGCGCGTTCTGGACTGGTATCCCGACTGAACCTGGGTGTGGATGTCGCGGTACTCGAGGAGGACGGCACCGCTCGCCGCGTCGAAGAAGAACTGCCGGACGTCGAAGGGCTCCTCGAAGAAGGCCCTCACCCGGTAGGCCAGGCGGTAGCCGCCGGCCTCGAGGGGCAGGA
>JAJDNS010000116.1 GCA_022340585.1 Acidobacteriota bacterium
CGTACCGCTTCCTCAGGAAGTCCTCCTCCCCCGCCGTGGGAGGGCGTCGGATCTTCATGTAGTACGCACCCCCGAGCCCGTCGTCGAAGATGGACTCCTGCCCCCCCTTGGTGTCGTGGGCCTCCACATCCACGCGGCAACTGTTGTAGACGATCTGGCGAATGCGGTCCCACCGGTGCTCGGCGTGGTTCCAGCGTCCCGCCTCCACGTCGGCCTCGACCATGTTCCAGACGTGGAAGAGCGGCCGGGCGAGCTGGGGGTGGGTCAGGCCGAGGGCGGCCACGAGACGGTTGTCTCCCTCGAGGACCGACAGCACGTCCTCGTCCGCGGCCATGAAGCCGTCCTCCGAGAGCCCCCCGGGACGCCCCAGGTTCGTGATCTCGGCGAGGGAGCGCCCCGTGATGGTCACCGCGCGGGCCAGCTCCTCGGGACAGTGGAGCCCCGTCCGCGCCAGCGTGGGGAAGTCGTGGGCGTCGACATGTCGCTGTCGTTCCCGCCGCTCGTCGTCCCGTGCTCCGGCGGGAACGACGGCCCACTTCCCCTCCCCCTCCCCCGTCACCGCCACCACCACCTCCGTCCCATCCCTCCGCGTGCTCGGCGACGCCACCTCCGGCTGCTCTTCGAGCGTCGTCGGATAGAGCGCCACCTCATCCACGACCCGCCTCTCGCGAATCGCGGCGATCTCGTTCCGGACTCTCCAATCCTCATCCTCCTCGAATCGGACGAGGGCCTCGTCGGCGGCCGGGCCGCCGATCCGTCCCAGGGCCCACACCGCCTGCCAGCGGACCGCCGGCTCGGGGCCCTCGGCCGCCCCGGCGAGGGCCGGCACCGCGGAATCCCCCATCCGGGCCAGCGCCCCCCGCGCCGCCCGCTGCACCGCTCGGCTGTCGGCGAGTCTCTCCACGAGATCCGGAGCCGCCTCCGCCGCGCCGATCTGCCCCAGGGCCTGGGCGCTCGCCACTCGCACCCACTCCGTCTCGTCCCCGAGGGCCTCGGTCAGGGGCCCCACCGCCGCGGCGGACCCGACCCGCCCCAGGGAGCGGGCGGCCACCGCCCGGACGCCCGGCTCCGGATCGCCCAGCGCTCCGATCAGGACGATCCGGCCATGCTCGGTGCCGTCGAACCTCAGGGCCGCGACCGCGCCTCGGCGGAGGCCGGCGTCGTCACTCCCGGCCGCGGCGCGGACCACGTCGAGGGCCGGCGCCGTCCCGATGCGAGCCAGGGCCTCGCAGGCCCGGCCGCGGACGTGACCGGGCTCCCGGGTCGCCGCGGTCAGGGCCCCGACTGCCGGCGGGCCGATCTCAACGAGACGCTCCACCGCTGCGTCCCAGTGGCGCGTCGGGAGCTGGGAGATCAGCTCGTCGACCTCGGCCGACGGGGCACCGGTGGCCGGGGTCGCGGGGCCGGCGGCGAGCAGCAGCGCGGCGGTGAAGAAGAGGGGGAACAGGCGGGTCACGGTGCACCTCCGGGCTGGTGGGCCCCTGCGCCGGCGGGACGTTCACTCAGCCATACGTCCGAGCGTCGATCTCTGTTCCCGCCCGGTGAACCTCCAAGGGCTTGGATTCCAGTGAGTTATCGCGGACCGCCACCGGGAGGGCTCTCGCCCACGGATACGCGTCACGCGCGTCCTTATTCCCTTCGTCGCCCGAGACGTGAAGGCCGGATGCCCGACGTCAGCCCTTCCGGCGACGACGGACCGTCTTCTCCGCCTCCTCGAGCCGCTCGCCGGCGAAGACCGACGTGAAGATGCGGTGCACGGCCTCGGTGTGGGACCGGTGGTCCCGCAGGAGGGCCGCGCCGGCGTCAAGGCTCTTCGTGTCCCGGTACCCGAGGCGCAGGCCGCACAGGCGAATCTCCTCCTCCGAGGCCGGGAGCGAGTGGACCTGGGCGTCGGCCACCATCTGCAGCTTGTTCTCGACGTCGCGCAGGAACACGTACGCCTGAACCAGGTCCCGGTGCTCGTCGTCACCGAGCAGGCGGGCGTGGTGGAGGGCCTCGAGGGCGCCCAGGGTGTCGCGCACGCGCAGGGCAGGGCGATGTCGGCCGAAACGGAGCTGGAAGGCCTGGACCAGGAACTCGATCTCACGGATCCCGCCGGTCCCCAGCTTGACGTTGCGGTCGGTCTCGCCCTTCTTCGCCACCTCGCGGTCGGTTTCCTCCTTGAGGCGGGCCACCTCGGCCACGGCCGCGGCGTCGAAGGGCCGGTCGTAGAGGAAGGGACGCACGCGGCTCAGGAAGCGAAGGCCCAGGGGCCGATCCCCGGCAACGGGCCGGGCCCGCAGGAGGGCGAGACGCTCCCAGGTGCGCCCACGCGTGCGGTAGTACTCCTCGAAGCCTCGGAGTGACTGGGCCACCGCCCCCATCCGCCCCTCCGGGCGCAGGCGCAGGTCCACGCGGTAGACCGTGCCCTCGGTCGTCGTCTCGGCCAGATAGGACGTGACGCGGCGGGCGAGCGCGCCGTAGTACTCGTCACGGGTCGGCGCCGAGGCTCGTCGAGACATGCGCCCCCGGTCGCTCGCGTAGAGGTAGACGAGGTCGACGTCGGAGCTGAAGTTCAGCTCCCCCGCCCCCATCTTGCCCAGCGCGAGGACGGTGAAGCCCGAGCCCGCGGCTCGCTCCTCGGACGTCAGCGGCGGGAGACCGTGCTCCTCCCGCAAGGTCTCCTCGGCCAGCTCGTAGGCCTTCTGCACGAGCACCTCGGCGAGGACCGTGAGCGATCCGAGGGTCTCCTCGACCGTGCCCATCCGGAGCAGGTCGCGCACGCCGATGTGGAGGATCTCGCGGCGACGGACGATGCGGAGCCCATCCAGCCGGCGCTCGATCGAGGTGAGGGGGCCGAGGAACCGGTTCAGGTCGGCTTCGATGGCGGCGCGGCCCCGGGACCGCTCGAGGACCTGGGGGTCGGCCAGCCAGTGGAACCACGGGGGGCTGCGGATGAGGATCTGGGCCATGAAGGTGCTGGCCCCGAAGGCCCGGGCCAGGAGCTCCATGGCGTGGGGCCGCTCGGCCAGCTCGGAGACCAGCTGAAGCGGCGCCAACGTCGCGCGCATGAATCGCTCGAGGTGGCCCAGGGCCTGGTCGGGGTCGGCGGCGAGGGAGAGGGCGCGGAGCAGCTCGGGGAGCAGCTCCGCCAGCCGTTGGCGCAGCGTCGGGTCGGAGGCCAGCCGCTGCAGCTCCCGGTCGGCCTCCGCCGGGTCCTTGAAGTGGTAGGGAGCCAGAAGCGCCGACACCTCTCCCGGCTCGAGCTCGGGCGCGAGCAGGAGAGCGCGGACGTCGGCGTGGGCACCCATGGTTCCAGAGGTGCGGCGACGGCCCCGTGTCCCTCCACGGGGCCGCCGCCGCTGGAGAACGCGACGGGTGTATCAGATATCGAAGTAGAGAGCGAACTCCCACGGATGCGGCCGCAGGCGCAGGGCGTCCACCTCATTCTTGCGCTTGTACTCGAGCCAGTTCTCGATGAAGCCCTTGGTGAAGACGTCACCCTTGAGCAGGAACTCGTGATCCTCCTCGAGCTCGTCGAGAACGTCGCCGAGGGAGCCCGGAAGCTGCTTGATCTTGAGCGCCTCCTCGGCGGGCAGATCGTACAGGTCCTTGTCCAGGGGCTCGCCGGGATCGATCTTGTTCTGGATCCCGTCCAGACCGGCCATCAGGCAGGCCGAGAACGAGAGGTAGGGGTTGCAGGTCGGGTCCGGGGTCCGGAACTCGATCCGCTTCGCCTTCTCCGACGAGGAGTACATCGGGATGCGCACGGCCGCGGAGCGGTTGCGGGCGCTGAAGGCCAGGTTGATCGGGGCCTCGTAGCCCGGGACCAGCCGACGATACGAGTTCGTCGACGGGGCGACGAAGGCACACAGCGCCGGCGCGTGCTTGAGGATGCCGCCGATGTAGTACCGAGCGGCCTCGGACAGGTCCGCGTAGCCGCCCTTCTTGTACATGACGTTCTTTCCGTCCTTCCACAGCGACATGTGCGTGTGCATGCCGGAGCCGTTGTCCTGGAAGACCGGCTTGGGCATGAAGGTCACGGTCTTGCCGTGCTTCTTGGCGGTGTTCTTGGTGACGTACTTGTACCAGAGCACTCGGTCCGCCATGTTCAGCAGGGTGTCGAAGCGCATGTCGATCTCGGTCTGCCCGCCGGAGGCGACCTCGTGGTGGTGCACCTCGCACGGGACGCCCAGCGACTCGAGGGTCGTCACCATCTCCGAGCGGATGTCCTGGTAGTGGTCGGCCGGAGACACCGGGAAGTAGCCCTGCTTGTAGCGGGGGCGGTAGCCGAGGTTCGGCCGCTCCGGCGTCCCCTCACGGCCGGCGTTCCAGAACGCCGCCTCGGAGTCGAGGAAGTAGAAGCCGTAGTTGTAGTCCTGGTCGAAACGGACGTTGTCGAGGATGAAGAACTCCAGCTCGGGTCCGAGGTACACGGTGTCGGCGATGCCCGTGCTCTTCATGTAGGCCTCGGCCTTCTTGGCCACGTTGCGGGGATCACGATCGTAGCGCTCGCCGGTGATCGGGTCCTTGATGTCGCAGATCAGGACCAGGGTGGACTGGGTCGTGAACGGGTCCAGCTTCGCGGTCGACGGGTCGGGCATCAGCAGCATGTCCGACTCGTTGATGGTCTGGAAGCCGCGAATCGAGGATCCGTCGAAGCCGATCCCCTCCTTGAACAGATCCTCGGTCAGCTCTCGGACGGGAATCGAGAAGTGCTGCCACAGGCCGGGCATGTCGATGAAGCGAAGATCCACGATCTTCACGTCGTTCTCCTTGGCCAGCTTCAGAACGTCGCTCGGTGTCATGCGTTCTCCTTACAGACGGTTTCGAAGTGGGGAATCTCCGGCGACCCTCCGGCTCCCCGGGTTGCTCAGGTCCTCCCGTCGGGCCCCGCAGGGCAGGTCGACGGAAGGGGTCGTTTGACGGTTCCTTGGTACGGCCCCGTCCCCGGGCCGCGACGCGGCCCGGGGACGGCGTGAGACGCCCTGGGTTGAGGGCGGTGGGGATCACGGCCGTCAGAATGCAAAGGCCACTCCTCCCATGACGTAGAAGCCCAGCGGCTGCTCCGGGAGCACGGCTTTGTCCAGCGAGCCCGAGTAGCCAACGGATCCGCTCAGGCCGAAGGTGTCGTTCACCTGGTGAGAGACAGCGGCGGAGAGGTTGTAGTTGTAGAAGCCGCCCTTCTCGCCCCCATAGGCCTTGGCGAAGTCTTCTCCGGCCACGGCCATGAGGCCGCTGAGGTCGATCGACGTGCTCTCTCCGGCCGCGATGCTGTAGGTCAGGTCCAGGCTCGCGTAGAAGCTGTCGACGGCACCGAAGTCCCAGTAGAACGAGACCGACGGCGTGACGACGAAGTCCCTGCTCCACGACACGTAGAACTCCTGGGTGGACGCCGGGCTCTGGGGGAACTCGTAGGCGATGAGGCCGATCTCGAATCCGGCCGGCAGCCCCGCGGAGACGGTCAGGTCGATCTCGCTGATGTTGTTCTTGGCCAGGGTGCCGTCGAAATCGCCGATGTCGTAGTTGCCCCAGACGTTGAAGCCGATCGGCACGCTGCCGGCGTTGAGGCTGCCGGAGTCGAGCGTGAACTGGGCGACGCCGCTGTCGTTGAAAACGATCCCGCGCCAGATGTACGCATTCGAGAAGTCGAGGGAGAAGGACGACTCGGCGGCGTGTGAAGAGGCTCCCCCCACACCCACGACGACCAGCGTGGCCACCGTGACCCAGCGAATCAGCTTCGACGCCAGAAGAGGTCTGGACGACCTGTACTCACGTGTCATAATTCACTCACTCCAGTCGTATCTGATGGGACAACGGAGCGGCGCGCCGTGGCTGCGGCGCGCCGCCGGCTTCAACGGCGCGTCGTCACGCCACCTTCCTTCCTGGGCCGACTCACGCTCCCGCTCCCGCGTCGCCGGCCAGGGTGCGGAAGGTGTCCGGGGCATAGGCGTCGTTGCCGTGCTCGTGGCTGTCGAGGCCCTCGACCTCCTCCTCGGCCGACACGCGCAGACCCACGGTCACCGAGACGAGCTTGAAGAAGACCCACATCGTGGTGAACGTCCAGACGAACGCGGCCACGATGCCGAGAAGCTGCACGCCGATGATGGCGAGGCTCGTGCCCTCGGCGTTGAACAACCCCGCGGCCAGCGTTCCCCACGCGCCGTTGACTCCGTGGACCGAGATGGCGCCTACGGGGTCGTCGATGTGGAGACGGTCGAAGAAGAGGACGGAGAACACGACGACCGTCCCCGCCACGAGTCCGATGATGATGGAAGAGACGGGGGTGACGTTGGCGCAGCCGGCGGTGATGCCGACGAGGCCGGCGAGGGCGCCGTTCAGCGCCATCGTGGCGTCCGGCTTCTTCAGGTAGAGCCAGGCGGTGAGCATGGCCGCCACCGCCCCGGCCGCGGCGGCCAGGTTCGTGTTCACCGCGATGAGCGCGATACTGGTGTCGGCGGTGGTGGTGCTCCCGGCGTTGAATCCGAACCAGCCGAACCAGAGCAGGAAGACGCCCAGGGTGGCCAAGACCAGGTTGTGACCGGGCATGGCCCGCGGCTTTCCGTCCTTGCCGTAGCGACCGAGCCGGGGACCGAGGACCATGGCTCCGGCCAGGGCCGCCCAGCCTCCCACGCTGTGGACGACGGTGGAGCCGGCGAAGTCGATGAAGCCCTTCGCCTCGAGCCAGCCACCGCCCTTGTAGAGGCCGCCCCATGCCCAGCTTCCGAAGATGGGGTAGACGAACGCCGACACGAACACCGAGTACATGAGGTAGCTGGTGAACTTCGTCCGCTCGGCCATGGCCCCGGAGACGATGGTGGCCGCGGTGGCGGCGAAGACCACCTGGAACATCCAGAAGACGTACACCCAGGGATCCTGCTCCACCGCGAAGTCGGAGAGCAGGAACCCGCTGGTGCCGAACCAGCCGGTCGAGCTGACGCCGAACATCAGCCCGAAGCCGATCAGGAAGAAGGCGAGCGAGCCCACCGAGAAGTCCATGAGGTTCTTCATGCAGATGTTCACGGCGTTCTTGGCCCGCGTGAGACCCGTCTCCACCAGGGCGAAGCCGGCCTGCATCAGGAAGACCAGGCAGGCCGCGACCAGGGTCCAGAGGTAGTTGGCGTGGCTCTGGACGGTGGCGATGGCCTCCGCGTTGGACTCGGGCGTGGGCGGCGCGGCCGCTTCCTCGGCGAAGGCCACGGGCACCGCGCCCAGGGCCGCCCCGAGGATCAGGACAATGACGACGTAGCTTCCGATCGATCGTAGATTGAGTCTGGTCACAGTGCTCCCTCCCCCCGCTCGCCGGTGCGAATGCGAACCACCTCTTCGAGAGCGGAGACGAAGATCTTTCCGTCGCCGAACTTGCCCGTCTTGGCCGTCTTCAAGACAGCCTCGACCACGGGCTCCACGAGCTCCTCGGAGACGGCCACCTCGATCTTCACCTTGGGCAGGAACTCCACCTTGTACTCGCTGCCCCGGTAGGTCTCGGTGTGGCCTTTCTGCCGCCCGAAGCCCTTCACCTCACTCACCGACATCCCCACGATCCCCACGTCCTGGAGCGCGGTCTTGACCGCGTCCAGGAGGTGAGGTCGCACGATGCATTCGACCTTCTTCATTGGGCCTCCTTTGTTGCTTCCTTCTCCGGACGGACCCCGAGTGCCGCGAGGAGGGCCGCCTCGACCTCTCCCAGGACCTCGGGCAGCAGCTTCATGCCGGCCGCGTCTGTCACGTAGAACACGTCGAGTGCGAGCGCCTTTGCGGTCGCGATCTTCGCGAAGATGATGTCCAGCCCCAGATCCGCCAGCGCCTCCGAGATGGTGAAGGCGAGCCCGGGCTGGTCGGGTGCCCGCACCTCGACGATGGTCGAGGTGGCGGAGCCGTCGTTGTCGAACCGGACGCTGGGGCGACGCTTGATCCGTCCCCAGTGACGCGGCTGGCGGCGGCGCTGGTTCTTGCGCCACCGCTCGACGGTGGTTGCCACGTCGGTCTCCCCCGAGACGGCCCTCGTGAGCGCAGCCTCGATCCGCTTCTTGCGCTCCGGCGACACCGGGGCGTGCTCGGGTAGCTCGCTCACGCGGAGGGTGTCCAGGACCAGACCGTCGGCCCGGCTGAACAGGTCCACGCTCAGGATGTCGATGTTGCTCGCGCTGAGGGTGCCCGACACCGCGGCAAACAGCCCCCGGCGGTCGCGGGCGGTCACCGTCAGCTCGCTGGCTCGCCCGCGCTCGAGGTCGTACCAGTCGACGGCCACCGGCCGGTCGTGGCGGGAGCACAGGAGACGGAAGTGGCGGGCCATCCGCTCGGCGTTGGTGGTTCGCAGGTAGCGCTCCGGCAGGAGCCCGAAGTGGTGCTCGATCTTCTCGGGAGAAAACTCCCCTCGCAGCGCGGCGACCGCGCCTTCGCGCTCGACGTCGGCCTGGTCGCCGTGCCCCTCGCCACCCAGCAGGCGGTGGCGGGTGCGGTCGTACAGCTCCCACAGGAGGATGGCCTTCCACTCGGTCCAGATGCCGGGTCCCACCGCACGGTGGTCGGCGTAGGTGAGCAGCTGCAGCAGGTTGAGGCGCTCCAGGCTCCCCACGCGCTTGGCGAAGGCCTCGATGGGCGCCGGCTCGGAGAGGTCGCGTTGCTGAGAGAGCTGCGACATCTCGAGGTGAGCCTCGATGAGGAACAGCACCCTTGCCGCGGCCTCGGGGTTGAGGCCGAGGTGCACGAGGGTCCGGATCGCGATCCGGGTCCCCTTCTCCACGTGCCCGCCGCCCCGTCCCTTGCCGATGTCGTGGAGGAGCATCCCGAGGTACAGAGGCATCGCGTCCTCGATCTCGTCGAGGACGCTGCCAAAGCGCACGAGCTCGGGATGGTCTCCCTTCGCCACCTCGTCGAGAGCCTCCAGCGCACGCAGGGTGTGCTCGTCGACGGTGTAGCGGTGATAGAGGTCGTGCTGGACGAGGAAGCTGATCCGGGCCCACTCGGGGAGCAGCCGTCCCAGTATCCCCGTCTCGTGCAGCGTGCGCATCGCGGCACCGACGTGCCCCCGCCGGCCCAGGAGACGGACGAGGGCTCCGGTTGCCTCCGGGGACGAGCGGAAGGCGCGATCCACGAGACCGGCGTGGGAGCTGAGCTGCAGTCTCAGCTCGTCGGAGATCGGGAGGTCCTCGACCTGTGACACCTCGACCGCCTCGAGCAGGTCGGCGGGGTTCTTCGGGAAGTCGGACTCCCGGGCGAAGAGGCGTCCCTCGCGGACCTCGAAGCCGCGCAGGCGCCGGGGGCGACGCCGAAGGACCGGGAACAGGCGCCTCGGACTGGACTCGAGATGGCGGAGCAGGAAGCCGCGACTCACCTCGTGCAGCTCCGAGGCGCGCCGATAGTAGTCGCGCATGAACAGCTCGGAGTCGAGCAGCCCTCGCTTCGCCACGTACCCGAGGCGCGGCGCGAGCTCGGCCTGCAGGTCGAGGCTCAGGAAGTCGGTCCTCCGCCCGGTGGAGAAGTGGGCCTCGTTGCGCACCCGCCACAGGAAGTCGCTGGTCCGCCGGACCACCCGGTACTCGGCCGGCGTGAGCCATCCCTCGTCCTTGAGCGCGGAGAGGCGGCCGCTTCCCAGGCGAGCGTGGGCCACCCACTGGACGGTGTGGAGGTCGCGCAGGCCCCCGACCCCCTCCTTCACGTTGGGCTCCTGCACGCACACCGCGTTCCCCTGCTTGGCGTAGCGCTCCTCGGTCTCGAGGCGCAAGGCCTCCAGGAATCGCTGTGTCGCCCTGGGGTCGCGGAGCAGTCCCGCGTCCAGCGCGGACAGCAGGGAGTTGAAGAGGGCGGAGCTGCCGCCGACCAGACGGGCCTCGGTCAACGCGGTGCGCGAGTGGAGGTCGTCACGAGCCTCGACGACGCAATCCTCGGGTGAGCGGAAGCTGTGTCCCACGGCCAGACCCGCGTCCCAGAGCAGCTGCAGCGCTCGCTCGACGAACGCGGCGACCGCCGGCGATGCCCCCGCGGGGTGCAGGAACAGGAGGTCCACGTCGGAGTAGGGGGCGAGCTCGGCGCGGCCATAGCCCCCGAGCGCCACCACCGCACAGCCGGAGAGCTCAGGCTGAGCGGCCGGTCCGGCCTCTTCGGCGGCAGCGCGGCAGACCCGCTGGACCACGAGGTCCACCTGGAAGCTGCGGGCACTGGCGATCTCGGAGCCGCCGAGGCCAAGGCGGTGCCTCATCCGGAGCCGCTCGGTCTCCAGGCGGACATAGCGTCTAAGGCTGTCGAGCAACTCTGAGTCCCCCCCCTCGACGGAGAGAGCCGGTGGCGCTTCCGCGGGGCTCATGCCGGGCTGGCCGGACGACATCATCATGACGCGATCCTCTCAGAGCAAGTGCCATACCGGTTCTGCGCGGCACTCCTGGATCTCGATTTATCGTGTGTTCATAGCCAGTTAGGCTCTGAAGGGCACACTCGACATCTCCATCTCGGAGACAACAGAAACGTCGGTGGCTTGAAAAAACTAAACACAAACGTCGGATTTGACAGATGCTCGAACACGCCCCGTCGAGTGAGAGGGGCCGTCACACAGAGCCATTCGAGGCCGTGATGACTTCGAACGCGACAAATCTGTCTGAATCGCTACAAGCTCCGACATCCTGGTTGGTTCCTCCGAGGTGTCGTACGGAGGTTGGCCGGGTCCCGCCAGCCCGTGGCATGATGGGCCCCATGGTGGGCCTCAAGGCGTGGCTCGGCGTCGCCCGAGCCCCTTTCCTCCTCCTCCCCGTCACCCTGGTCGGGGCGGGGACTGCGGCCGCGGCCTGGGAGGGAACGCCCTTCGGATGGCTGCCCGCGCTCCTCGCCCTGGTGGGCCTGGTGGCGCTGCACATCGCGGTCAACGCCCTCAACGAAGCGAGCGACATGAAGACGGGCATCGACCTGCACACCCAACGCACGCCCTTCTCGGGTGGCAGCGGCACGCTGCCGGCCGGCGAGCTGTCGGTGCGCGCCACCCGCATCTTCGCCCTCAGCTGTGCCGCACTCGGGGGCGCCATCGGGGTGTACTTCGCCTTTCGGCTCGGCTGGGGGTTCGTGGCCCTCATGGCCCTGGGGGCAGCAGCGGTCCTCCTCTACTCCGACGTCTTCGCCCGCGCGGGCCTGGGAGAGCTCTTCGCCGGGCTCGGTCTCGGCGCCCTCCCGGTGTGGGGCGCGGCGTGGGTCCAGGGACCCGAGCCCGGCCCCGGCGCCCTCTGGGCCGGGATTCCCGCCTTCTTCATGACGTTCAACCTTCTCTTCTTGAACGAGTTCCCGGACGAGGAAGCCGATCGCGGAGGGGGCCGACGCAACCTGGTGATCCTCCTCGGCCGGCGGGCCGCCGCCATCGTGTACGCCGGGGCCGCGGTGGCGGTCCCGGTGGCCATCGTCGTAGCGGTCACGCTCGGAGCGTTGCCCCTGGTGGCGCTGGCGGCGGTCGTTCCTTCTCTCCTTCTGGCGAAGCCGCTGACCTGGGCCTTCACCCGGCCCGAGGATCCGGTTCCGATCCCCGCCCTGGGGGCCAATGTCGTCTGGAACTTGAGCACCAACGCCGTCCTCGCTCTGGCCCTGGTTGCGGCAACCGTGCTCCGATAGCCATCAACGCCTGGAGTCTCCGACCTGAGGAGTACCGGGCAGCCGCCGGAACCGACGCGACCCGCCGACCCTGTATCCTCCCACCCTCCAATGGTTTGGACACAATCAGCCAATAACTTGGATTGGAACTTTCGATCGCAATGGGCCGTCCTCTTCCTGTAGAGATCAACGGACGAACCGACGGGGGCTACCAGGAGGGTTTCAGGACATGCGGAAGGTTACTTTGATCGCGATCGCGCTTCTGGCCGTCAGCACCTTCGCTCTGGCTGGCGAGGCGCAGGTTGCCAAGGGCAAGGTTCAGGCCGTCTCCAGCAACACCGTCACCGTCGAGGGAGACAATGGCGAAGTGTGGACCTTCGAGGTCAGCGACCAGACGAGGGTGGTTGCCGAAGGGGCGGCCCACAAGTCGGAGAAGCTCGCCGCGGTCGGACAGAAGACGACCATGGACGAGTTCGTGCGCGAGAACCAGTACGTGACGATCCAGTACTGGGAGGACGGCGGCACGCGCTACATCCAGAAGCTGCGCGTGCACTAGTCACCTCCCGTCACCCCGGCGCGATCCGGACGCCGGAGTCACCCGAAGCCCGCCCCCGACGGGGCGGGCTTCTCCTTTTTCGGGTATCTCCTCGATTTCCCTTGTCCAATGCTCTCGATTCGATCTAGGCTGGGCCCTGTTCCAAGACTCTCAAGGAGGATGACCGATGGTGCGCAGACTCGTCTTTGTGGCCGTTGCCGTGCTCCTCGTGGCCACCTTCTCGCTCGCCGGCGAAACCGGGGAAGCCGAAGGAACTGTCAAGGTCGTGTCCAGCACCTCCGTCACGGTGACCGACGGTGACGGAGCTGATTGGGTGTTCGCGGCCGACGACGACACCGTGGTCGTGGCCAAGGGCGCTTCTCACAAGATGAAGGAGCTCGACGAGGCCGGCGAACCCGCGACGATCGACAAGTTCATGAAGGTCGATCAGAAGGTGACGGTCAAGTACTCGAAGGAGGACGGCAAGACCCTGGCAAAGGAGATCCGGGTCCACTAGCCGGACCGACGATCAGCACAGGCCCGCTCGGCGAAGCTGAGCGGGCCCTTCTTCTTTGCGGAGCAGGCAGGGTCCCGCGCCCTCAGCCCACATCGAAGGGAAACACCGACAGCTCACCCCGGTCCCGGATCAGCTTCTCGAGTCTCGAGACGATCTTGTCCCGGCGCTCGAGCAGGTCCTTCACCGAGCCCTTGCCGAACAGCCAGGGCTTCACGTGCTCGTTGAGGCTCTGCTCGTCGAGCGCCTTCAGCGCCGCGAAGATCTGTCGGTCGGCCTGGATGATCTCGTCCAGGCCAGGCATCTCATTCTGGATGAAGGCCCGGGAGTGGTCGATCAGGATGAGGTTCCAGTCCCCGTCGATGAGGATGTTCCCGGCATTGCGGTCGATGTTGGCGGAGAGGGCGTCGAAGATGAGCCGCCGACAGGCCTGACGTCCCCACTCCCGCGGCCGCGCGGGGACGGCCGACCCGGCCTCTCGCAGGAGCCGACAGTCGTTCACCCAGAGCTGCACGGAGGATCGATCGCCCTTGATGCGCCGCTCCACCGTGACCGGCACCATGTCGAGCCCCAGAAGGCGGTCGAGCTCATAGGCCGCGATCTCCGATTTGTAGCTTTCCCAGAAGCCCTGATACCGCTTCGGCGGCAGAATCTTCACGAGCGCGCACGCGGCCAGCCCTCCCGGCGCGAAGAACGCCCGATCCGGATTGGTGACGCCTTCGCCCACCTTCTCGATCCGATCGATGGGGGCGGTTCGAAGGTACTCCTCGAACTCCTCGTACCTCCCCACCCAGATCTTGGCGCCGGCTTCGGAAGCCACGGCCTCGCCCGCGGAGACGGCGACGGCCTGGGCGAGACACAGATCCGGTGCCGCGAGAACGAGGGTGGCGCCCAGAGTCAGAAGTCCACGCATGGGATCCCCCTCCGGAGAGTGTGCGATTGGCCTGAGTGTACACCCTTCGTGGGCGATTCGAGTCCCCTGTCGACCGGGTCCCATCCGGGCCAGCGCGACCGGCCATCCCGCACGTGAGACGGCCCGTCGAGTGCGCTAGCCTTGGGTCTGGGGGTCATCGAGGGACGGCCGCCGGGCGACCCGGGAGAGGCAGTCGGGAGAACGAGATGCGACAGACAACGAGGGAGCGGACCGCGATCGGTGCGGCGGCAGCGCTGGCCCTGACGCTGGGAGCTCTCTCCGCCCCCTCCGTGGGCGGGGACGGCTCGAAGTGGGAGTGGAACGGGGTCGGCCGAATCGTCGCCGTGGGGGACGTCCACGGCCGCTACGACCAGCTGACCGCGATCGTCCAGGGAACCGGCCTCACCGATGGAGACCTCCACTGGACGGGTGGGGACGACCACCTGGTCCTGTGCGGCGACCTGGTGGACCGCGGGCCCGACGATCGCGCGGTCCTGGACCTCGCCCGACGCCTCCAGGAGGAGGCGGAGAAGGCCGGGGGCCGCGTGCACGTGCTGCTGGGCAACCACGAGGTCATGAACCTCTCCCACGACTTCCGCTACGTGCGTCCGGAAGGCTGGGCAGCCTTCGCTTCCGACGAGAGGTCCGGCGACCGCGAGAAGGCCTGGAGCAAGGCCGAGAAGACCTTCTCGGCCAAGGGGGCCAGCAAGGAGGAGGCACGCGCCGCGTTCGACGAGAAGTACCCGCCGGGATACTTCGCGCGGCAGCGGGCCTTCTCTCGGAAAGGACAGTACGGCTCCTGGCTCCTCGACCAGCCCAGCGTGATCAAGGTCAACGGCGTCCTCTTCGTCCACGGGGGCCTCACCCCCAGGGTGGCGGCCCTGGGGATCGACACGATCAACGAGCGGGTCCGCAAGGGCGTCCGTGCCGTCGTCGAGTCGGCCGAGGTCCTCCAGGGGGTCATGACGATCCCCGGCAGCTTCGCCGACTTCCATGGCACGGCCAAACAGGTGGTGCAGCTCGCTCGCGAGGGGCGTCCCCTCGCCCCGAACCTGCGACGGGCAGCGGAGGTCCTACTCGACCAGGTCGACGATCTCGCCTACGCACCCGACGGACCCATGTGGTACCGCGGCAGCTCGCTGGACAACGAGAGGGCCGAGAGAGAGCGAGTGCAGAAGGTCTTCGAGGACCTCAGCGCCCACGCCATGCTGGTGGGCCACAGCGTCACCCGCACCGGCCGCGTCACCTCCCGGTTCCAGGGCCACATCGTTCGGGCCGACGTGGGCATGGGCTACGGGCGCCAGGGCTACGCCGTCGTCTTCGAGGGCGGCGAGATCTCCGCCTTCGACCCCCTCACTCGGCAGGCCTCGGTGCCCTACGCCGAGCCCCCCTACGGGGAGGGCTGGACCGGGGGCAGCGTCCACATGGCCGACGCCGAGCTCCAGAGGTTCCTCGGCGAGGCGGCGCTCGCCAATCCGCGCGAGGTGGTCCGGGCCGGTCTCCGGGCCGAGGTCTGGGAGCTGGAGGGCGAGGGCCTGAAGCTCCGGGGGGTCTTCAAGGACGTCGAGGAGGAGCCGCCGGGTCCGGGGCGGCCCGAGTCCCGACGCTATCAGCACGAGGTGGCGGCCTTCGAGCTGGACCGCATGCTCGACATCGGCCTGGTCCCGGTGGTGGTGGTGCGAGAGGTGGACGGGCGACGGGGAGCGCTGCGCCCCTTGTCGGAAACCGCCCTCGACCTGGTGTCGGTCCGGGACATCCAGGATCTGGAGGGGGCGCCGCCGGAGAAGACCATCGCGGCGGTGGCCGAGGCCTACGGGCTCGGACTCGACGAGCTCAAGGAGCAGGTCGTCCGGGCCCGGGTCTTCGACGGCCTCATCGGCAACCTGGGACGCACCGACGTGGACAAGCTCTTCATCCCCGCCGAGGGCCGGGTGGCCCTGGTGGACCAGGACGAGGCCTTCGGCTTGTCGACGGAGCTCGATCCGGCGCTCCTGAACCCCTGCCGGCCCATGCCCGCCGACCTGCGGATCCACCTCATGGAGCTGAACACGGAGGAGCTGCAGGAGGACCTGGGAGAGTACCTGAACGACGCCCAGATCGGCGCCGTCCTGAAGCGCCGCGACAAGGTTCTGGAGGCCTGCGGTGCGCCCTGAATGTCATTCCCAGGAGTGGACCGGCCTGCGCCCGGCCGCCTTGGCCAAGGACGCGATCCCGCCATGGCGGTCGTGTCCTTGGCAGGAGCCGTCGTTTGAGCGTGCGACGAGGAATCTGCGGGTCGGTCCCAGCGACGTCCCTGCAGCGAGCGTCATGTTGGGCCTGCCGTCCCGCCCGTCACACGGCTCGCACTCCCCCGGACGGGCGGAATGCTACTTCCTGCGCGCTCGACCTGTCCAGAGGCCGGGGATCAGTCCGGCGGGGAGATCAGCGCCAGGGTTCGAGCGCCACTGAGAGCTCCTCTCCCATGGAATCGAGGCGTTCCAGGATGAGCTCGCGGCGCTTGACGACCAGCGAGGCCCTCCAACCCCAGACGTAGCGCTTGATCGCCCTCTTGATCTCCTCGTCGCTCAGGCTTCGCAGGCGCTCGACGAGGTCCGGCGGATAGCGGGTCGGGTACCGCTCGCGGGACTCGTCGAACTCGACCCCCCAGAAGCGGGCGTGGGTGCCGGCCCCTCTCGCGTTGAGGTCGTTCCGGAGGTGCTCGTCGTTGCGAAAGGTCTTCGAGTTGTCGATGAGGATCAGCCGCCCCTCGGGCGAGACGATCGCGTTGTTCAGGTGGCGGTCGCTGTTCGCGATGAGGTCGTCGAAGAGCCACATGACGCTCACCTGGTCGCGCCAGTCCTCCAGGTCGGGCGGGGTTCCCTCGAAGGCCTCCATCGTGGCGCCGGTCACCCAGAGCTGGAGGCAGCCCTTTCGGCCTCCGATCGATCGCTCGACGGTCGGAGGGACCATTCCCATTCCCAGGAGCTTGTCCAGCTCGTAGGCCGCGACCTCGCTCCGCCAGCTGTCCTGCTGCATGACGTCGATCCTCTTGAAGCAGGCCTGTCGGACGACCCCGTCCTGCTCGAGCGTCACCCTCTCCGGCCGGGTCACCCCGGTGCCGATCTCGACCCGCTGCGTGATCTCGGCCTTCTTCAGGAAGTGCTCGATCTCTTCGTGGTCGGGCCAGAGGGGCCCGTCCTGCGCCGTCACGGGGTGCGCCGGGAGCAGGAACGACAACACCGCCGGGATGAATACGGGGGCCAGCGTTCGAGGGCAGTCGTGGCGATTCGGGCCCATCGCTGGTTCTCCTCTCGATCGACTCACAGCAGTCGACAGAGGGGCCATCAGCGCAGCCAGATGTTCGGGCCGCGCGTCTTGGCCATCTCGTCGATCTGGTCGGCCATCTGGTCGCGGCGCTGCAGCATGGCCCTCATCATCCCGGTGCTCACCCACTCGCCCAGGACCGGCTTGAGCGTCTCCAGGTCGAGGGTCTTCATCTTCGCCCACAGCGGAAGATCGACGAACTTGAACTCCTGGAACTGACGGGGGTCGGTGACGTCGACGAAGGCACGGGAGTGATCAATGAGGAGCAGGCACCAGTCGTGGTCGTAGAGGAGGTTGCCCTGGTTGCGGTCGATGTTGCCGATGAGCCGGTCGAACATCTTCTCCCGCACCATCTCGCGGGCCCAGGCCCGCGTGTCGGGGCCACGGGCCGGGCTCTGCATATCCCAGCCCTCGACGTTCTCCAACCACAGCATGGCGGAGCCCCTGGTGCCCCGGATGCTCCTCTCGACGGTGGGCGGGACCATGCCCAGCCCGAGGAACTTGTCGAGCTCGTAGGCGGCGATCTCCGCCTTGTAGTCCTCCCAGAAGCCGGCCTTCTTTCTGCGCTTGATGGTCTTCCAGCACATCTTCGAGAAGGGCAGGCCTTCCTCGACGTAGGCGCACTGGGACTCCAGCACCCCGACCGGAAGGTCCTCCAGCTTCTTGATCTTCGCGGTTCGCACCATCTCTTCGAACTCCGCCTCGCGGCCGAGCCAGATCTTGGAGCAGGCGGACTCCGTGGTGGCTCCCGCGGCGGCGGGCTCCGGGGGGGACTCGGCCCAGGAGAGCGGCGCCCACAGCAGGAGCACACCGCCCAGCAGCAGCTCGAAGGCCACCGTGTGCCTGCTCTTTCTTCGTCTCTCCGAAATGAAGCGCACGGTCATCATCTTCTACCCCCACGGATCCCCGGGCCAGGGCAGGACCCGGGTGGAGCAGGACGTACGCACCCCACCCGCGCCCGCCGGTGAAGACCCAACGGCCCCGCTAGTCGCCGGACTTGTCGCGAACGTCGACTCTCCTGGCCTCCATCCTGTTGCTCTCACCGAACGTCCCCAGGCAGATGACCCGGCGGCCATCCTTGAGATCGTCGAGAGACGACGCCTCGTTGCGGTAGGTGAAGGCCGTCTTGTCGTTCCAGGCGACGGTCCACGTCACGCCGCTGGGCCCGCTCTGGCGCATCTCGAAGGTCATCTTCTCCGAGTCGATCCTCACGATCCGCCCTTCCAGGAGATCCAACTGCGTGGGGTCGTGGGTCCCGGCCTGGGCGTACAGCGCGGCACTGAGCACCGGCGCGAGAGCCAGCACCAACGCAATGAGGGAAGCCGTCGACCGCTTCATGGACTCCTCCTTCTCCGCGACGGGTGCTCTGTCGCGATTCTCGTTCCTTCATCCGGTCCAAGCAGATAATGCCGCGTCCGGGGCCCAGAAGTTCTTGGATTTCTCTTAGAAATCGGGGGCCGCCAGCTCGGGGCGTTCAGCGAGCTCCTCCTTCTTCCCAAGTCGCTTGATTCAGACGACTTGGGTCCCTCAGTAGAAGACGCCTTCGCCTCGCTCGGCCACCAGGGCCTCGACGTGCTCCAGGAGGAGCTCTCGGCGACGAGCGAGGCACATGATCTCCTCGCCGTCGAGGTAGGGACCCAACGCCTCCTTGAGGGCGTCCCCGTCCATCTCCGTCAGCCGGGTCCACATCGTTCGATTGATGCGGGTGACGCGCTCCGGATCGAGCAGCTCGGGAACGGGCTGGAAGGCCCGGGTGTGGTCGATGAGCCACAGCTTGTAGCGCTCGTCCACGATGATGTTGGTGGAGTTGCGGTCGACATTGAACACCAGGTTGTCGAAGAAGTCCTGGTCCCAGGTCTGCTGGACATAGGCGAGGGGGTTGGGAGGCCGGAAGTCCTTCCCTTCCTCGTCCAGGCTCCCCTCCACCCAGATCTGGACCGAGCCGCTCCGGCCCTGGAACTTGCGGTCGGCGGTCGGGGGGACACGGTCGAGCCCCAGCATCCGCGCCAGCCGGTAGGCGGCACACTCGAAGCGGCAGGAGTCGCGGAACCGACGGTAGTGCCGCCCCTCGATGGACACGTCCTTGCGGTCGAGCTCTTCGTAGCGGAATGCCGCGCGGGCCCGAACGCCGTCCCTCTCGAGGACGAGCTTCAGGGGCTTGGTGATCCCCACGGGAATTTCCTCGGACTCCACCACGTCGGCCGTGCGGAGGAAGTCCAGGACCTCATCGTCGGAGGCGAACGGGAGCGGCCGGCCGTCGGGACCCCGCCAGCTCCGGCCGGCCCGCTCCTCGTCCGCCGCCCGAGGTGCCGCCGGCCCGGCGACGGCCTCCGGGGCGACGACGCTCGCCAGGACCGCCACCACCCCGGCCAGACGTATCGCTCTCCGGCTCGTCACGCGTTCCCCTCCAGGCCTAGGCCGCTTCCGCTCAAGGCTGCGCGGCCACGGCCGGAACCCCCGCCGGGGCCTGCCCCGCCGGGGGCATCGAGATCACCGCTCGGGAGTCGGGGTAGAGGGCGCTCACCGTCCCGTCGCCGGCCACCTCGAGGGCGGCGATGCTGTCGTTGTAGGCGGGCGCCATGCCCACGTCGATCATGACCACGCGTCCATCGAAGCGGCTCTGGATCTTGCCGGTCTTGGTGACGGTGTGGGCCACGACGATGGCCCGCGCGTCCATGTCCGCGAGAACCTGCTCCAAGGCCGGAGCATAGGCGACCTCGTCCTCGACGGCGAGGCCCCGGTACCAGAGCGGGCCGGCGCCCCCGGCAGCCAGCGTGGCCCCCGGCTGGGCCCGGGTCTTGTCGAAGTCACTGGTGAGCTCGCGGTGGACCGTCTTGTTGATGCCTTCGCACCCGAGAGCCGCCACCTCCGGCGTCAGGCCGCCGTGGAGGAAAACGATGCCGTTGACGCGGGCGACGACGTTGAGGTCGCGCAGCCAGCTCCCGTACTCGCCATCCGCCGAGAAGGCACGCATGCGCTCCACGAAGCCGAGGGGTGCTTCCTTCTCCAGCTTCTTGCGGAAGGCGTCCTCGTCGAACTCCTCGCCCGCGGCCCGGGCGCGGTCGGAGGCGCGGCTCAGGGCGCTGGCGTAGAAGCGCTGGATGCGCCGCATGGAGTCCATGGTCCGGAACGACTCGTACTCCTCGGTGTCCACATAGCGCAGGTCCCCGAGAATGTTCATGACCTCGTGGTTGCCGAGGAGAATGTGCGCGCGCCCCCCCGCATCCTTCGCCTCCTTCTGGAGGCGCTTCAGGAGGTCCATGACCTTCCGGGTGTCCTTGCCGCGGTCGGTGAAGTCGCCGGTCTGGACCAGATGGGTGGTGCCCCCCGTCCAGTGCGCGTCCTCGTCGGCGATCCCGGCCATCTGCAGGACCTTGACGAAGTTGTCGTAGGAACCGTGGATGTCGCCCACGGCCACGACGCGCGGGGCCTCGACGTCGCAGACGTCCTCCGCCGCGAGCGAGGCGGCGGGCGCGCCCAGCAGAAGGGCCACGACCAGAACCCGAGGCATGCCGCCGTCCGGCGTCCTCAGTTGCATACAGCAATCCTCCCGAAGTGGTGCACCCAGGAGTGTACACCCTTGTCCGCCTCTGGTTTAATGGCGCGCGCAGGGTCCCTCCATGCTCGAGTTCCTCAAACGGGCCTTTCCGCTGCAGCGCGGCGATCTCTCGCGAGGGGTCCTCCTCGCCGTCTATCTCTTCTTCATCATCAGCGCCTATGCGATGGCGGGAATCGCTCGGGACGCCCTCTTCCTCGCCCAGTTCGACGCCGAGATGCTGCCCTACGCGGACATCGCGGTGTTCCTCCTGGTCCCGCTGGTGGTGGCCGGCTACATCTGGATGGGCGAGCGCAAGGGGTTGCGGCGCGCCCTCATCGGAGGCCTCCTACTCTCCGGACTGGGCGGGTTCGCGGCGGCCGCTTTCGCCGACTCGAGGTGGCTGTCGTCCGTCTTCTACGTCTGGGTGGGCGTCTTCGGCGTGCTCGCCCCGGCCCAGGGCTGGACCCTCGCCAACTACCTCCTCACGCCACGGGAGGCCAAGCGGGTGTTCGGCCTGGTGGCGACAGGAGCGGTGGCCGGGGGGGCCTTCGGCGGCCTGCTGTCGCGCGTCCTGTCCGAGGCCTACGGCGCGGACAGCCTGCTGATCGTGCTGGCCATCCTCATCGTCATCGCGACGGTGGTCGTCGAGGTCCTTTGGCGCCGCCGCCCCGACGAGCTCGCCTCCCTGGAATCGGAGGTGGAGAAGGGCGCACCCTCCCGGGGCCTCGGGGAGAGCTTGCGCGTGGTCTCCGCCTCGCCCTACCTGCGGGCCATCGCCGGGGTCATCCTCCTGGGGTCGCTGGTCACGGTCCTGATCAAGTGGCAGTTCAAGGCCTTCTCCCAGCAGTGGGTGTTCGAGACGGCCGGGGCGAGCGGAGGCAAGGAAGCCCTGGCCTCATTCTTCGGGACGTTCGACTTCGCGACCGGCGCCTCCTGTCTCCTCATCCAGATCCTGCTCACCGCCGGCATCCTCCGGCGGTCCGGTCTGCGGGCGGTGCTCTTCGTCCTTCCGGTGGCGCTGTTCCTGGGCTCGGCGGGGTTGCTGCTGTCCGGGGCGCTGATCGCCATGCTCCTCCCGCGGGCGATCGACAAGGTCCTCCGCTACTCGATCAACACGCCGGCGGTGGAGCTGCTCTACCTGCCGGTGCCACTGGATCTCAAGCTCGCGGCCAAGTCCTTCATCGACACGGTGGTGTGGCGGGCCGGGGACGGACTCGGCGGGCTGATCGTTCTGGCCGCCGTGACCCTGGGGGGGCTGGGGGCGGTGGGGCTCACGTGGTTCATCCTGCCCCTGATCGGGGTGTGGATCGCGGTGGCCGCCCTGGCCTACCGGCGGTACGTCGGGACGCTGGAGGAGAGCCTGCGGCAGCACCGTCTCGACGTGGAGCGCGCGGGCACGCCGATCCTCGACCGTGTCACCACCGAGATGCTGGCCGAGCGCCTGGAGGCGGTGGATCCCGAAGAGATCCTCTACGCCCTCGACCTGCTGTCGGCCGAGCACCACGAGGCCGCCCACCCGGCGGTGCGGGGCCTCCTCGAGCATCCCTCGGCGGAGGTGCGCCGGCGGGCCCTGGAGATCCTGGGCGCCTCGGGAGACCGGACCGTGATCGAACGGGTGGAGTCCCTCCTCGGCGATGCCAGCCTCGAGGTGAGGACCGAGGCCCTGCTCTACCTGGCCCGCCACGCCGACGTGGACCCGGTGACCCGGGTGCAGGACTTCGGCGGCTTCACCGACGCCGCCATCCGCGGCGCCGTCATCTCGGTTCTCGCCCGATTGGGAGAGGAACGGCTCGACGCGGCGCGGCTCCTCTTCGAGTCCATGGCCGCCGAGAAAGGCCCCGAGGGTCGACAGATGCGTCGCGAGGCGGCCCGGCTCTCCGAGGGGCTGCCGGTGACCTTCGAGGAGCCGTTGCGGCGGCTCGTCGCCGACGAGGACCCGGAGATCGCCCGCTCCGCGATCCGGGCGGCACGGCGGCACGGCAGCGGGCCCTTCGCCGATCTCCTGCTCCTGCGCCTGGGCGACCGGGAGCTGCGCGACGAGGCCCGGGAAGCCCTCGCGAGCGCCGGAAAGGATGTGCTCGAGTCCCTCGCGAAGGTCCTGGACGATCCGGGCACCCCGCCAACCGTGCGCCGGGCCCTGCCCGAGATCCTGGAGCAGATCGGGGGCGACGAGGCCGCGGGGATCCTCGCCGGCCGCCTGCTCGGGGGGAACGCCGAGTTCCGGCTCCACGTTCTCAAGGTGCTCTCTCGAATGAGGGAACGGAATCCGAATCTCGAGATCGAGACCTGGGCCATCGAGGCCGTTCTCGGGGCCGAGATCATGGGCCACTACCGCTCATACCAGATCCTCGGGGCCCTCGAGCTGTCCACTCTCGAGGAGGAGCCCACGACCCGGGGACTGCGCATCGCCATGCTGGAGGAGGTCGAGCGGATCTTCCTTCTACTGAGCCTCCTCCACCCTCACACCGACTTCCGGGCCGCCTGGGAGGGATTGCGGTCGGGCAACCCCGTGCTTCACGATCAGGCGCTCGACCTCCTCGAGAGCCAGCTCCGGCCGGAGATGAGAGCGCTCCTGGTGCCCCTGATCGACCCGGTGGTCCACGGCGCCGAGCGGATGCGCCTCGCCGAGCGGCTCGCCGGCACCCCCGTGGACAGCCCGGAGGAGGCGGTGAGGGAGCTCGCTGGCACCGGAGATCCCTGGCTCAAGGCCTGCGCGGCCTATGCCATCGGCGCCCAGCGGCTGCGCGATCTCGGCGGACTCCTCGACGAGTGGCAGCAGGATCCCGACCCGCTCCTCCGGGAGACCGTCCGGCAGGCCCGGGAGCAGCTCGAGGAGTAGTCCGGGCTAGAGAGACCTCCGCAGGAACGCCAGGATCTCCTGGCGGCCCTCGGCGGTCTCCTGGTGGGCAACGTCGTAGCGGAGAAGCTGCCACCGCTCGGGATGGCCAGCGCTTGCGTACACGCGCTTGAGCTCCTCGTCGACGATGTCGAGCCCCTCGACGGGGGTCAGCTCATCGCGCAGCCCGGCGAGCGCGAGGTGGGCACGCGGAGCGATGAGGGCGTTGATGTCGGCGGTGGTGAAGTGCTTGAGGAGGCTCGGCACGTAGTAGTACACCCCATGGAGGCTCAGGCCCTTCTTCGCGAGGAGGGTGTGAAAGTCGGTGAGGCAGCAGATATCCACCGTCACCTCGACACGCTCGTCGAGGGCCGCCAGCCACCAGGCCATGGTGCTGCCCATGGACATGCCGAGCGTGCCCAGACGCGAGGAGTCGACGTCGGAGCGCGTGACCAGCCAGTCGAGGGCCCGCAGGCTGTCGTAGACCATCATCCCCCACAGCACCCGGCCCTCCCACAGCATGGCCTTGAACGTGTCCGCCTCGGAGGTGTGGTTGCGCTCTCCGAAGCACCAGTGATCGATCGCCAGCGCCACGTAGCCCTCGTCGGTGAGGGCCTTCGCGTAGGGAACGGGCTGGAGGTAGCTGCGCCCCTCCACGAACTCTCGCTTCCCGATGTCGTAGCCCCCGCCGTGGGAGTGGTTGAACAGGATCGCCGGCGCCGGACCGGTGAGGCCGGACGGACGGGCAAGGAAGGCCGGCACCGCCTCCAGGCCGTTCAGGTCGAGCACCCAGTTCTCGAGGACGTACCCGTCGCGCTCGGCCTGCCCGCGCTTCCTCGCGGTGACCGGCCGCTGGCGATCCGGAAGATCGCCCAGGAGCTCGTAGAGCAACGCCCTTTGGCCGGGAGCGTCCTGGTAGGACCTCGCCGGGAAGGGGCGCTCGGACGCGGCGGCGGCAAGCCGGCCCCCGACGAGGGCCGCCCCGAAGGTGACACCGGATCGCTGCAGGAACTGCCGCCTCTTCGTGTGGTCCATGACCCTCTCCCCTTCGCGAGCCGGGCGCGGCCCCGCCGGCCCCGGCGTGTCCACCGTTTCGACTCCGGGCGCCATCATAGCCCCCCGACGCCGACGATTGACCAGGCGGGGCGCGGCCTTTAGTCTTGGGCGGGGGAGGGATTCCGAGCGGTGCCACTGGGCTTCGGACGGCCGAAGGGCGAAGACGTCGTCACCCTGATCACCGAGAAGAAGTACGGCCAGGCCATCGAGCTCCTGCGGACCCAGCTGAAGAAGCGGCGGGCCAGCACCACGTTGCGCAAGCAGCTCGCCGACGTGCTGGTCCTCTCCGGCAAGAAGTCCGAGGCCATCGACCTGCTCATTCCCCTCTCGGACCAGTTCGCCCGGGAGGGCTTCGCGGCCAAGGCGGTGTCGATCCTCAAGAAGATCCAGAAGATCGATCCCGGACGGCGGGACGTCGACGAGCGGCTCGCTCGCCTGATCGAGGAGAAGCAGCGCGAGGCGGCCCTCCCCCTTCGGGGGCCCGAGATCGGCCTGGAGGAGATCGCCATCGAGGCGCCGTTCTCGGGACCCATCGACATCCCGGCGGCGAAGCCGGCGCCGCCGCCCGAGCCCGAGGCGGCGTCCACCCCGCCCCCCGAGGAGCCCCCGCCGACACCGATCCCCGAGCCACCGGAAGGGGAGATCGCGATCGCGTTGCCACCCCCCGCCGACGAAGCCCCGATCCCGATGCCCGCGCCCACCGGCGGAGACGGAGGCGCGGACGCGATCGTGTCCTCGGCGCCGGTCGCCGCGCCCGACAGCGGTGGACCAGGAGCCGTCGAGCCCGAGGAGACGGGAATCGAGGACTACGACCTCCTCTACGTCCCCGACGGCAGCGAGGAAGAGGAGGAGGCGATCCCGCTCGGAGAGGTCGTGGCGTCTTCGGAGGAGACCCCGGAGGAGGTCATGTCCGACGGCGCCTTCTCCGACGAGCTGATGTCCCTCGTGGACTCCGTCTTCCAAGAGGCCACGGAGGGGACCATCGACGTCCCGGAGGCCGCCTCCCCGGCCGGCCCCCGGCGCACCGGCGACCAGATCGTCGTGAGCCCGCTCTTCCGCGACTTCTCGGTGGACGAGATGGTGGCGGTCATCCAGGGCCTCAAGCTCCTGTCCTTCGAGCGCGGGGACGTGATCATCCGCGAGGGACAGCCCGGCGGGAGCCTGTTCATGCTCACCTCCGGACGCGTGCGGGCCTTCCGCAAGGACCCCGGCAGCAAGAAGCAGACAAGGATCGCCGACCTCCACGAGGGGGCCTTCTTCGGTGAGATCTCCATGCTCACCGGGCAGCCCCGGAACGCCAGCGTCGTCGCCCTGAACAGCTGCGAGCTCCTCGAGCTCGATCGGCCGACCCTCGAGGAGATCACCCGCACGCACCCCCACGTCTGGGACGTCCTGCGGGAGTTCGCGGAGAAGCGGTCACAGGCGCGTGCGTAGGAGCGTCGCTCTCGGCCTCCTGGTGACGGCGGCGCTGGCCCTCGGCGCCGACGGTGCCACCCGCGATGGCGCCGCGATCCGCAAGGCATCCGCCGACGCCCGGGAGGCCTACGACCAGAAGGACTACCCCGCCTTCCTCCGCCACAGCCGGACGTTGGCCGGGCTCGCTCCCCGGAGCACGCGCGCCCTCTACAACCTCGCCTGCGCCCAGAGCCTGACCGGCGACGCCCAGGGCGCGGTGGCCACGCTCGGCCGACTGGCCGACTGGGGAGTGGCCTTCGACATCGGCACCGACGCGGACTTCGATCTCGTCCGGGACAGCGAGGGCTTCCGCGCCGTCGCCGCGCGGATGGAAGCCCTCGCGGAGCCCCTCGGAGGAAGCCCGGTGGCCTTCGCTCTCCCCGAGAAGGACCTGCTGGCCGAAGGCGTGGCCCACGATCCGAAGACCGGGGACTTCTTCGTGACCAGCGTCCACCGGCGCAAGGTCGTGCGAGTGGGAGCGGACGGGCGCTCGTGGGACTTCGTCACCGAGGGTCGGGACGGTCTCTTCTCGGCGGTCGGGGTGGTCGCCGACCCTGCCCGGCGGGCGCTCTGGGTGTCGTCCGAGGCCGGCCGCTTCATGGTCGGCTTCCGGGAGGGCGACGAGGGCGGCTCGTTCCTGCTCGAGTACGGTCTGGACGACGGCGCGCTCCGCCGCCGGATCCCGCCACCGGTGGTCGGGGGGAGCGTGAGCGACCTGGCCCTCGGCACCGAGGGCACGGTCTACGCCGCGGACCCGGCCGCCGGGCGCGTGTACCGTCTGCCGCCCGGGAGCGATCGGCTCGAGGTGCTCGTGGACGAGGGAACGATCGTCTCGGCCCAGGGCCTGGCCGCCTCTCCCGACGGTCGCCTCCTCTTCGTCGCCGACTACGTCCAGGGAATCGCCCGGATCGACCTGGAAAGCCGGGACGTGACCTTTCTGAGTGCCCCCGAGGACCTTCTCGTCAGTGGGATCGACGGTCTCCTGCTGGCCGGCGACAGCCTGGTCGGGATCCAGAACGGGCTGCGTCCCCACCGCGTGGTCCGTCTGCATCTCGACCCTTCGCGGTCGCGCATCACCAGAGGCACGGTGCTCGAGCGAGCCCACCCGCGCTTCGACGAGCCCACCCTCGGCGTGATCGTCGGGAAGGCCCTCTACTACGTCGCCAACAGCCAGTACCGGTACTTCCAGGCAAACGACCCTGACCTGGAGCACCTGCAGGAGCCGGTCGTCCTGCGCCTCGCCCTTCCCTGGCTCTCCGAGGATTGAATTGCCGCCGGCGACCGGTCAGCGCCGCCGGCCGGCGATGGCCAGGGAGATCCCCCCCAGGATCATCGCCCCCGCGACGACGAGACGGACGCTCAGGTGCTCGTCGAGCAGGAGCACCCCACCGAGGGCGGTCAGCGGCGGCACGCTGAGCTGGACGATCGCTCCCTGGGTCGCGGTCAGGCCCCGCAGGGCCGTGTACCACACCGCGTAGCCGAGCCCCGAGGTGACCGCACCCGACACGAGGGCGAGCGACGCTCCCGTCGGCGTGAGATGGGGGTGGGCCAGGACGAGCCCGAGGCCGCTGGCGAGCAGCGCCAGCGGGACGGCGCGGGTGAAGTTGAGCGCGTTGACCGAGAGCGGATCTCCGGCCCCGCGTCCCCGCAGCGAGTAGAGACCCCAGGCGGCCCCGGCGACCATCATCAGACCCGCTCCGAGGGGGTGGGGCTGAGACAAGCCGGGTCGCGTGAGGGCCACGAGCCCGGCCAGGGAGAGGGCGAGACCGAGCCACTCGTACAGACTCGGACGCTCGCCGCTGAGCAGGCCACCGCCCAGCATCGTGATCTGGACGGCGCCGAAAACCAGGAGCGCTCCCGTCCCGGCGGGAATGTGCCGGTAGGCGAGAGAGAAGCCGAAGGCGTAGGCGAAGAGCGCGCTGGCCGAGAGCCAGCCCCCCGCGGCGCCGGGGGCGCCTCCGCCGCGAGCCCGCACCAGCAGCCCGAGCGCCGCCGCCCCCCCGACGAGGCGCAGGGTGGTGAAGGTCGTCGCGTCGGAAAGCCCACCGGCGAGCGTAGCCCGGCACAGGAGAGAATTCGCCGCAAAGGCGAGCATCGCGACGAACGTCAAGCCCGCGGTGCGGGCTCGCTGCTCGGCTGGAGACGCGGGCGGAGACCCGACGAGAGGTGCTCCGCCCGACACCTGTGAGCCGGTGGTCGACCGGTCAGGACTTCGCGGGGGCGACGTTCTGGTTCACTCGGAAGACGTTGTCGGGATCGTAGCGCTTCTTGAGCTTCGCCAGGCGCTGGTAGTTGGATCCGTAGGCGGCCTCGACACGGTCCTCGTCCTCGCTGACGAAGTTCACGTAGACGCCCCCGGTCGCGAAGGGGGCAGTGGCGTCGAAGAACGTCCGGGCCCAGGAGACGCAGGCGTCGTCGTCCCCGGGGTCCTCCCAGCGGGTGTGAACGTTCATGACGAACGCGGCGTCCCGGTGCGGGTAGGCAGTGGCGTCGGAGGCCACCTTGTTCGTCGCGCCTCCCAGCTGCGCCACGAAGATCTCGCTGGCCGGCGACGGGAGCTTGCCGGCGTATTCGAGGATCGTGTCCAGGGCCTCGTCGGTCATCGCCGTGAAGTTGTGGGACTTCCAGTAGTTCCGCGCGCCGGGGGTCAGCAGGGGGTCGAAGGCCTGCTGCCACCCGGCGTACGGGTGGGGTCCCACCACGTCGGCGATGGGCTTGCCGAACGCCCGCAGGTCCGCGAACGCCTTCTCCCCCGCGGCCATGTCGCCCGTGTACATCATGGCCAGGACGAGGACCTGCCGGCCGTGCCATTCCTCGGGGAGGAAGGGCAGCGGCGGCGCCTTGCGGGCCACGATCCAGCACGAGGCCTCGTCGGGAGCGGTCTTGCAGAAGTCCCGCCAGTACCGCGCCACCTCCACTGACGCGTCTCCCGGGTGCACCACGAGCCCGGCCAGCACCTCGGGGCCTACCGAGTGCGTCTGAAACTCGAAGGATGTCACGATGCCGAGGTTGCCTCCTCCTCCCTGGAGTCCCCAGAAGAGCTCGGGCTCCTCCTTCGGGCTCGCGTGGACCAGCCGACCGTCGGCGAGAACCACGTCGGCGGAGAGCAGGCTGTCCACGGTGAGGCCGTGCTTGCGGGAGATCCAGCCGAAGCCTCCCCCGAGGGTCAGCCCGGCGATCCCGGTGGTGGAGTTGATGCCGACGGGGACGGCGAGGCCGAAGGCCTGCGTCTCGTGGTCGAGGTCGCCCAGCGTGGCTCCGGGGCCGGTGCGCACCGTTCGCTTCACCGGATCGACGCGCACGTCCCGCAGCCCGGAGAGGTCGATCATCAGGCCGCCGTCGCAGCTCGCCTTCCCCGCGATGTTGTGGCCGGCGCCCCGGATCGAGACGAGGAGATCCTTCTCCCGGGCCAGCTTCAGGGCGTGGATCACGTCGGCGGTGCCGGCGCACCGCGCGATGAGGGCGGGACGACGGTCGATCATCGCGTTCCACAGGGCTCGGACCTCGTCGTAGCCTGCGTCACCCGGCATCACCAGCTCGCCTCGGAGTCCGGACCGGAACGTCTCGACGGCCTTCGCGTCGAGGGTGGTCTGCCCTCCCCCACGCGTGGCCACGGACACACTGCTCATCGAACACCTCACTGGTCTTCCGAGGGGCGACAGGCCCCCCTGACAGCTCAACACGCACTGCGGACGGAAACCCGCCACGAGCTCCGTCCCGCAACCTTCAAAAAGGAGTGTTGAATTGACCGTATGCCCTTTGTCCCCGGTCGTCAAACCAGTTCGACCCGGAGCCGGCCGGGTCCCGCCGGTCCCCTCTCTACGATGGGGGACGGCGGGCGATCCACGAGCGCAGCTCGCGGACACCCAGGGTCCAGGCGGCGCCGACGTAGATCCCGCTGGCAGCCACCCCGGCCGTCGCCAGCAGGGCCCAGTTGAGGAGGCTCGCCGGTCCCTCTGCCCACTCGCCGGCCTGGCAGATCCAGTACGCCACCAGTGCGGCGGGGACCGAGGCCACCAGCATCTTCAGCAGCGGCGCCCCGAGGCGGCGAAGGCCCAGTGGCGCCTCCGTCTTCCGCCGGAGGATGAGCAGGTAGGCGACGAGCTGAAATCCCGAGGAGAGCGAGAGGGCCAGCCCGAGGCCCTCGACGCCGAGGGAGCGGGAGAGCGGAAGCCCGAGACCCGCGGTCGTGGCCAGGCCCAGGAAGCCGACGGCCAGGAGCGAGGTGCGGTCGTCGAGAGCGAAGAAGGCCTTCTTCACGATGTTGATCCCGGCCAGGGCGAGCATGAACGGAACCAGCGCCCGAAGAGTCGCGCTCGTGTGCCCCGCCGCCCCGAGGTCGAAGGCGCCGTGGCGAAAGAGGAGGGCCACGATGGGCGGGGCCAGGGCCAGGAGCAGGGCGGCCGCCGGCAGCATGACGAGCCCGGCCAGGTGCACGGCCTCGGCGAAGTGGGCGCGGAACCCGCTCCACTCACGCTCGGCGGCGTCGCGAGAGATGACGGGAAGCAGCGCGCTGCCCACCCCCACCGCGACCGCGCCCTGGGCGAGATCGACGACCCGGGCCGCGTACCAGTACTGGGTGACCGAGCCCTCGGCGAGGAGCGAGGCGAGCAGGCGCAGGAGCACCACGTTCGCCTGCGCCACCAGCCCGATCATCACCACCTTGCCCATCTCGCCGGCCAGGCGCCGGAACCGTGGGTCGCGGAGCCCGGCCAGTGACGGGACCGGCAGCCCCCAGCTCGCCACCAGCGGCGGGATGCAGACGAGGAGGTGCGCGAGGCCCCCGACCAGCGCCCCCACGACCAGGGCGTAGACCGGCTCCTCGAAGCGGGTCGTCAACAGGAGCGCCGCGGCCGCGATGCTGCCGCTCACGATGCCAGGGGCCAGCTTGGGGATGAAGAAGCGGCCCTGGTAGTTGAGCAGGGCCTCGCAGTACGACACGAGGCTGACGAAGGCGACGAAGGGGAAGAGCCACCGGGTCAGCGTGACCGTGAGCTCGAACTTGTCCGGGTCCCGCGTGAATCCCCAGGCGAAGGCCTTCACCAGCCAGGGCGCGGCGAGGATGCCGCCGACGCACACCACCACGCTCGCCACCAGGAGGGCGGCCAGGGCGGTGTTGGCCAGCCGTCGGGCGCCCCGCTCGCCTCCGGCCTGCTCGGCCTGCCCCACCGCCGGGATGAGGGCGCCGGTCAGGCCCTCGTCGGCCACGAAGCGCCGGAAGATGCTGGGCACGGTCCAGGCGAGCCAGAAGGCGTCGGACGACCGCCCCGCGCCGAACACGTGGCTGAGGACGATGTCGCGAAAGGCGCCCAGCACGCGGGACAGGCCGGTCCCCGCGGCGGAGACGACCGAGGCCCGGAGGATCCGGCTCGGCTTCGCCTGGCTCAGCGCTCCCTCCGTGTCGGCGCCGCGACCGTGGTCAGGGAGGTCCGGGCCGACTCCAGGTCCTTGGACCGCTCCGTGATCTCGATGTCGCCGCCCGGGCCCTTCTCGCTCCGGACGATCAGGTCTCCCCTGAGGAACCGCCAGCCCTCGTCGAGGCTGAGACGACGTCCCTGGCCCAGCGCCAGCTCCGGGGATGCCGACGCGGGCGCCGCGGTGACCACTGCGCCGAGGCCGAGAGCCAGGCACGTCATCAGCACCGTCTGGAGCCGCGGCATGGGGGCCTCCTCCTGATCGAACGCCGGTCGGGATTCTATCCGAGTCACTGTCCGGCGGCCGGTTCGGGGATAGAATCGCGCTCGGCCATCAGGGCCACCGCCCATGCAGATCTCCGACATCCGAGCGACGCCGGTCTCCGTGCCCCTCGAAGCGCCCCTGCGCCACGCCAACGGCTGCCACTGGGGACGCTTCGTGCGCACCATCGTCGAGGTGGAGACCGACGAGGGGCTGGTGGGTCTGGGCGAGATGGGTGGGGGCGGCGAGAGCGCCACCGCCGCGTTCGAAGGGGTGAAGGCCTCCCTCCTCGGCCGGGACCCGGCTCGGCTCGAGGAGATGCGGTTCGCCCTCGCCAACCCCACGGCCTCCCTCTACAACAACCGCACGCAGATCGTGGCCGCCCTCGAGTTCGCCTGCCTGGACCTGCTGGGCCAGCGGTGGGGCACGCCGGTCTCCGAGATTCTCGGGGGGCGGCTCCGGGACCGGGTGCCGTTCGCCTCCTACCTCTTCTTCCGCTACCCGCACCCGACGCGCGCCACCGGCGAGGTGCGGACGGTCGAGCAGCTGGTGTCGGAGGCGCGCGCGCTCAAGGAGCGCCACGGGTTCGGCGCCCACAAGCTCAAGGGCGGCGTGTTCCCGCCCGACTACGAGCTGGAGTGCTACCGGGCCCTGGCCCGCGCCCTGCCCGGCGACCGCTTCCGCTTCGATCCGAACGGGGTATGGTCCACCGAGCAGGCCATCTGGTTCGGGCAGCAGATCGAGGACCTGCGCAACGACTACCTCGAGGACCCGGTGTTCGGCCTCCACGGTCTCCGCCGAGTGCGCGAGAAGGTCCGGATGCCCCTCGCCACCAACACCGTGGTCGTCAACTTCGAGCAGCTCGCCGCCAACGCGCTGGACACCGCCGTCGACGTCGTCCTCCTCGACACCACGTTCTGGGGCGGGATCCGGCCGTGCGTCAAGGCCGCCGGGGTCTGCGAGACCTTCCAGCTCGGGGTGGCGGTCCACTCCTCAGGGGAGCTGGGCATCCAGCTCGCCACCATGCTCCACCTCGGGGCGGTTCTGCCAAACCTCACGTTCGCCGCCGACGCGCACTACCACCACCTCACCGACGACGTCATCGAGGGCGGCCGGATGCGGTACGAGGGGGGCGCCCTCCCCGTGCCGAGCGGTCCGGGGCTCGGCGTGCGACTGAACCGGGAGAAGCTCGGGACGTACCACGAGGAGTTCCGTCGGCTCGGCCCCTACCCCTACGACCGGGATCCTCGGCGCCCGGGGTGGGCGCCCCTCGTTCCCAACGACCGCTGGGCGGACCCCACCGACGGCACCACCCCGGAGATCCCCGCTTGATGTCCACCCGCCTGGCCACGGCCGCACTGGTCGGGCTCCTGCTCGCGTCCGGGGTGCACGCCGAGGACGGCCACGCGCTCTGGCTCCGCTATCCGCCGGTCTCCGACGTCGCTCTCCGCGACGAGTACCGGGCCGCGATCTCCGCGGTGGCCTGCCCAGGAGAGAACGCGACGCTCGGCGTCGCGCGGGAGGAGCTGGCTCGAGGGTTGCGGGGGTTGCTGGATGAGGAGGTGCCTCTCGTTAATTCGATCTCGCGGGACGGAGTCGTGGTGGTGGGGACCCCCCAGTCGTCTCCCGTGGTCGCCGCCCTGGATCTCGAGACGGATCTGCGAAAGGTGGGCGACGAGGGCTTCTTGATCCGCTCGATGTCGGTGGCCGGGAAACGCGCCACCGTCATCGCGGCGAACCACGACGTCGGCGTTCTCTACGGCGTCTTCCACTTCCTCCGCCTGCTCCAGACCCACCGGCGTCTCGAGGGCCTCTCGCTCGTGGAGGCCCCCCGAGTTCAGCTGCGCGTGCTCGACCACTGGGACAACCTGGACCGGACGGTGGAGCGCGGGTACGCGGGCTTCTCGCTGTGGGACTGGCACAAGCTGCCCGACTATCTCGACCCGCGCTACACCGACTACGCCCGGGCCAACGCCTCCATCGGGCTCAACGGGACGGTGCTCACCAACGTCAACGCCAACGCCACCGTGCTCAGGGCCGAGTACCTGCAGAAGGCGGCGGCCCTGGCCGACGTCTTCCGTCCCTGGGGGATCCGTGTCTACCTGACCGCGCGCTTCAGCGCCCCCATGGAGATCGGCGGCCTGGAGACCGCCGACCCCCTCGCTCCCGCGGTGGCGCGCTGGTGGAAGGACAAGGCGGACGAGATCTATCGGCACATCCCCGACTTCGGCGGCTTCCTGGTCAAGGCCAACTCCGAGGGGCAGCCCGGGCCCCAGGACTACGGGCGGAGCCACGCCGAGGGAGCCAACGTGCTGGCCGACGCGGTCGCGCCCCACGGTGGCGTGGTGATGTGGCGGGCCTTCGTCTACTCCAGCGAGGAGCCGGAGGACCGGGCGAAGCAGGCGTACAGCGAGTTCGTGCCCCTCGACGGGAGCTTCCGGCCCAATGTCCTCATCCAGGTCAAGAACGGCCCCATCGACTTCCAGCCCCGGGAGCCCTTCCACCCGCTCTTCGGCGCCATGCCCGAGACGCCCCTGATGATGGAGTTCCAGATCACCCAGGAGTACCTGGGCTTCGCCACGCACCTGGCCTTTCTCGCCCCCCTGTACGAGGAGGTCCTGCGCTCCGACACCTACGCGCGGGGCGAGGGATCGCTCGTGGCCGACGTGATCGACGGAAGCCTCCACGGCTACCAGCGGACAGGCATGGCGGGGGTGGCCAACACCGGCACCGACCGCAACTGGTGCGGCTCGGTGATGGCCTGCGCCAACTGGTTCGCCTTCGGGCGCCTGGCCTGGGACCCGATGCTCGAGTCACCAGCGATTGCCGACGAGTGGATCCGGATGACCTTCTCCAACGACCCGGGGTTCGTCGCCCCCGTGAAGACGATGATGCTGGCCTCCCGCGAGGCGGTGGTCGACTACATGACCCCCCTGGGGCTGCACCACCTGATGGCCCGGGGCCACCACTACGGGCCCGGGCCCTGGGTCAGCGGCGGGCCCCGGGCGGACTGGACGTCCGTCTACTACCACCGGGCCGACGAGGAGGGAATCGGCTTCGACCGGACGACGACGGGCAGCGACGCGGTGAGCCAGTACTTTCCGCCGGTGCGTGACCAGTACGAGAGCCTCGAGACCGTGCCCGAGGAGCTTCTCCTCTGGTTCCATCACGTGCCGTGGGACCACCGGATGGCCTCGGGCCGGACCCTCTGGAATGAGCTGCTCTACCGCTACCAGCGGGGAGTCGACCGGGTGCGCGGAATGCAGGAGACGTGGCGCTCTGTCGAGGGCCTGATCGACTCCGAGCGGTACGAGCAGGTGAAGGCCTTCCTCGCCATCCAGGAGAAGGAGGCCCGGTGGTGGCGCGACGCCTGCGTCCTCTACTTCCAGACCTTCTCCAGGCTGCCGATTCCCGACGGGTACGAGAGGCCCGAGCGCACTCTCGAGGAGTACGAGGCCATCACCCACCCCTACGCGCCGGGGATCTGAGAAGCCGCGACCCAGGGAGGAGCTCACGTGACGACATCCCCGGCCTGGCAGGACTTCCTCACCGCCGCCCGCGGGGGCCGGCCGGGGAAGGTCCCGACCGCTCTCATCATCGACAGCCCGTGGATGCCCGGCTTCGCCGGTGTGAACACCCTGGACTTCTTCCTCTACCCCGATCTCTGGCTGGACACCCACCTCCGGGTGATGGACCGCTTCCCGGACATCGCCTTCCTTCCGGGCTTCTGGGTCGAGTACGGCATGGCCATCGAGCCGAGCGGCTACGGGTCCGGTCTCATGTGGCACCCCGACTCGCCTCCCGGCATGCGGCATCTCGACCTTCCCCACCAGGCCTGGGGGGACCTGCCCCGGCCCGACCCCGAGACCGACGGGCTCATGCCCCTGGCCCTGCGGCGGTTGGAGCTTCTCGAGAAGGGAGGCCTGCCCGAGCCGCACCGCATCCAGTTCGCGGCGGCGCGGGGACCCCTCACCCTCGCCACCCACGTCCTCGGGACCACGACTTTCCTCGAGGCCACCGCCGGCGAGCCCGAGGCGGCCCACGCCGCCCTCGACGCCTTCACCGACGTCGTTCTCGCCTATCTCCGGGCTCAGGTGGAGCGGCTCCGAGAGCCCCTCGGCATCCTGCTCCTCGACGACATCCCCGGGATGCTCTCACCCCGCGCCTTCGAGGCCATGGCGGTGCCGTACCTGAAGAGGATCCTCGAGCCCTTCGAGGGCCTGATCCGGATCTACCACAACGATACCCCCTGCCCTCACCTGCTCTCTCGCATCGGGCTCGTCCCGTTCGAGGTCTGGAACTTCAGCCACGCGATGGACATCGCGGTCGTGCGGGAGGCCGTGGGACCGGAGCTCGTCCTCCTGGGCAACGTCGCTCCCCTGGACACCCTGGCCCGGGGCACACCGGAGCAGGTCCTCGAGGAGGCCCGGGCGTGCGTGGCGAAGGCGGCCGCGGACGGCGGCTTCATCCTCTCCGCCGGCGGCGGCGCCTCGCCGGGCACCCCGGCCGAGAACATCGACGCCCTGGTCCAGGCGGCGCGGGAGGCCTGAGGGACGCGCCGGTCAGCGGAGCCAGTGCCCGACCGCGACCCCGAGGAAGGTGGCGGTCGCGTAGCCGAGGGTCCCGCAGAGGATGGCCGGGATCACCAGGGTGTCCCAGCGTCGGGCCACCGCCATGGCCGCGGCCGAGGTCGGCCCTCCCATGTTGGCGTTCGAGGCGATCAGGACCTCCGCGAGGTCGAGGCGGAGCAGCCGGCCGGCCACGAGGATCACCAGCAGGTGCACGGTGAGGATGGCGATCGCGAAGACGAACAGCATCGAGCCGTGGCGGATCACCAGGCCAATGCTCGCCGACGCGCCGATGACCGCGAAGAAGACCTGCATCAGCACGACGCCCGCCTCGTGGGCGCCGGCCACCGATCCCAGGCGAGCCGGAAACAGGGTGGCCAGGGTCACGGTGAAGGCAGTGACGAAGAGGATCCCGCTCGCGGGAACTCCCACGAGATCGGCCACCCCGTAACCCGCCGCACACATTGCAGCGGCAATGGCGAGGGCGGTGGCCAGGCTGCGGGCACCGACGGGCTCCCCGGTCGCCGCCGGTGCCAGCTCCCCCGTCCCTTCGGGCACGCGCTCGACGAAGCGCCTCCGAAGCCACGTCATCGAGGGAAGGGCGAAGAGGACGAGGAAGTAGAGCGCCATCGCCAGGTTGTCGGCGGCCACCCCCGCCGCCAGGACGTCCCCCGAGCGAAGCTCGAGGGCCTCCGCCGTCGCCATGTAGTTGAGGGATCCCCCGACGTAGGTCGCGCAGAAGATGCCGGCCAGCTTCCATCCCTCGTCACCGAGGGGAACGACCTGGAAGGCCAGCCAGGTCCCCAGCACCGTTCCCACGGCACCGGCCGCGAAGGCCAGGAGCGTCGGCCCCGCTTCGCGGAGGATGCGCTTGAGGTCCGCGGTGAAGAGGAGGAGCGGAATGGCCAGGGGAACCAGGAACGACCACACCACGTCGTAGGCCGGCGCGCTCGACGGGATCACCCGCAGGTTCGAGAGCACGAAGGCAACGCCGATGGCGATGACCGCACCGGATAGCTTCGCCCCCCAGCGGGTCCTCTCCGCCCACAACCCGAAGGCGCCCGCCGCCAGCAGGACGGCCCACAGCGCCCAGTCGTTCCCGGGAGAGATCAGGGGATCCACGCCGGCGAGGGTAGCAGATCCCCCCGAGCCGGCGCGCAGCGGCGCCCCCCCGACGCCTCAGCCGCGGGAGGCGATCAGGGACTCGAGCTGATCGCGCTCGGAGCCGGTGTGCGTCCACTCGAGCTCGCACACCGGGGCCTCGCCGTTCGCCCGAATCGCGAGGACACGCCCGGTCGCCGCCACCGTGTCGGTGGCCCGATCGAAGCTGAGGCGCACCGCCACCTCGTCACCCGGGACGAGGGTCGCGGCGTCGGCCAGCCTGACCCGCGCTCGCTCGTTGGACAGCTCCACGGCCGTCCCGCGGGCGATTCCGCTGCCGTTCTCGAGCCAGGTGAGAACGGGGCCCGACGGGTCCGAAACCGGAGTCGGACTGGTCACCGGCACCACCTGCATGGGTCACCTCCCACCGTGGTTGTGCCACCCGATGTGTCGTCCATGCAGCAGTCGTGCCGGTGGTCGTCAGAAACCCCCACAGATGTTTGCTTTCAACGCTTTGAGCCTGATGACGGAGGGGTGGCCGGGGCCTCCGGACACCCAGGAGTGTTACCGTTCGCCGCACTTCCGCTCACCGATAGTCCTCGTCCGCGGGGCGGGTCCCGAGTGGGCCGAGACACGGGGGTCGGTCCGCAGGGGTCGTCGTCGGGACCAGCCGTCGCCGGCGTCAGTCGTCGATCAGCATTCTTCCCAGAGCGGGTTTCCCGGCCAGGGCCGTGTGAAAGCCGTAGACGGCCAGGCCCACCACCGCCAGGAAGACCGGGATGGATCGCGTGGCGTACCACGCCGACGGGTCCAGGGTCAGAGGCGACTCGTTCATGTTGTACTCGGTGTACAGGGCGACGGCCAGGGCGAGGAGGCCCCCCCGGGTCAGCACGAAGAAGTAGACCAGCGCCCGCACGAACCCCCCGGCCCACACCAGGGCCGCGGTTTCGCCGACCAGGGGGCTGCCCACCAGGAAGCACCAGGCCACCACCGCCAGGGCCCGGGAGCGGAGGAGGAGGCGGAGCAGGACGAGCAGGAAGAGGAACACCATCGCATAGAGCACGGAGCTGAACTGGTTCACGAAGAGGCGGAACGCCACGTCGGAGAAGCCGGCCAGGCTCGCCCCCTTCAGGTAGGGCTGAAGGTCCAGGGGAGGCCGACCCAGCCAGCCCGGCGTCAGGCGGAGCAGGACGAAGACGACGGAGCTCACCGCCCCGGCGGCCGCTCCCATGAGCACGTCCCGGCCCACCAGGGGGTCCCGGAGCCGGCCCGACAGCAGGCGCTTCCAGGAGATGAGGGCCTGGGGCCAGTGCCGACGGGCGTAGGGCTCCAGGGCAACGTACAGGAGCCAGATCATCATGGCCCAGAACGCGGGCAGGGCCAGGATCCTGATGAGGAGCCAGATCTCCTCGCCGAATGTGGCGACGTGGCTGGCCCGGAAGAGGCGAGCGAGACTGTAGGCCACGAAGACGAACAGGGCAACCCGGCCCGCGCCGGCGCGATCGACCCGGCCGAGGCGCAGATTGCGGCGGGCCAGGAGAACCCCTCCCAGGGGCATGGCCAGAGCCAGCACCCACACCGCCACCTCCCCCACCGGCAGAGTCTCCTGTCTCCGACCGGATCCCACCATTCGGCCGGGCTTCTCCCACGGTGGCAGGACCGCGAACCAGACCGGACGTCCGTGGTACGACGCCGCCTCCACCCTCACCGGGAGAGCCGAGTTGCCGGGGTGCGTCCCCTCCCACGCGAGCTTCCGGTCCGTGTCCACCGGCGCCGCCCACAGGGGCGGGGTCGGACGCAGGCCTTCGGTGTCCACCCCCGCCGCGTCGAACAGCGGCGACCAGTTGGGCTCGGGCCAGGGGTCGGGCGCCGGTTCGAGCTGGGGAGGAACGACCACGAGGCCGGTGAGCCGGCCCTGGGGATCCAGCACCACCTCGGCCATGCCGGAGACGGTCGATGGGGGATCGTCGCGGGTGACCAGGACGTCGATCTCCCGGGGCACCAGCCGGGCCGGGCTCTGGCGGTAGAAGAAGAGGAAGGGGGCCGAGTCGGTGACGTCCCATCGGTCCGCCGACGGGTCCTCCCGGACCGCGGCCAGGAGCGCCCGGTCGCGCTCGAAGGACCAGGCGGCGTCCGCCGCCTCCGCGTGGCCCAGCTTCTCCAGCACGCCTCGGGCCCGCTCCACGAGCGCCGCCGGCGACCGGGGGAGGCTCGTCGCGGTCACCAGGGAGTGGAGGTCCAGCAGCCGGGCCGTCGCGCCCCCTCCCACCAGCACGGTCAGCAGGAGCGCCCACGCCACCAGGGGACCGAGGTCGCCCACCTGCCCGGCCGCCGCCACCACGTCGGGGGACGGGGTCTCTCCCGCGGCCACCGCCATCTCGAGGGGATCCCCGCCGGGCAGCCCCGCCAGGATGGCGCGGGCGGACTCGGGTCGGTCTTCCGGGTTCTCCTCGAGGCACTGGAGGATCGCGCGCTCCACCACCGGCTCCACGCGCTGAGAGGCGCTGGCGAGCCGGGGCGGCTTGGGCTGGGTGTGCTGGTGGCGCAGCTCCTCCACGTTCCCGGCGTCGTAGAAGGGGTGGCCGGTGAACATCTCGTAGAGGATGAGGCCGAGCGCGTACAGGTCGCTCCGCGGCGTGGCCCGGCGGCCCGAGAGCTGCTCGGGCGCCATGTAGGCGGGGGTCCCGGCGAAGAGACTCACGGCCCCGGAGCCTTCGTCCTCGAGGGCCAGGCCGAAGTCGGTCAGGCGGGCCCGGCCCCGCCCGTCGATCATCACGTTCGCTGGCTTGAGGTCCCGGTGCACCACGCCTCTCTCGTGGACGGCGTGCAGCCCCGCGGCGAGGGCCCGGCCGATCTCCAGGGCCTTGTCGGGGGGCAGGCGTCCGATGCGCGACAGGAGCGAGGCCAGGTCCTCGCCGTCGACGTACTCCATGGCGATGAACGTCTGCCCGTCGAGCTCCACGATGTCGTAGAGGCGGCAGACGTTGGGGTGGGAGACCTCACGACCGATCCGGACCTCGGCGTACAGGCGCTGGAGCCGCTCGGGCGAGAGCGTCCCGCGGATGAACTTCAGGGCCACGGCCTGCCCGAGCTTGGTGTCCTCGGCGCGGTAGACCTGCCCCATGCCGCCCCGGCCCAGGAGGGCGACCACCCGGTAGCGGTCGGCCAGCATGGTGCCCGGCGTGAAGCCCTGGTCGGCCACGTTGGGCTCGCCGTCCTCGAGCTCACGGGAGACGGTCCAATCGGACAGGGGAGTCTCGTCCGCCGGGTCGCGCTCGGGCTGGTCGCTCATCGTCTTCGGGACAGGTCTGGCGGCAGTCTATCAGGCTCGGCCCCGCCCTGGCGAGGACCGAACGTGTCCGTCGTGTCCCGGGCGGGCGCGACCTGTCAGCTGTCGCCCAGGAGGCGGTCGGCCGCGAGGACCAGGAGCAGGTAGTCGGTGGTCCCACCCCCCATGACGTACTCGGTCTGCTGCCAGAGGTACGGCCACTCGAGCAGCTCCGGGTAGTCGGGACGGATGAGCCCGGTGCCGGACGCGCTGCCCCCGGGGATGTAGCTCCAGTCGGCCCGGTTGAAGCCGTAGCCGAAGAGGACCGACCGCGCGCCGACGCCGGAGACGAACGACGACGTGTTCGGACCCGGGTGAACGCCGAGGACGAAGTTGAGGGCGTTGAGCATCCGCTCCTTCGGGAAGACCTCGGGGAAGCTGGCGTGCAGGAAGTACTGCTCCATGCCGAAGCGTTGGATCTTCCACCCCGCGCCCCACACCTCGGGCTCGTAGGGCACGCCGTAGGGCGTCTTCTTCTCGAGCTCGTCGACCTGGGCCCGGTAGGCGCTCACCGCTTCGGTGACCGCCGTCTGGAACCCGGCATCCTCGATGAGCGGCAGCGCACGGCCCACCATCCACCCCACCCGCCCCGCGCTCTCGACGATCCTCTGCTGCTGCCCGACCAGGAAGTCGGCGTACTCCGGCTTCTCGGTGGCGAGGAGGAGCTCGACCGCCAGCCCGAGGCGTGGGCTCGGCCATCGACGGGCCCACGGGGGAGCCGGGGCCGCCGTCTCGTCCGTGGTCTTCCAGACCTCCTCCGCCACCGCCAGGCACTCCGCGGCCAGCGCGTCGTCGTAGCCGCGCAGGGCACGGGCGGAGGCGGCGAGCCCGGCGGCGGCGTTCAGAGACCGGCGGGGGTTGTTCTCCGTGAACACCCAGCGGTCGTCAGGGGAGCCCGGGACGCCGGTCCCGATGGGAGGCGCGTCGTCCGCCGTGGTCTCGTCGAAGACCACGTTGTCGGTCTGGGCGGCGAAGTCGCCCACGTGGACGTACTGCCGCAGAGTGGGGACGATCATCCCGCGGTAGAAGCGACCGAGCGCCCGGTAGGAGCCGATCACGGTGAGGGCCCCGTGCTCGATCTGCTGGAGGATGTCGGGCTTGCCGTCGGGCCGGTGCAGCTCGACCACGCGGTTCTCCTGGTCGATCGTGGTGTCGTCGAAGTCGGGCTGGAAGGCCTCCCAGGCGAGAGCGAGGCCGTGCATGGTGTCCGCCTGAGACTCGATGCGCAGGTCGTCGTCGCCGGCATCGTGCCAGCCCCCCCGGTCGAGTCCGGGCACGTGCTGGCCGGGCTCGAACCGGGTCAGCGTCTCCGGGCCCTGGCGGTATCCGTCGAAGAGGAGGCGGTCCACCGGCGCCATGCGGGCGTCGTCGAGGTGGCAGGCGTCGTGCCAGACCCGGTACCGGTCGTTGACCCGGACGTGGCACATCTGGATGGGAAGGAAGTACTCGACGGTTGGCTGCCACACCCCGCGGGCGAAGACGTCGTCGCCGATGCGGAACGGGTTCGACCGGGCTTCGCCATAGCGCACCACGTAGGTGCCGGGCTTCCGGACCTCGCTGAAGTCGAGGCGCAGGTAGTCGTAGCGAAGGAACCGTCCCCACTCCTCGCCCTTCTCCTCGAGGACGGTCTTGAGCTCGCCGTCGTCGCCCACCCGTAGGACCTCCACTGGCGGCCGCCGCTCGTCCCGGGCGTCCAGCTCGATGACCGCACGCTTCTGCTGCTTCGTGTGGTACCCGACCTGCGACACCTGGACCACGGGATCGGACATCCAGCCCTCGATCGCGTGAGGGGTGATCAGCCAGTTGACCGCCCCCCTCGTCGCGCCCCGGGCCACCAGGGAGCGGACCACGTACCAGCCGTTGGTGTGCTGGCCCCGGCCGTCGATCAGCTCCAGAAGGCCCCCCGTCGCGTCCTCGATCCTCAGGCGCTGGCGGTCGGACTCGGGGGCGACGACGAGCCAGCTCCCCCGGACCATCGCTTCGATGCGGTACTCGCCGGCGGCGTCGATCGTGCCGGGGCCGTTGGCCTGGCGACCGAAGAGACCGGTCGCGTTCTCCGTGGCCCACGTCTTGCCGAACAGGATGCCGGGGAACAGCTCGAAGTTGAAGCCGACCTTGCCGATCCACTCGTCGGGAAGGCGCTCCTCGAGATCGACGAGAATCCGGAAGCTCCGGCCCTCGGGACGGACCCGGATCGTGTAGGCGAAGTGGAGGTCCGGGTAGATCACCGGGTTGAAGCCCTTCCGGTCCTTCTCGGGGTCGGGGTACTCCATCCGGATGCTGATCTCCTGCGCGTCCCGGTCGACCACGCGTTTGCCCACCTTCGGCACCGGCGACCACTGGCCCGGCGTGCGGTCGAGACGCAGGTCGCCGTTGGTGCCGACGCGGAGACCGTTCTGGATGATGCTCACCCCGCCCTGGTGGCCTTCGGGATAGAAGTCGTGGGCGAGCATCACGTTGAGACCGGGCATCTCGAGGTACTCGAGCTCGTTGAGCCGGAGGCCGGCGTTCTCGGCCCCGGCCGACGGCAGGACTCCGGCGAGAAGGAGCAGAACGAAGAGGGTCGGGTAGGAGGAACGACGTGGGATGAAGACCATGGGAAGGGGACTCACCTGGTGAAGCCCGGGTCACCTGACCCGCGCGAAGGAGCTGTCGGCGTCGCACTCTCCGTGGAGCGCGGCGCGCCATTCTACCCTGGGGGCCGCTCGGGTTCGGGGACGGGATGCTCGGACGCGGGTCACGACCGGATCCAGTCCCGGCGCCTCGTGCCCTCCGAGCGCCTATAATCCCAGAGCTTCAAGCCAGACAGCGTCACTGCCCGGTCGAACCCGCCCCCTCCGAGGCTTCGCCTCGGAGGTCGAGGGCTGCTCGGGCCAAGAAGGGGGAAAGCACGATGATGATCGCTCTGAGGTCGGCGACGGCCTTCCTCCTCCTCTCGACGGCGGCCGCGGCGGCGCCACCGAGCTTCAGGATCTCGTACTCCCCCGAAGCCGCCCCGGGGCCGCTCGACGGACGGTTGATCCTGATCGTCGCCGCGGACGGGGGCGAGGAGCCACGGTTCCAGGTCGGGTGGGACGAGGATACGGCACAGATCTACGGGGTCGACGTCGAGGCATGGCGTCCGGGCGTCATCGTGGAGATCGACGGTGACGTGCCGGGCCACCCCCTCGACCACACGTCGGAGCTGGACGCCGGGACCTACCACGTCCAGGCCGTGCTCAACGTCTACGAGACGTTCCGGCGTGCCGACGGGCACACGGTCAGGCTGCCGGCCGACGACGGGGAAGGGCAGCACTGGAATCGCTCACCCGGGAACCTGTACAGCGTTGCCCGGGAGGAGGAGGTCGCCCCGGGATCGTCCATCGAGGTGAGGCTCACCAAGGTCGTGCCGCCCATCGAGCCGGTCCCCGACACTCGATACGTGCGCCACTTCACCGTGCGCAGCGAGCTGCTGAGCGCGTTCTGGGGCGCGCCCGTCGACCTCCGGGCAATCGTCCTCGTTCCCGAGGGGTACGACGAAGATCCCGGCGCGCGCTATCCGGTGGCCTACCAGCAGGGGCACTTTCCTTCAGGCGTCTCGTTCTTTCGCGAGGCACCTCCGGATCCCGACGCCGAAGGCGACGAGCGCCGCTGGCAGTCCTCCTCCTACGAGTTCTACCAGCACTGGGCCGCCGGGCGGCTGCCGCGGATGCTGGTCGTGCTCACGCAACACCCGACGCCCTACTACGACGATTCCTACGGGGTCGACTCCGCCAACACGGGCCCCTACGGGCGGGCGCTGACGGAGGAGCTCTATCCGGCCCTGGAGCGGGAGTTCCGGGCCATCGGTGAGCCCTGGGCCCGGGTGCTCTTCGGCGGATCGACGGGCGGGTGGATGAGCCTCGCGCAGCAGGTCTTCTACCCCGACTTCTTCGGCGGGACGTGGGCCTTCTGCCCGGACCCGGTGGACTTCCACGCCTTCCAGCTCCTCGACGTCTACGACGAGAACGCCAACGCCTTCTACGACAGGGGTCCCTTCAAGCAGGTCGAGCTGCCGGCTGCTCGCGCCAGTGACGGCCGCGTCTTTCTGACCACCCGGGACTTCACCATGCAGGAGCATGTGCTCGGGACCAGTGGCCGCTCAGGCGGCCAGCTCGATGCCTTCCACGCCCTGTTCGGGCCCGTCGGAGCCAACGGCTATCCGGAGCCACTCTGGGATCCACTGACCGGCGAGGTGGACCGTGAGGTGGCTCGCCACTGGATCGAGAACTACGACCTCACGGCGATCTTGCGACGGGACTGGAAGACGCTCGGTCCCCGGCTCGTCGGCAAGCTCCACGTGACGATGGGCACCAAGGATACGTTCTACCTGGACGGGGCCGTGCGTCTGCTGGAGGAGTTCCTCGAAGGCACCCGGGATCCGGGAAAGGGTCCCTACTACGGCGGCAGCGTCACCTGGGGAGACAACGAGCCCCATTGCTACACCGGGACCCCGGAAGGGCAGGACATGATGCGTTATCACCTCGGCGTCTTCGCCGAGCACATGGCCAGGATGGCGCCCGATGGCGTGGACACGTCGAGCTGGCGCTAGGAAGGGCGCCGGCGCCGCGTCGAGCCGGGACGGACATCAGCCCCCGGCGATGGAGGGGACGAGGGTAACCGTGTCCCCGGCCTTCAACGCGGTAGCCAGGTTCTCGAGGAAGCGGACATCCTCGTCGTTGACGTAGACGTTGACGAACTTGTTCAGCTCGCCCTCGCCGTCGAGCAGCCGCCCCCGGAGCCCCGGGTGCTGCTCCACGAGGTGGTCGAGGACCTCGCGGACGGTCCCGCCGGCCACGTCGACCTTCGCCTGGTCTCCCACGTGCGCGCGGAGCGCGGTGGGTACGTGAACGCTCACCATCTCTGCCATCTCTCCCTCCCTCCTCCCGGGGCCGCGGCCTCGGGGCTTCCGGCTCCCGGCTCCGCCGGGGCCTGATCCACCACGGCGGCGAGGGCCTCCGGCCGCGCCGCGATCACCGGCACTGACGGCAGCCGTCCCGCCTGCACCTCGATGGTCTTGAGGCCGTTCCCGGTGACGCAGACGCAGATCGACTCGTCTCGAGGAATGGTCCCCGCTTCGATCAGCTTGATCGCCGCGGCCAGCGTCGTGCCTCCCGCCGGCTCGGTGAAGATCCCCTCGGTCCGGGCGAGCAGCTCCACCGCATCGAGGATCTCCGCGTCCGTGGCCGAGGCGCCGGCGCCCCCGGAGTCCCGCACGACGCGGATTGCATAGGGTCCGTCGGCGGGGTTGCCGATGGCGATGCTGCGAGCGATGGTGTCGGGCCTCTGGGGATGAAACGTGTCCGTCCCCGTCTCGATGGCCCGGACCACCGGGTCGCACCCGGCGGCCTGGCCCGCGTGGATCCTGGGGCCGACGTCCTCGACGAGGCCGAGGGTGACGAGCTCGCGGTAGGCCTTCCAGACCTTGGGCAGGATGGTCCCGCCGGCCACCGGCACCACCGTGTGCTGCGGGAGACGCCACCCGAGCTGCTCGGCGATCTCGAAGCCGTGGGTCTTGGCCCCCTCGGTGTAGTAGGGACGCAGGTTCACGTTGACGATCGCCCAACCGAAGCGGTCGGCCACCTGGGTGCAGAGGCGGTTGACCGCGTCATAGTTGCCCTGGACCTTGATCATCTGCGGTCCGAAGACCAGTGTGCCCACGACCTTGCCTTCCTCGAGGTCGTGTGGGATGAGGACGACCGCCTTCAGACCCGCCGCCGCCGAATGAGCGGCCACGCTGTGGGCCAGGTTCCCGGTGGAGGCGCAGGCCACGGTCTCGAAGCCGAACTCCACCGCGCGGGTGAGGGCCACGGAGACGACGCGGTCCTTGTAGCTGAAGGTCGGGTAGTTCGCGCTGTCGTCCTTGATGTAGAGCTCCCGCACCCCGAGCTCCCGCGCGAGACAGTCCGCACGGACAAGAGGCGTGAAGCCGGAGCGAAGCCCCGCCACCGGCTCGCCGTCGATGGGCAGGAGGTCGCGGTACCGCCAGAGCGACCGGGGTCCGGCGTCGATGCTCTCCCGGGTGACGACACCCCTCATCCCCTCGTAGTCGTAGGCGACCTCGACGGGGCCAAAGCAGGCGTCGCACATCATCCGCGGCTCCACCGGGTATCCGGCACCGCACTCCTTGCACTCGAGCCCTCGGATGAAGCTCATTGCGTCCCCCCTCGTCGTTCGCTCCGCCGCCCCCACCGCGTGGCGCCGCCCCAGAAAGCAAGAGGCCCGAAGCGTTTCGCCTCGGGCCTCCCGGTCTCTGCGTGCTGATGTCGGTCTAGCCGGTCATGGGCGCACGCGGATCCCGGGGCCCGGGACACATGCCCATCATCCGGCGGTGGTAGCGCTTGAACACTATGGGCGTTTTATACCGAAGACCAGCGGGCCAGTCAAGCCCAGCGGAGAGGTGATCCCCGACGTTCGAGCGGCAGGCCCCCGCGCGCGACGACCGACCAGGGATTCACTCGAGGTGAAAGGTCTTCTTGTTGTGTCTTGACACACACGCTCAACTTGACTATTTTGTGCAGTATGAAGATGCGGGCCCGGTGTACGGCGTGCGGCTGTTGCAGCCACGGGCCCGTGTCGAGGGGCGCTGACTAGAGCCGTCAGTCGGTCGCCCACGAGCGAGGCCCATCACCCCTGGTGATGGGCCTTTGGCTTTTTGGGGAGAGGAGGGAGCGATGCCAGCAGGATCAGCCCTCGAGTGGAAACCGTCGCCGCCGGAGAGAGTGGCGCCCCGAGTGCGCCATCCGCTCCTGTCCCGGATCGGCGACACGCCCCTGGTGGAGCTCCAGCGCATCCCGGGACCGGACGGACCCCGCGTCTTCGCCAAGCTGGAGAGCGCCAATCCGGGCGGCAGCGTCAAGGACCGGGCGGCCCGGGGCATCGTCCTCCACGCCCTGCTCACCGGGGAGCTGCCGGGGCGCCGACTGCTCGACGCCTCGAGCGGAAACACGGGCATCGCCTACGCCATGCTCGGCGGCGCCCTGGGCTTCGGCGTGACGCTCTTCCTGCCCGCCTCGGCCAGCCCCGAGCGGAAGCGCATTCTCCGCGCCTACGGGGCCGAGGTGATCGAGACCGACCCTCTGGAGGGAACCGACGGGGCCATCCGGGAGGCGCGCCGGCGGGCGGAGGACCGGCCCGACCGCTACTTCTACGCCGACCAGTACTCCAACCCCGCGAACCCACGGGCCCACGAGACGACCACCGGCCCCGAGATCCTGCGTCAGCTCGGGGGCCCGCCCCTCGATCTCTTCGTGGCCGGGCTCGGCACCAGCGGCACCTTCGTGGGAACGGCCCGCTACCTGAAGCAGGCAAGCCCCCGGACGCGCCGGGTCTCGGTCGAGCCCGACCAGCCCCTGCACGGCCTCGAGGGGCTGAAGCACATGGCTTCGGTCATGGTACCCGCCATCTACGACCCCACCCTCGCCCACCGGCGGGTGGGCGTCGCCACCGAGGACGCGCAGGAGATGACGCGGCGCCTGGCCCGGGAGGAGGGTCTGCTGGTGGGCCTCTCGTCGGGGGCCGCGGTGGTCGCCGCCCTGCGCGTGGGTCGCGAGGAGAGCGCCCGAACGGCGGCGGTGATCCTCCCCGACGGCGGGGAGCGTTACCTTTCGGACGGCTTCTGGGACGCGACGTGAGCGCGACACCCATTCGCTTCGCGCCGGCGGTGCTGGCGGCGATCCGGGCTGAGGCGGCCCGGGCCTACCCCCACGAGGGCTGCGGCGCGCTCCTCGGCCCCGCCCTCGGGGAGGTGCACGAGACGTTGCCCCTCCCCAACCGGGACGAGGGCAGCCCCCGGACCCGCTTCTCGGTCTCCCCTCGGGACTACATGGCGGTCGAATCCGAGGCCGACTCCCGGGGCGTTCGCCTGCTCGGCTTCTGGCACAGCCACCCCGACCACCCGGCCCGGCCCTCGGCCACTGACCGACGCTACGCGTGGGAGGGTCTGCTCACCGTGGTGATCGCCGTCGAGGGCGGCGCGCCGCGCGACATCACCGTGTGGGACCTGCCCGGACCCGACCAGCCATTTCGTCAGCGCGCGCTCGTCGTCGGCAACGTCCCGACGACCGGCGCCCTGGAGGAGGTCCCATGACCGAACTCTCCAACGAGGAGATCGCCCGGTACTCGCGGCACCTCATCATGCCCGAGGTGACGATCGAGGGCCAGCGCAACCTCAAGGAGGGCAGCGTGCTGCTGGTGGGAGCGGGGGGGCTCGGCTCCCCGGCCGCGCTCTACCTGGCCGCCGCCGGCGTCGGTCGCATCGGGATCGTCGACTTCGACGTGGTGGACGAGAGCAACCTCCAGCGGCAGATCCTCCACGACACGTCGTGGCTCGGAAAGCCGAAGCTGGCGAGCGCAGAGGCGCGGCTCTCCGCCCTCAACCCCCACATCGCCATCGAGACCTACGAGACTGCCCTTGGCCGCGACAACGCGCTGGCGATCATGAAGGACTACGACGTGGTGGTGGACGGCACCGACAACTTCCAGACCCGCTACCTGACCAACGACGCCTGCTACTTCCTCAAGAAACCCAACGTCTACGGCTCGATCTTCCGCTTCGAGGGCCAGGCCGCGGTCTTCTGGCCCGGCTGCGGCCCCTGCTACCGCTGCCTCTACCCCGAGCCGCCGCCCCCGGGGATGGTGCCAAGCTGCGCGGAGGGCGGAGTCCTGGGGATCCTGCCCGGGGTCATCGGGGGGATCCAGGCTACCGAGGCGCTCAAGATCCTCATGGGAATCGGGGAGCCACTCACCGGAAGGCTGCTCCTCTACGACGCGCTCGCCATGAGCTTCCGACAGCTCAAGCTCCGCCGCAATCCGGACTGCCCCCTGTGCGGAGAGAACCCCACCATCACCGAGCTCCAGGACTACGTGGCCTTCTGCGGGGTGGAGGACGCGGGGATCTACGAAGGGGTCGAGGAGATCAGCCCCGCCGAGCTCAAGCGCCGCCTCGACGGCGGCGAGGACCTGGAGATGGTGGACGTGCGCGAGCCCCACGAGTGGGAGATCTGCCGCATCGAGGGCGCGCGCCTGGTTCCCCTGGGGACCCTCGCCGAGCGCCTCCACGAGTTCGACTCGTCGCGAACCTACGTCATGCAGTGCAAGGTGGGCGCACGCTCTGCCCGAGCCATCGGCCAGCTCCAGCAGGCGGGCTTCAAGAAGCTGCTCAACCTCCGGGGCGGGGTCAACGCCTGGGCCCGGGAGGTCGATCCCACCATGCCCACGTACTGAGCCCGCCCACCCCCGCCGCCCGGGAGGCCCCATGCGGCCGCCCGGGCGACGAGAGCTTCAGTCCATGCGGATCCCCTCGGTCCCCACGCCGGAGCCGAGGGTGCTGTACGCCGACTCGCCGTGCAGGGAGAGATCGAGACCCGTGACCTCTTCCTCCTCGGTGACCCTGAGCGAGGTGAAGAGACGGATGCCGCCGAGGATGACGACGGTGCCCACGATGGCGAGCCCCCACCCGGCAACGACCCCCACGAGCTGCGGCCAGAGCTGTCCCGGGTTCCCATAGAACAGCCCGTCCGCCCCGGCCGCGTTGACGGACGTCGTGGCGAACAAGCCCGTGGCCAGAGCGCCCCACGTGCCCCCGAGTCCGTGCACGCCGAACACGTCGAGGGAGTCGTCGTAGCCGAGCCGCGGCTTGAGCGTATTGACCCCCAGGTAGCAGACCACCGCGCACCCGAGACCGATGGCCATGGCGGCGGGAACGGTCACGAAGCCGGCAGCCGGGGTGATGGCCACGAGCCCGGCCACGGCCCCGGTCACCGCGCCGAGGACGGTGGGCTTCTTGCGGTGCCACCACTCGATCAGGGCCCAGGCGAGGCCGGTGGTGGCCGCGCAGGTGTGGGTCGTCACGAAGGCGTGGGCGGCCAACCCGCCCGAGGCGAGGGCGCTGCCTCCGTTGAAGCCGAACCAGCCGAACCACAGGAGCGAGCCGCCCACGAGCGTCAGGGTGAGGCTGTGCGGCAGGAAGCGACGCCGCGGGTAGCCGAGGCGCCTGCCGATCATGATCGCCGCCACCAGCGCCGAGACGCCGGAGCTGATGTGCACCACGGTGCCCCCGGCGAAGTCCAGGGTGCCCATGGCCCCGAGCCAGCCTCCGCCCCAGACCCAGTGGCAGAGGGGGTCGTAGACGACGGTGGCCCAGAGGAGGCTGAAGACCACGAACACCGAGAACTTCATCCGCTCCGCGAACGCGCCGGTGATCAGCGCCGGCGTGATCACCGCGAACATCCCCTGGAACATGGCGAAGGCGATGTGGGGCACCGTCGCCGCCAGAGGCGCACCTTCCTGGCCCACGCCCCGGAAGAAGGCGAAGTCCAGCCCCCCGACGAGGCCGCCGGGGGCGAAGGAGAGCGAGTAGCCGAAGATCACCCACTGGACGCTGATCAGACAGAGCAGGAAGAAGCTGTGCATCAGCGTCGACAGCATGTTCCGCTGGCTGACCAGGCCGCCGTAGAACAGGGCCAGGCCCGGCGCCGTCATCAACATGACGAGCGCAGCCGAGGCCAGTATCCAGGCGGTGTCTCCGGAGCTGATCTCCGGTACTGCATCCTGGGCCCGAGCCGCGACCGCACCCAGGAGCGACGCCACCGCCACCATCACCGAGGTCAGGCCGACCCTCCTCGCAGTTCTGCTCTCCATTCCTTCCATCCTCCTCGCGACCTGGGCGCTCACACCGCGTCCGGTCCGCGCTCGCCGGTGCGAATGCGGACCACGTCGTCCAGGGGGGCGACGAAGATCTTGCCGTCCCCGAACTTCCCCGTCCGTGCCGTCTTCAGGACGGAGTCCACCACCGCGTCCACCATCTCGTCAGGGACCACCGCCTCCACCCGCGCCTTCGGGACGAAGTCGATCTGGTACTCAGCGCCCCGGTAGGTCTCGGTGTGGCCTTTCTGCCGACCGAAGCCCCTCACCTCGGTCACCGTCATTCCCGTCACGCCCACGTCCTGCAGGCCGCTCTTCACGGCCTCGAGCAGGTGCGGTCGAACGATGCACTCCACCCTCTTCATGGCTCTCCTCCTCCCTCACGTATGCGGAGCCCGTCGCTGGAGCACGGTTCGACGGAGCCTACCGTTGCCACCGTTCGGCCGTTCGTGTTGGCCAGGCCTGTTTCCTCCTGGTTGCGGGCGCCGCGCCCTCGAGGCGGGCGTGGCATCGTATTCGACGCATCCCCTCACGCCAAGCGCCGACCAGGTGCTTGACAGCGGCGCGGCCGGGACGGAACCTCTGCTGATCGTCGCCGGTGCGACGCTGGAGGGGCGCAAAGCATGCCGAGAGCGAAGGTGGAGGCTTCCCGCCGTGCCTCGTCGAAGGAGGCTGCGGCCAGGGGGGCCGCACCGAAGAAGCCGGCCTCGAAGAAGGCCACGGCGACCAGGCCCGGGTCCCGCGCCGATTTCGGCGCGCCCATCGATGGCTTCTTCGAGAAGCATCCTCCCCACCTGCGGGCCATCCTCGGGAAGCTGCGCCGGCTCGTGGAGGAGGTCGCACCCGATGCCCGGTCGTCGATCAAGTGGGGCATGCCCTGGTTCACCATCGACGGCAAGATGATGTGCTCGCTCACGGGCCACAAGGCGCACGTCAACCTGGTCCTGGTCGGGCCGGCCGACTCTTTCGCCGATCCTGACCGCCGGCTCTCCGGCTCCAGCAAGGCGGGGCGACACCTGAAGCTGAGATCCCTGGACGAGCTGCCGGAAGCGGCGGTGCGCGCGTGGCTGGGGACCGCCGCCACGCTGGCGAGGAAGGCATGACACCCGGGCTTCCCCGCAGGTGGCCTCCCGGAACATAATCGCGCGAGCATCTGCCATCCACACACGAGTTGATCGCGAAACGGGGCGCCGCGCCACGACGAGGCGGGTCCCGGGGAGGAGAAGCATGACACGCACAGCCGCGCTCACAGTCGCCGCGGGCCTCGTGGCCAGCATCGCTCTGGCCCACCCGCACTTCAAGAAGACCGTGACGGCGACCCTGCCCGAGGGAGTGGAGGCCAAGATCGTCTATGGCACCACGCCGGCCAACGAGGCGCGGGCCGTGGACGCCGCGGTCGGCGAGTTCGTCACGCCTCGCGGGCCCGTTCTCGAGCTCTCAGGAGAGGTGAAGGCCGGCGACGCCACCCTCGCCGCCGGGGAGTACACCATCGGTGTGATCAAGAACGGCGAGGACGACTGGACCCTCGCGCTCTACCCGGGCCGCCTCGGCCGGGGCGACACGCCCGACGCCGCCAAGGTGATCCGCCTGGACTCGATGTTCTCGAAGGAGGAGGGCACCGCCCCGCACATGCTGCTGGACATCACGCCCGGCAGCGGCAAGTTCGAGGGCAAGGCCGTCCTCACCCTGCACTTCGGGTCGCTCTTCCTCGCCGGCGCCCTGGGCTGAGAGAGGCGTCGGACCGGCGAGATTCCGCCCCCGGGTCGCGGGGTTCGGGGGGCGGGGCTGCCGGAGTCGGGGATCGCCGCACGCGACCCCGCCGACTACTCCACGGTGACCACGGCCTCCGCCGGCTTCGGCGCCCCGAGCGCCACCGCGCGCGCGCCCGGAGAGGCTCCCCCCACCGTCAGCCGGAACCGCCCCGGCCCGACCGCCGGCTCGCCCTCGTCGTTGATGACGGCGAGCATCTCGGGGGTGACCGTGAACCTCACCGCCGCCGATTGGCCCGGGTCGACGGAGACACGCTGGAACGCCTTCAGCGCGGCGAGCGGCGCGGCGACCGACGCGTCGAGGGCGCTGACATAGAGCTGGACGACTTCCTCGCCGGCCCTGTCTCCCTCGTTGGTGACCCGGACGCTCGCGGTGAGGTCGCCGCCCTGTCCAACGGTCTCCTTCGAGAGCTCCAGCTCGCCGTACGAGAACGTCGTGGTGCTCAGCCCGAAGCCGAACGGGTACAGGGGCTCCTTCGTCATGTACCGGTAGGTCCGCCCCTTCATCGAGTAGTCCTCGTAGGGCGGGAGCTGGTCCATGGACTTCGGGAACGTCAGGGGCAGGCGACCGGAGGGGACGGCGTCGCCAAAGAGCACGTCCGCGATGGCGCGTCCGCCCTCCATGCCCGGGTACCAGGCGAAGACCACGGCGTCGGCGAGCTCGTGAACCTCCGGCATGGCCACCGGGCTGCCGCTGAGCACCACCACCACCAGTTTCTTCGCGTTCTCACCCATCTTCTTCACGAAGGCCACCTGGTTCTCGGGCAGCGAGATGTCGAAGCGATCTCCCTTGTCCGGCGAGGCGATCGACGCACCTTCCTCACCCTCGAGCAGGTTGGAGACGCCCACGACCGCGATGGTGACATCGGCCTCTCGGGCCGAGCCCGAGAACCAGTCAGCGGGATTGACGTTGGCCCGGTCGAGGAGCGCGCCCTGCCGGAAATCCACCTTCGTCGCGGCCGACACCTTGCCCATGACCCCTTCCAGCACGGTGGCGATGTCCTCGTTGAGCCCGTAGTAGTTACCGATCATCACCTGGGCATCTGCGGCCAGGGGGCCGGTGACGTAGACCATCCGGAGATCCTTGGACAGGGGCAGCAAGCCGTCCTGGTTCTTCAGGAGCACCATCGACTTCACCGCGGCCTCCCGTGAGAGCTGCCGGTGCGCGTCGGAGCCGATCACGGTGTCCGGAACGCTCGACCAGGGGACCATGCTCTCGGGATCGAAGAGGCCGAGTCGGAAGCGCGTCCGCAGAACCCTCGAGAGGGCGCGGTCCAGGTCGGCCTCGGTCACGAGGTGGCGCTCGAAGGCCTCGTGGAGCGCGGCGTAGCTCGTGCACGCGAGATCGGTGCCGGCCTTCAGGGTGACCGCCGCCGACTCCGCGGCGTCTTTCGTCACCTTGTGCCCCTGGTGCAGGTCGTTCACCGCCCCGCAGTCGGAGACGACGTGCCCGTCGAAGCCCCAGCTGTCCCGCAGGGTCTCCTGGAGGAGAAAGTCGCTGCCGCAGCACGGGTCCCCGTTCGTGCGGTTGTAGGCGCACATCACGATCTCGACCCCGGCGTCGACGAGGGCCTCGAAGGCCGGCAGGTAGGTCTCGTGGAGGTCCTTCGGGGTGGCGATCGCGTCGAAGCCGTGCCGCAGCCCCTCGGGACCGCTGTGCACCGCGTAGTGCTTGGCGCAAGCCGCGGCCTTCAGGTAGCGGTCGTCGTCCCCCTGCAGTCCCCGCACGTAGGCGGACCCCATCCGCGCGGTGAGGAAGGGGTCCTCGCCGTAGGTCTCCTGCCCCCGCCCCCAGCGGGGGTCGCGGAAGATGTTGATGTTGGGCGTCCAGAAGGTGAGGCCCCGGTATCGATCGCGGAAGCCCGCGTGCACGGAGGCATTGTGCTTGGCCCGGGCCTCGTCGGAGATCACCGTCGCCACCCGCCTGACGAGGTCGGGGTCGAAGGTCGCGGCCATGCCGATGGCCTGCGGGAAGATCGTGGCCCGGCCCGCCCGAGCCACGCCGTGGAGGCTCTCGTTCCAGTAGTCGTAGGCCGGGATCCCCAGGCGCTCGAGGGCGGGGGCGGTGCTGCTGAGCTGGTCGATCTTCTCGGCGGCCGTCATGCGGCCGACGAGGTCGGCCACCCGGGCCTCGATGGGCCTGGTGGGGTCGAGGTAGGGGGCGTTGTCTGCGGCCGGAGCCGGCAGCGCCAGGAACAAGGCCAGCAGGCCTCCGAGCGTCAGTCTCTTCGTGGTCATGGGGGTCTCCTCGGGTTCGGCGGGATCGGGATGAGCGTCGTGCGGCACCGGGGCGTCCGCACGGCCGCCTATTGTAGCTCGGCGACCCCGCGTGGCACGCGCGGTCGCTCAGGGGTCCCCGCCACTGATCACGCCGCTCGGCGAGCCGGCCCCCCGGGACGGAACAAACGCCTCATTCCAAATTGGTCGTGAACAGGGTCGACCGCCGACCCGGGACATCAAACCGCGCCCCCCACGGACACCGCGATCAGGAGCTGCGCCGCCCAGTAGGTGCCCAACACCGCGGCTCGGGCCCCGGGGAAGCTCCGCCGAAAACGACCCAGGGCGAGGAGCGCATCCGATAGCATGAAGAGCCCGGCGCCCACGGCCGCGGCCAACGCGAGGGAGCCGCCGCGGTCCAGCCACCGGGCGAGCGCCACCGCCGCCATGGTGGCGATGACGAGGACGTACGTGGCGACCGGGGCGCGGAGACGGTGGCTCAGTCCGGGCCAGAGCGCCGCGAGCATGGCCGCCCCTGCTGCACCGTAGACCACGAGGGGCGCGACCGCCGGGGCGACGGGGAGTCCACTCGTGAACGCGCCCAGATAGGCGAGATGGGCCAGCAGGAAGCTCGCCAGGCCCGGCAGGAAGCGATCCCCCGGAAGCATCAGGAAGATGTCGCCCGCCAGGGACAGCGCCAGGCCCACGCAGACCGCCAGGTGGTACCTGGGATCCGTGCTCGGCGTGAGGACGGCCAGCGCCAGGATCAGGGCGGTGGTCAGTGGCTTGAGGATGTAGATCTGCCATCGCTTGTCCGGGCCGATGTGCGCCCGGATCGCGAGCAGGGCCGAGACGGCGACGGCGAGGAGAAGGAGCGGGTTCGAGGGCATGGTCCGGGAAACACGATACAACGGGCATCCCGCGGTGGGGCACGGGGGCGACGCGGCCCATCCAGGGCGGTCCCGGAAAAAACGGCCTTGACGATCGGGGCTGGACTGCCGATTGTTGTTGGTAGTAACAACTATGTTGACGACGGCACAGAGCGAGAGGGAGACCAGCGAGGCCCTGGAGCGGGACGCCGAGGCCCTCCACGAGGCCCTGTCCGGCCTCGTCCGGCTCTACCGGTTCCGTGACCGGGACCAGATCTGCTGCTTCGACGTGTCCGTGCCCCAGTGCTACGGGCTCGAGGCGCTGGTCCGGGAAGGACCGTTGACTCTCGGCCAGCTGGCGGACCGTCTCTACCTGGAGAAGAGCACGGCGAGCCGGGTGGTCGACGCCCTGGAAAGAAAGGGCTATGTCACCCGGGCCCCCCACCCCGGTGACCGGCGGGCCCTCAACCTGACGGCCACCCCGGCCGGACGACGCCTCGTGAGCCGGATCCGAGCCTCCCTCATCGAGGATGCGAAGGCGGTCATCGAGGACCTGAGCCCTCCTTTCCGGCGGGAAGCCGCCCGATTCCTGTGGCGCCTGACCGAGGTCAGCGCGGAGCGCCTGGGTCGAGGACCGAGCGGTGCCAGCCCGAGCGCCGGCGCCGGTCCAGCGGGATCGGCTTGCCCGATCGGGGAGTGCGACTGATGCTCGGGCGAGAGCAGGAAAGGAAGGCACCGTGACGTCCCCCTGCTGCGAGAAGGAGGACCGGACGCCGGCGCTCGGCCAGGACCAGGCACCCTGCTGTGGCCCCGGCGCGCCCGCAGGGTGCGCTTCGCCCTGTTGTGAGCCCGCGGAGGAGCGGGCCCCGAAAGCGGATCTGTGCTGCGGGCCGAAGGCCCCGGCAAGAAAGGCCCCCTACCGCGAGGTCCCGGTCGAGGGCCGCATGTCGACGCTCGGCGGGGAGGTCCCGCGGGTTGCCACCCGCTGGAGTCTCCGCGACTGGATGGGACGGGTGCTCGTCCGTCTGGGCTTCCGCCGGATGTCCTATGCCATCGCCCCCGGGCTCTACGCCGTGGGCCGGCCAGGTCCGGACTCACCGGTGCTGGTGTCGGCCAACTACAAGCTGAGCTTCGACCTGCTGCGCCGCGCGGTCGCCGGACTCGACGCCTGGATCCTCGTCCTCGACAGCAAGGGCGTGAACGTCTGGTGCGCGGCGGGCAAGGGGACCTTCGGCACCGCCGAGGTCGTCGGTCGCGTCGAGGCAACTCGGCTGGCCCACGTCGTCCGGCACCGCCGGCTCGTCGTCCCCCAGCTCGGCGCTCCCTCGGTCGCCGCTCACGAGGTCGAGCGCCGGACCGACTTCGGTGTGGTCTTCGGCCCCGTCCAGGCCCGCGACATCCCCGCGTTCGTCGCCGGCGGCTACGAGGCGACACCCGAGATGCGTCGCGTGACCTTCGGCCTGGCCGACCGCCTGGAGGTGGCCGGGCTCGAGCTCTTCAACGCCGCACGCGCGACGGCGCTCCTGTCCCTCCTCGTGCTGGCCGTCACCGCGTGGAACGGGACCGCCGTATCCGCGGCCGCGGCCTGGGCCACCTCCGCTCCCATCCTCCTCGCTCTCTGGGCGGGAGTGCTGGCCGGGACCGTGCTCTTTCCCGCCCTCCTGCCCTGGCTCCCGGGCCGGATGTTCTCGGTCAAGGGCGCATTCCTGGGTGTCCTCGCCGCCGCCGGAGCCTGGACGGGCGGTGGTCGCCTCCTTCCCGACGGCGCACCGGTGACCCTTCCCCTTGCCCTCGGCCTGGTGACGATCGTCATGGTCTCCTACCTCGGCGCCAACTACACCGGGTCCACGACCTTCACGTCTCTCTCCGGGGTGAAGCGAGAGCTGCGCGTGTCCATTCCGGTCATGGCGGCCGCTCTCATCGTGGCCACCGTGCTGCCGGTGGCCGCACTCGTCCTCGAAGGAATCGCCCGATGAGCCTCGCCTACCTGCCGAACGTGACCACCCTCGAGCTCGACGTGGATCTCTGCACCGGCTGCGGCATGTGTGTCGAGGTCTGCCCCCACGCGGTCTTTCGCCTCGAGGCCGACCGGGCGGTCCTCCACGACCCGGATGCCTGCATCGAGTGCGGAGCCTGCATGACCAACTGCGAGGCCGGAGCCTTGCAGGTGGAGGTCGGCGTCGGCTGCGCGAGGGCCGTCCTGGCCACCGGACCCGACGCCCCCGACTGCAGCTGCGCCTGAACCTGGGCGTCGCCCTCCCCCTCAGCCCCTGGCCACGGCCTCCGCGACCAGGTCCCCCACCTCGCTCGTGGAGTAGCCCATCTGCCCGGCGGCCATGCTCTTCAGCTTCGTGCCGGTGACGAGCTTGACGCCCTCCTCCACGGCGGCGGCGGCCTCCTGCTCACCCAGGTCCTCGAGCATCATCTGGCCGGCGCACACCGCGGCCAGGGGGTTGATGATCCCCTGGCCGGTGTACTTGGGAGCCGAGCCCCCGATGGGCTCGAACATGCTCACACCCTCGGGGTTGATGTTGCCGCCGGCGGCCAGGCCCATGCCGCCCTGGGTCATGGCGCCCAGGTCGGTGATGATGTCCCCGAACATGTTGCCGGTGACGAGCACGTCGAACCACTCCGGGCTCTTGACCATCCACATGCAGCAGGCGTCGACGTGGTAGTAGTCGCGGTGGATGTCGGGGTAGTCCTTCTCCCCGATCTCGTGGAAGGCCCTCTCCCACAGGTCGTACACGTAGGTGAGCACGTTGGTCTTCCCCACCAGGGCCAGGGTGTTCCGGTCACCCACGCCTCGGGCCTTGCGGCCGTGACGGCGAGCGTACTCGAAGGCCCACCGCAGGCAGCGCTCCACCTGGTGCCGGTTGTAGACCATCGACTGAACGGCCACCTCGTTCGGCGTCCCCTTGAGCGAGATGCCCCCGGATCCCGTGTACACGCCCCCGGTGTGCTCCCTCACCACGACGTAGTCGATCTCGTTGGGGCCCTTGTCCTTGATCGGGGTCTCCACACCCGGATACAGGCGCACCGGCCGCAGGTTGATGTACTGGTCCAGCTCGAAGCGCGCCCTCAGCAGGATCCCCTTCTCGAGGATGCCCGGCTTGACGTCCGGGTGCCCGATGGCACCCAGCAGTATGGCGTCGAAGCTGCGCAGCTCTTCGAGCACGCTGTCCGGCAGGGTCTCGCCGGTCTTCTTGTAGCGCTCGCCTCCCAGGTCGTACGAGGTCTTGTCCAGCTGGAACCCGAATCGGCTGGCGGCGGCGTCCAGGGCCTTCTCGGCCTCGACGACGACCTCGGGGCCGGTTCCGTCCCCGGGGAGGACGGCGATGCGGTAGGTCTTCATGGTAGGGCTCTCCTTGCGGCCATGGGCAAATGGAAAGCATACCCGAAGCGCCGACTCAGCGCGTGCTCAGCCCGCGAGGGGCTTCGAGGGGTGGGCCCGGATGTACTCGATCACCTCGTCCACGTGGGCGAAGGCCAGGGCGCAGGTGGTGTCGGCGGCGCCGTAGAAGATGGCGATGCGTCCGGTCGCCGGATCCTGGAGGCTGGCGCAGGGGAAGGTCACGTTGGCAACGAAGCCCTGGGTCTCGTAGGGCGCCTGGGGCGTGAGCAGGTACTCGGCGCAGTCCACCAGGACCCCCGAGGGGTCTTCGAGGTCCAGGAGCGCCGCCCCGATGCTGTAGACGAGGCCGCTGCACGTCTGACAGACCCCGTGGTAGATGAGGAGCCAGCCCTCGCTCGTCTCGATGGGAATGGGACCGGCCCCCAGCTTGGTGTTCTTCCACCAGTAGTGGGGGGCCTTCAGGACCAGGCGGTGCTTCCCCCAGAAGGTCATGTCCGGGCTCTGGCTCAGGTAGATGTCGCCGAAGGGAGTGTGGCCGTTGTCGCTGGGGCGGCTGAGCATGGTGTAGAGCCCGCCGACCCGCCGCGGGAAGAGGACCCCGTTGCGGTTGAAGGGAAGGAAGGCGTTCTCGAGCTGAACGAAGGTCGCGAAGTCGCGGGTGCGGGCCATCCCGATGGTCGGACCGTGGAAGTAGTTGCACCAGGTGACGTAGTGGTCGTCCTCGACCTTCACCACCCGCGGGTCATAGCCGTAGACGATGGGCTCCCGTGGCTTCCCGTCCTCGCCCACGAAGCGGATTGCGGTCTCGTCGATGTCCCACCGGAGGCTGTCCGGGCTGCGGCCGACGTAGAGGTCGGGGTAGCCGTTCCGGCGGTCGGCACGGAACACCCCGACGAACCCACCCTCCCAGGGAACGACGGCGCTGTTGAAGACACGGTCCGCCCCCGGAATCGCGTCCCGGGGCACCACCGGATTCCGGTCGTAGCGCCACACCACGTCGGAGCAGCCCGATGGACGGTCCTGCCAGGGGATGTTGGGAAGCGGCTCTCCGACGATCGTCGTTCGCGGCATGACGTCCTCCACGAGGCTCGGGGAGCAGCGGGCGCCCCCGGGGAACGGCGCGGTCAGGCGGCTTCGATGCGGGCGATCACCTCGTCGGCCATCTCCCGCGTCGAGAGCGCGCCGCCCAGGTCGACGGTGCGGGCTCCGTCGCTGATGGCGTCGCGGGTCGCCTTCTCCACGAGCCTGGCCTCGGCCTCGAGCCCGAGGGAGTGGCGCAGGCACATCGCCGCCGACAGGATCATGCCCACGGGGTTGGCGATCCCCTTTCCCGCGATGTCCGGCGCCGATCCGTGGATCGGCTCGTACAGGCCCGGTGTCTCTTCGTTCAGCGAGGCCGACGGCAACATGCCCATCGAGCCGACGAGCACCGAGGCCTCGTCGGTCAGGATGTCACCGAACGTGTTCTCGGTGACGACCACGTCGAGGGTCGCCGGGCTCGCGATCAGGCGCATGGCCGCGGTGTCGACGAGCACGTGCTCCAGCTCCACGTCGGGGTTGGCCTCGCCGATCTCGGTGGCGATCCTGCGCCACATCCGCGATGACTCGAGGACGTTGGCCTTGTCGACCGAGGTCACCTTCTTCTTGCGCCCCCGGGCGAGGCGGAAGGCCAGCTCCACGATCCGCCGCACCTCGAAGTCCTTGTACTCCAAGGTGTCCACCGCGCACTCGACGCCACCCCTCATCTCCCGGCCCTTGGGCTCCCCGAAGTACAGGCCGCCGGTCAGCTCCCGGATCACCAGGATGTTCACGCCCTCGATCCTCTCGGGCCGAATCGGTGAGGCCTCGACGAGGCTCGGGTGAACCGCCACCGGCCGGAGGTTGGCGAAGACCCCGAGGCCCTTGCGCAGTGCGAACAGGCCCTGCTCGGGCCGGACTCCCGACCGAGGGTCGTCCCACTTCGGCCCGCCCACCGCCCCGAGAAGCACCGCGTCTGCCGACTGGCAGGCGGCCAGCACCCCTTCGGTGAGGGCGACCCCGTGGGCGTCGATCGAGCATCCGCCCACGAGCTGCTCGGTGAAGCAGAAGGAACGGTTGCCCTTCTTCGCCACCGTCTCCAGCGTCCGCACCGCCTGCGCCATCACCTCGGGCCCGATCCCGTCCCCCGGCAGCACCACGATGTTCGCCTTCACGCGTCAGCCCCCGGCGCGATCTTCAGCCCGTACTCGATCCCGTCGACGAGCGCCATCCAGCTGGCCTCGATGACGTTGGGGCTGGCTCCCACGGTGCTCCACCGCTTCCCGTCGCGCTGCATGTCGATGAGGACTCGGGTCACCGCCCCGGTCCCCTTCTCAGGCTCGAGGATGCGTACCTTGTAGTCGGCGAGGTGCACCTCGTCGATCTCGGGGTAGTGCCCGACCAGAGCCTTGCGGAGCGCGTTGTCGAGGGCGTCCACCGGTCCGTCACCCTCCGCGGCAGTGTGGTGGATCTCACCCGCGACCCGCACCTTCACCATCGCCTCGGCGAAGAGGCCCCGGCCGGTGCGGTGCTCGACGGTGACGAGGAAGTCGACGAGCTCGAAGGGCGCCTCGTAGCCCGCTTCCTTCCGTTTGAGCCTGACCGCTACCGAGGCCTCGCCCGCCTCGAAGGAGAACCCCTTCGCCTCGAGGGCCTTGATGTCGCTGAGGACGTCGGCCACGTCGCCGACGGCATCGACGCCGTGCTCCTCGGCCATGGAGAGAAGGTTCCCTCGTCCCGACAGCTCGCTCACCACGACCCGCATCTCGTTGCCGACCAGCCTGGGGTCGATGTGCTGGTAGGACTCCTCGGTCCGGCGCATGGCGGCCACGTGGATGCCGCCCTTGTGGGCGAAGGCCGATTTCCCCACGTAGGCCAGGTGCTCGTCGGGGGCGAGGTTGGCGACCTCGGCCACGAAGTGGGACACGTCCTGGAGAGTCTTGAGCCCGCCCTCGGGCAGGCACCGCCGGTCCATCTTCAGCTCCAGGGCGGCAATCACCGAGCAGAGGTTGGCGTTGCCGCAGCGCTCCCCGTATCCGTTGATCGTGCCCTGGACCTGGATGGCGCCGTGGCGGACCGCCTCGAGGGAGTTGGCCACCGCGCTCTCGGAGTCGTTGTGGCAGTGGATGCCCAGGGGGTGGTCGACTGCGGCTCGGACCTGGTCGACGATCTCGCCGATCTGCCAGGGCAGCGACCCGCCGTTGGTGTCGCAGACCACCAGGGTCTCGGCCCCGCCTCTCACCGCCGCGCGAAGGGTCTCCAGCGAGTACTCGGGGTCGGCCCGGTAGCCGTCGAAGAAGTGCTCGGCGTCGTAGATCACCCGCCGACCCTGGGCCTTCAGGTAGGCCAGGGAGTTCTCGATGATGCGGAGGTTCTCCTCGAGCGTCGTGCGGAGAACCTCGGTCACGTGGAGGGTCCAGGTCTTTCCTACCACGGTGCACACCGGGGTTGCGGCGTCGAGCAACGCCTTGATGTTGGCGTCGTCCTCGGGGGTGCCTCCCTTTCGGTGGGTGGAGCCGAAGGCGGTGACGAGCGCCGTCGCCCAGTCGATGTCCCGGGCCCGCTCGAAGAACTCGGCGTCCTTGGGGTTGGAGCCCGGCCAGCCTCCCTCGATGAAGGCCACGCCCAGCTCGTCCAGGCGCCGCGCGACGCGGATCTTGTCGTCACACGACAACGAGATGCCTTCGCGTTGGGTCCCGTCACGGAGTGTGGTGTCGTAGATCTCGATCATGAGGCCCCCCGCGCGGCGCGTGGACACGCGCAGCCATCCCGCAGCGCGACGCCGGTGCGCCGGATTGTAACGCGAGACGGGGTCGCCTCGTGTTTCAGCGCCAGGTCAGGAGCTGGCCGGCAGAGCGTCCGCCGGCTGGAGATTCTCGATGTACTTCTCCAGTCTCCGGCGGGCGTCCGATCCCATGTCGAGGAGCTTGATGCCCATGCCCCGGATCACGCGGCTCGAACCCTTCTGGATGTCGTAGTTCCAGATCACGCGGCCGCACGCCTTCAGGGCTCCCTCGGTGCCCGGGAGGGTGAGGGTCAGGTCCACCTCGGTGGCGACCGGGAGGGGTTGGTCGCTTTCGATGAAGAGCCCGCCCCGGCTCAGGTTGGTGACACGGTTCGACACGAATGCGTCGCGAGTCGAGTAGTCCACCCTCAGATCGACGCAGTAGCGCTCGTGCTCTCGCGTGACTCTCATGTCGGACCTCCTACGGGGCAGGGGGGAGCGCGCCGGCTTCCCGGGCAGCGGACCGGCGCTCCGCCAGGCGCGACTCGGACGGAAACGACGACGGCGGCAGGAGGACCTCGGCCGGCAGTGGCTTTCGGTCCTTCAACCAGGTGGCCAGGAGATCGAGGGCCGGGCCGGTGCTCGAAGAGATCACCACCGTGGCGGCGAGGAGTCCGGCCTCCACGGCCTTCTGTCCGCTCCCGGGCAGTCCATCACACCCGAGGAAGGGCGCGCGGGACCACTCGGGTCGCCGCTCCCGGAGGACGCGCCGGGCCCCGATGGCCATCATGTCGTTCTGGCAGGCGACGACGTCGGGCTGGAACAGCTCTACGGTCTTGAGGCGGAGCCACGAGCTCATGGCTCGGGCTCCCCCCCTCTCGGTCCAGTCACCGTTCAGCGTCTTGAGCAGGAAGCGGTCGGCGCCGAGCGCGTCGGCCAGCCCCTCCGCCCGTCCCGTGGTCGCGGTGGAATCGGCTGGCCCCTGGATGCACAGCACCGAGCCGCCCCGGGGGAGGAGGCGGCGCACCTGGCGGCCCTGGATGCGGCCGATCTCCTTCTGGTCGCCACCGATGGCCGCGATGGGGAGCTCCGGGTGCTGCTGTCGCAGCTCGCCGAGGTAGCTCACCTCGGTGTTGACGAGGAGCCATCCAATCCCCGCCTTCACGGCGTTGCGGGCCACGCGCTCCAGCCCTTCTGCCGTCGTCGCTTCGACCACGAGGGCCAGGGGGCTGTCGTCGCGGGTGTGGATGCAGTGGAACAGCTGCTGGATCTGGACGATGGGGTTCCCCTCGGCAAAGACGACGTCCAGGTCCAGTCCCAGTCGACCGGCGGCCGCCCGGGCATCGGCCGCCTGCATGACCTGAAACTCCTGGTCTTCCCTCAAGAGGGCCACCACGACCTTTGGCTCTCCCACGATCACCTCCCGTTCTGTCTGCACCTCCTGCTCCGCGCACGAGTCCCCGTCCCCCCGGGCGCTGAACCTTTCATGGGCTATCCGTTTTTCGTATAAGTGTGAAAGATGCGGGGATGCTGCGATCGAATGGCTTTCGTCATGGCTCCTACATGAATGGGAAGACTACACATTCCGAGCCCAATCGCAGTCACAGTATAGTGGAAATCCATCGAAAGCAATAGGAGAATGTCACTTTCGTTTGGCCAGGCTCCAGACCCGCAGCTCGCCTTCGCCGGGTGCCGCGCACCCGCCGAAGGGTCGCCGAGCGGGCTCGACGGGGAGGGCGCTCAGGCTCACGGGGCCTCCCCCTCGCGGCGGTACGCAGTCGGTGGATCAGCGAGTCCGGGTCGCGTGAACCCGCACGGACAGGCTCGCTCGGCCGGCAAGGGGGCTGCTACCGACGACGTACGAGCCGTCCTCACGCGTCAGCACGATCTCGTGGAGCGCCTCGTCGGAGGGCAGGCACACCAGACCCCCGCGCCTCCCCGAAATCCACCTTGATGGCCCCGACCCCGAGACGCTTCAGGCCGGCGATCTTCTCCTGGTACCACCCGACGGCGGCGGGGTTGGTGAAGTCCAGGACCGCGTCCTCGTAGGGAACGTTCCCCCGGGGGTCCCGCGTCCGCCCGGCTCGACTCATCCACTGCTCCTCGCGAAGGCCCGATCCACGGCCTCCGCGACGGCGGGGCGCTCCGAAGCCGCGTCCCGGGCCCGAGCCTGGATCGACCCGTCGCCCTGCCCGGCGAGGGCGGCGACGGCGTCACAGGCCACCGGAGGCTCCGCCTCCCGAACGAGAGAGAGCAGATGGTCGATGGCCTCGTCCCGGCGAAGCGTGGCCAGGGCCCGCAGGGCCGTCGGCCCCAGTCCCCGGGCGAGCGCTTCCGGAAGCCAGTCGCGCAAGACGGCGAAGGCCTCCTCCAGGCGCGACTCCCCGAGGGCGACCGCCGCGCACTCGGGATCGACGCCGGGGTAGCGTCCAGGACCCGGTGCTGCCTGCAGGAGGCGGCCCACGAACGGCACCGAGGCGGACGGGTCGAGGTGCAGCAGGGCGAGCAGGCACTCG
>JAJDNS010000120.1 GCA_022340585.1 Acidobacteriota bacterium
CTACGACCGCGAGAAGCTGCAGGAGCGGCTGGCCAAGCTGGTGGGCGGAGTCGCCGTCATCAAGGTCGGGGCGGCCACCGAGACCGAGATGAAGGAGAAGAAGGCCCGGGTCGAGGACGCGATGCACGCGACCAAGGCTGCCGTCGAGGAGGGCATCGTTCCCGGCGGCGGGGTCGCGCTTCTTCGCGCCGAAGGCGCGGTCGACAAGGTCAAGGCCGAGGGCGACGAGGCCGTCGGCGTGGCCATCGTCCGCCGGGCGCTCGAGGAGCCGCTTCGCCAGATCGCTCAGAACGCCGGCTACGAGGGCGCGGTCGTCGTGGCCAGGGTGCGCGAGCAGAAGGGCGAGGAAGGCTTCAACGCCCAGACCGACACCTACGAGAACCTGGTCGTGGCCGGCGTCATCGACCCGACCAAGGTCGTCCGCACGGCGCTGCAGAACGCGTCGTCCATCGCCTCGCTCCTGCTCACCACCGAGGCCCTCGTCTCCGAGGTCCCGGAGAAGAAGAAGGCGAGCCCGGTCGATGCCGGCGCGGACATGTACTAGGGAGGGCGCCGACGGAGGACCGAACCGGCCTGCGTCCGGATGCCCCTGGCCAGGGACACGATTCCGCCCGGCGATCGTGTTCCTGGCCGGGGCGCCTGAAAGGGGAGTGAGGGGGTGATTCCTACGGTTCGACGGGGGAAGGGCGCGGGCCGTGGTCGCAGCGCTGGTTCATCGCGACTGTCTCGTCGGCCCACGGCGGACGAGGCAGCAAAGACCGAAGAGGAGGGCAAGCGAGGGTCGCGGCGCGGAGAGGGTCCGGCGAACCGGTCCGGGTCGGAGACGGCCGAGGAAGAGCTTGTGGGATCGGCGAAGCCCGGTCCCCCGTGGCTCCCCCCGGCTCGACGGTAGGTTGGAGCCGCCAGCGTGAGTCCAGAGCTGCCGGTCTGGGCCCTGGCGACCCTCATCTTTCTGCTTCGTGTCGCCGATGTCTCGCTGGGGACGGTTCGCACGATCGTTGTCGTGCATGGCCGGATTCCGCTGTCGGTGTTCCTCGGCTTCTTCGAGGTGCTGGTCTGGATCACGGCCGTCTCCCAGGTCATCCTTCGGCTCCGCGAGAGCCCGGTCCTCGTCGTCGCCTACGCGTCCGGGTTCGCCGCCGGGAACGCCGTCGGGATCCTCCTGGAGCGGCGGCTCGCCCTCGGGCAGTGCGTGGTCCGCATGGTCTCCAGCGAGGGGGAACAGGTGGCCGAGATCCTGTCGTCAGCGGGCCGGGTCCGAGGCGTGTTTCGGAGCGAGATCGACGGTGCGCCGACCCGGCTGGTCTTCGCAACCATCCGGCGGTCGGATCTTCCGGAGGCCGTGCGGAGGGTGAAGGCGGTGGACCCCGACGTGTTCTACGTGGTCGACCGGTTCGCGCAGACGAATGGACACGCGCCCTTGCCCCGGGCCACGGGCTGGCGGGCGGTCGTCAAGATGAAGTGAGCGGTGCTCGACGCTCAGAGGGCGATCCAGGTGCGCCGGCCCCGGCTGTAGAGGTAGTGCATCGTCTTGACGGTGAGGAGCACCGCGAAGTCCGCCCTCAGCTGCCGCTCGGGACCCACCGCTCTCAGCTTCAGCTCGCGACAGCGCCCGATCATCTCGGAGAGGACCGCGTCGAGGGTGAACTGGTACTCCCCCGTCCACCTCGAGACCATCTCGCGGAGGTCCTTCCGATTGCGCCGCAGGAAGGTGGATGCCGCTTCGCCGCGGCGGCGGCCGGGGACATCGGAGAAGAGCCTCCGGAGATCCCGATCGTACGCGTCGGGGAAGCTCACGCGGTACAGGGCACGGCGCTCCGCGTAGTGCTCGGCCAGGGTGTACCGCAGCCGGGGCAGCGAGTGGGGACGGGCCCGCGAGGTGACCTCGGGTCGGGAGAGCGAGACCTCGCTCATCAGCTCGTCCACACACTCGAGCTTCTTGAGGGCCGGCCATCCCCGGTAGCGCTTTCTCCACGCCTCTCGCGAGGTGAGCCACACGGCGAAGGTCTCGGCGAAGTCCTCGTCGGGGTGGCTCTGGGCGTACCAGAAGCCGAGGTGCTGGACGTGCTGCCGGCTGGCGGGACGGGGACGATACTCCCTGGGGTACCTCGTCGAGGACCGTCCGAAGTGGGCCTGCCATCGCCGCTTCCGCTGGATCTGGAACGCGTGCTGAAGGGCATGGCCGGCCTCGTGGCGGAGGATCATCATGCACTGCGCCCGGGTGCCGCCCTCGACCTCGAGCATCTGGGCCCGCTCGAGGCGCATGAGGGTCCGGTGGGTCAGGTAGAAGGGGATGGCCACCCCGGGAATGTCGCCGGGCGAGAACCACTCGTCGGACAGCCACACGTGGGGGCGGAATCGGATCCCTCTCGACTCCAGCTCCAGGTAGAGGCTCTCGACGCAATCCTCGAGCCATGTTCCCTCGAAGGTGACCCCGAGGTCGCACAGACGGAGCTGGAGAAGCCTCGAGTTCGGCCAACGGGCCCAGAAGTATCGCCGAGAAACCCCCCGCCGAGTCGCCATCTCCCCCCGCCTCAGGTATCCACCGGCCAGAGTCTACATGGAGCCGGGTGGCCCGTGGGGAGGCAGTGCCCCGGTCCCGCCCGTAGGGTACGATCCTCTGGGGCGAGGGAGTCTCCCCCGAGCGCGCGGCCCAGCGGCTCGCTGGTTCCCGGGAACGGAGGTGGATCTGTTGGAGCTGTCGGCCCTCATCTGGCTTCTGGTCGGGCTGGGCCTGCTGGTGCTGGGAGCCGAATGGCTGGTGGGGGGGGCCGCCCGGCTGGCGGCGGGAGCGGGCGTTTCCCCGTTGATCATCGGCCTGACGGTGGTCGCGTTCGGCACCAGCGCTCCCGAGCTGGCCGTGAGCGTGGGGTCGGTCCTTTCCGGCCAGGCGGACCTGGCCTTCGGGAACGTCGTCGGCAGCAACATCAGCAACGTCCTGCTCATCCTCGGCGCTTCCGCAGTCGTCACTCCCCTGGTGGTGGCGGTGCCACTGATCCGTCTCGAGGTGCCGGTCATGATCGGGGTCTCCGTCCTGGTGCTGGTCCTGGCATTGGACGGAGCGCTCGGCCGGCTGGATGGAGTCCTGCTCGTGGCCGGCGCGCTGGGCTACTGCCTCTTCCAGGTCCGGCAGGGTCGACGCGAGGCGAGAGACGTGAAGCAGGAGTTCGATCGGGAGTTCGGCGCCCCCGCGAACCGGCCCTGGCTGGACATCGGGCGAGTGGTGGCTGGTTCGGTGCTGCTGGTCGTGGGCTCCGGCTGGCTGGTCGAGGGGGCCGTCGCGATGGCTCGAGCGCTGGGGGTGAGCGAGCTGGTGATCGGTCTGACCATCGTGGCCGCCGGAACGTCTCTGCCGGAGCTGGCGACATCGGTCCTGGCGGCGGTGCGCGGCGAGCGGGACATCGCCGTCGGGAACGTCGTCGGGAGCAACATCTTCAACCTGCTCCTGGTGCTCGGGGTGTGCGCCGCGATCGCCCCGGGCGGCGTGGCGGTCTCCCCGGCTTCGCTCCGGTTCGATCTGCCGGTGATGATCGCCGTGACTCTGGCGTGCCTGCCCATCTTCGCGAGTGGACACGTCATCGCCCGATGGGAGGGTGCTCTCTTCCTCTCGTACTACGGGGCCTACCTTCTCTACCTGGGACTCGACGCCACCGGACACGACGCCCTGCCCTTCTTCAGCATGGCCATGGTGGCCTTCGCGCTTCCGCTGACCGCGATCACCCTGATCGTGGTGGGCTTGCGGACCTGGGGGGGGAGCGTGCTCCGAGGGCTGCGAGAGTGAGGGGTGCCACGGGCCGCAGCCCTGGCCGACCCGCGACCTTCCCGAGCACGAAGAGCCTGTCCAGCCGGTAGGCGATCCCGGACAGTCGCGGAGACCCCCGGGGTGCCGTCGCTCCTCGTGCTTCAATAGGGCCTGGAGGTACTCACGTCGCTGTCGACCACGACCTGGACCCGGGCCCGTCGCGTTCTCGGCGTTGCTGCCGGGCTCGCGGTCCTCGCCCTTGGTCTCGTCGGCTTCGGACTCTTTCCCCAGGAGCCCGTCCGCCGCCTGGCCGAGACCCGGCTACGCGAGGCCGTGGGGCCCGCCTCGCGCATCGGGGGCCTTCGGGTGACTCCGTTCCTGCTCCGCGCCGAGGTGCGGGAGCTGCGCGTCGAGGGAAGGGGTTACACGCTCACCGTCCCCGAGGGCCACGTCATCCTGTCGCCCCGGGCGCTGACGGGGGCGCTCGTGGTTCGGTTGCTCGAGGCTGAGGGGCCGACCTTGCTCCTCACGCCCACCGCGGACAGGCCGAAGGAAGCGGTCGAGGCCGACCTCGCCCCGTTCGAGATCGAGACCGTGGCGATTCGGGACGCGAGCGTCCGGTGGAAGGATCCGCAGGCCGGTGAGCTCGAGGTCGAGGGTCTCACGGCGGACGGTGCGATCGGGAGCGGGACCCTCGTCATCGACGCGCCCCGGGGGCGGTGGCGTGGTGAGAAGGCGCTCGAGGTGGGTCCGGCCCACGCCCGTCTGGCCGTCGCCGGGGACCTCGACGTGATGCTGGAGTCCCTCGAGGCTCGGCTGGGAGGAACGCGGGTCGCGGCCCGCGGGAGGCTCGCTCGCCGAGGGGCGCCCGCACTGGACCTCGACCTGGACGCCCATGCCGATCTGGACGACGGGGGCCCGGCGCTGGGCCTTCCGCAGCTTGGGGGTGGACTCGAGGTCACCGCGCGGCTGGAGGGCCCGCCCGACCGACTTCGGGTGACGCTCGATGCCCATGGAGCCGCGGCCTGGGAAACCTGGGCGATCGACGACCTGAGCGTGAACCTTCGTGCGGAGCCCGGCGACGCCCGCGCCGAAGCGTACCTCGAGGGACGCATCATCGGTGGACGGCTGAGCGCGGAGGCGCGCCTCGACGGCCAGGAGACGAGGGGGCGCCTCACCGTGGCCGGTCTGGACCTCGCTCGCCTCCCGGCCGCCATGAGACCCCCGCTCCACGTGACCGGCGCCGAGGTGGAGGTGCGGTGGGAGGGTCCGCTCGACGGTCCGCTCCAGGTCGACCTCGTGACCCGCGGACGGGGAGGCCTCGAGGGCGTGAGCGGTCGGGTCGCGGCGCGGGCGCGCGGCAGCGTGCAGCCGGGCGAAGGCACCGTCGACCTCCAGTGGTCGGCGGACCTTCATGGTGAGGCCTCGGTCCCGACGGCGCTGGGCCTCAGGTTCGACACGCAGGGTCGACTTCGTGGCGCCTGGCCTCCCGAGGTCACCGGCCGGCTCTCCGGATCCGTGGGCCCGCCCGGTGGTCCGCCGGAGGGGGAGACGACCCTCGCCGGGAGCTTCACGATGCACGGGAGCGCGCTCCGGGCGAAGCTCGACGCGCGGGGTCTGGCGGACGTCACCGGGGAGCTGGAGATCCAGGGCGACCTCATCCGGAACCTCTCCCTCGTGGTGGACGATGTCGACCTGGCCCGGCTCCTTCCGGAAGCCTCGGGACGCGCACGAGCCGAGCTTCGGGCCTCGGGCCCGCTGGCGCGCCCGGACCTCTCGGCGCGCGTGTCGGTGCCCGGCCTGGAGTGGGCCGGCGTCGCCCTGGGTCGACTCGAGGTCGGGGCCGAGGGTACGACCGAGCACGCCGACCTTCGAGCCGCTCTCCCGGGCCTGTCGATCGGTGCCCTTGGCGAGGTCTGGCCGGGAGAGGAGACGCGCCTCCGAGGTCAGGTGGAGGCCCGGGAGACGCCTCTGGCGCGGCTGGCTCCGCTCGGGGGGGTCCGGGAGCCGCTGGAGGGGCACCTCACCGCGACGCTCGGGTTCGATGTCCCGCTCGCTCGGCTGGCCGGGGTCGAGGCGACCCTCGACGTCGCGGAGCTGGAGGCCGTCTTTCGGGAGCGCTCGCTGCGGGCGCAGCCGTTCCGGGCCGAGCTGCGGCAGCAGCGTCTGACGGCACGGGATGTCCGGGTGGAGGGTCCGGGTGTGTCCGTGGACGTCTCCGCGAGCGCCGGGTTGTCGGAGAACGCGCCGGTGGAGCTCCAGGCCTGGCTCGACGCCGACCTGGGCGCCCTTCCCCTGCCCGACGGCTGGTCGGTGACCGGCAATGTGGACGGCGCCGTCGGCCTCACCGGCACCCGGGTCCGGCCCTCGCTGGAGGGCGCCGTCCACGCCAGCGATGTGGCGGTCAGGGGGCCGTCGGTCCCGGACGTCGCGGTCGACGACGTCGAGCTCTACCTGGGAGACGAGGGCCTCCGGGTCCCGCTCACCACCGCCCGGGTCGGGAGCGGGCGGGCCACCCTGGAGGGCGAGGTCCCGTACGCGGCGGTCTGGACCGCGCTCCGGGGCGCCGACGTCTCCGAGCGCGCCCGCCTGGCCGTCTCCTGGGACGACGTCGCGCTCGCTCCGTTGGAGGGTGGTCTCGCCGGGGAGCTGACTCTCCAGGGCGGCCTGGCCTCCCTCGAGGAGCTCGAGGGCGAGCTGCGGCTCCCCGCCCGAAGCTTCACCCTGGAAGGGCTGACCGTGGAGACCCAGCCGGCTACCGTGAGCCTCGCGAACGGTCGCGTGGCGACGGAGGGGTTGACGCTCCGCTCGGGCCCCGGCGCCCTCGTGGTGACCGGGGGAGCCGACCTGCTGGCGCGGACCGTGGATGTGAGGGCCCGCGGTGGAGTTGCCCTGGGTCTTCTCTCTCCGCTGATGGAGGAGGTCTCGGTGGGAGGGTCGGCGGAGGTGGATCTCTCGCTGACCGGCCCCCTGGCCGCACCGGTCCCCGGAGGGTCGCTGACGTTGGACGACGTGTCCCTGAGGATGCGGGCCCTGCCCCAGGCGGTGACCGGGGTGAGTGGCCGCGTCGATCTCGAGGGGACCATCGCGGTCGTCACCGCCCGCGGCAAGGTCGGCGGGGGACCGCTGCAGCTCGAGGGTGAGGTGCGGGCCGCGGGAGTCGAGGTCGGGGACTCCTGGTTCCACCTCACCGGGCGCAACGTGGCGCTCCGGTACCCGCCCGGTCTCCGCTCGCGCCTCGACGTCGACCTCACCCTCGCGGGACGCCCCGGCGACCTCGCCCTCGTCGGGGACGTGGCCGTGGAGGGCGGTGTGTACGACCTCGACACCGCGGTTCGGGAAGCGCTCCGCGCGCCGGCCCCGGCTTCCGCCGCCTCCGAGCTCCTCCGCGACGTGGCTCTCGACGTCACCGTCGACCTCACCCGCCCGGTCGTGGTCCAGAGCAGCTTCGGCCGGCTCGAGGCCACGGGGCGCATCACTGCTCGGGGTGACCTCGAGGAGCCAGCCCCCTTCGGACGTCTCGACGTGCGCCCGGGTGGGCGCATCGAGGTCCAGGGCCGCGAGCTCACGGTCACCGGCGGGGCGATCACGTACTCCGGGTCCTGGAACGCCGACCTGTCGCTCAACGGGGAGACGGTCGTTCCCAACGCCAGGTTCAATGACGGCTCGTCCCGGGACGTGCGCGTGCGCGCGTCCCTCCAGGGGTCGGTCGACCAGCCGAGCCTTGCCCTCTCATCGGAGCCGGCCCTGTCGCGCCAGGAGATCGTCAGCGTCATCGCCACCGGTCGGACCCAGAGCTCCCTCGTCGACTCCAGCGCCTGGCTCCTGGGCGGGCAGGCGGCGACGCTGGCCTCCGGCCAGCTGACGCGCGTGGCCCGGACGTTTGGCCTGGACGAGATCACCGTGCGCCCGGACCTCGTCGCGCGCGAGACCGACCCGTCCGCCCGCTTCACCTTCGGCAAGCGCATCGGCCGGCTCCTCGCCTTCGTCTACTCTGCTGGCCTCGGCGGGCCCGAGACCCGCTACGCCGAGATGCGGGTCTTTCCCGGCTACAACGTCCAGCTCCGGGCCCTTCGCACCGACGCGGGCACCCACGAGCTCGGCTTCGGGCAGCGGTTCGAGTTCGGGGGAGGTGCCGCCGCCGAGTCGCTCCAGACCTCGAGCGTGCGCATCGAGGAGGTGCGCTTCGAAGGGGCGTCCCTCGAAGAGTCCCTGCGCCGCTCCGTGCGCCTCTCGGCCGGGCGGCGAGTGCCGGAATGGCGCGTCCAGCAGGAGGCCGAAGACCTCCGGGCGCGGCTGCGGCGCCGGGGACACCTGAGCGCGGAGGTTTCGGCCCGGCTCGAGGAGGGGGTCGCCGTTCTCCGGGTGGAGCCGGGGCCGATCTACAGCTGGCGCGTCGTCGGAATGGACGACCCACCCGACCTCACTCGCGCTTTCGGACGCGCGCTCTTCGCGGCCGACGCCGTCGATCTCGGGAGCGCACGGCTGCGGCGCGAGCTGGAGGGCCGGGGATACCTGAGAGCCGAGATCGAAGCGGCCACGACGGACGAGGGGAACCGGCGCGAGATCCTGTTCACGGTGAGACCGGGGCCGCGCTTCGACCCGGTGGTGGTCCGCTTCCCGGGAGCGAGGGCGCTCTCGACGGGCACGCTCCTCGCCGCGGCCGGGGGTGCCAGCGGGCTCCTCGAGAAGCCCGAGGCGGCGCTCCTCGGGCTGAAGGACGCCTACCGGGCGCGCCATTTCCTGGCGGTGCGGATCGGGGCGCCGCAGGCCGAGCTGCAGGGGAGCGCCGCTACGCTGACCGTGCCGATCGAGGAGGGCCCCCCCGCGCGCCTCCTCTGGGTCCGCCCGGAAGGCACGACCGTTCCCGAAGGCGAGCTGCGCGAGGCCCTGTCGCTCCCCACCGGTGTCCCGTTCTCCTCGGCGGCGACGACGGAGGCCGTCGACCGGGCCCGGGCCCTGTACTTCTCCCGCGGCTACACCGACGTCCGGATACGGCCCGAGCTGGTCGTCGAGGGGAACGACCTCGGCCTCGTCCTCCGCATCCGCGAGGGCGAGCGGCGCGCGATCGAGAGCGTGGCCGTCTCCGGCAACACGCGCACGAGCGAGTGGCTGGTCCGGCGATCGATCGACCTCGAAGAGGGTCAGCCGCTCGACCCCCGGCGGCTGGGCGAGGCCGAGCGTCGGCTGCTCGAGCTGGGCACCTTCACGCGCTCGGCCATCGTCCCGGACCCGCGGGACCCGGGAGCCTTGCGTGTCGAGGTGGAGGAAGCCGCCAACCTGAGCGCCTCCTACGACGTGCGGTGGGACGACGAAGACGGCTGGAGCGGGCTGGTGGACGCCTTGGCGGGCAACCTCTTCGGGCTCGGGGTGGGGCTGGGCGGGCGTGTCCGGTACGGTGCCGATCTCCGCGAGTTCCGGGGGTCGCTCCACCTGCCCGCCGCTCTCACCGGGGGAGACGTGACGGGGTCCGTCTTCCGGACCGAGGAGGACATCCCGGTCGACGACCTCCAGCTCCAGCGGATCCAGACCGGCTTCGGGATCCAGCAGTCGATCGGCCGTCCCTCGCGTCTGGAAGCGCTCGTCGGGTACCGCTTCCGGCGCAACCTGACGATCGCCCCCACTCTCCCCAAGATCCCGATCGACGTGGGCGGGCTGGATCTCTCCCTCCTGCGCACGACGCAGGACGACCTCCTCGATCCGAGACGGGGGGCGTTCTGGAGCCTGAACCTCAACGTGGCTCCGTCCTGGCTCGGCTCCGACGCCCCTCTCCTGAAGGGCTACGCCCAGACCGTGTTCACCCGTTCGTTCCGGGACGACACCCTCACCTGGGCCCAGAGCTACCGGCTCGGTCTGGCCTGGGGCCTCGACGGCGAGCCGGTGATCGCGAACGAGCGCTTCCGAGCGGGAGGCGCGAGCAGCCTCCGGGGCTTCGGGACGAACGAGGTGGGGCCGCGAGGCTTCTTCGGGGAGGCAACAGGCGGCGAGTCGGTGGTGATCATGAACCAGGAGCTGCGCTACCACCACCACACCGGGCTCGGCCTGGTGGGCTTCTACGACGTGGGCAACGTCTTCGAAACCGTCGAGTCCATGAGCTTCGACTTCAGGCACACGCTGGGGGCCGGACTGCGCTGGGCCTCGCCGATCGGCCTCCTGCGTCTCGACCTGGGCCTCCCCCTCGGTCGGGAGCCGGAGGAGAAGAGCTACCGGCTGTTCTTTGGCGTCGGTCAGGCCTTCTGACTACTGCAGGCTGGCAAGGAGGACCTTGAGGGCCGGGGCCTCCGGGGCCTCGGGCTCGAGTCGCAGGAAGGCCCGGTAGTCGTCCACCATCCGGGCGACCTGCTTCGTGCGGTGGTAGGCCTGGCCCCGCCAGTAGTAGGCATAGGCCAGCTCCTTGTTCGCGGTGAGGGCCGCCGTCATCCGGGCGATTGCCGGGTCCAGCTTCTCCTGCATGACCAGGGCCTCGCCGAGGGCGGCCACCGCCCTCGGGTGGACCGGGTTGGTCGCCAGGACGGTGGCGGCCTGGGCCTCGGCATCGGCGTACCGCTTCAGGCGGACGAGCGTCGCGGCGAGCCAGGCCCGGGCCTCGATGGCGGGCACGGCGGCCCGGAAGACGGGCTCGGCGGCGGCGAAGTTCCCCTGGTTGTACAGGGCGACGCCCCGGCTCAGATCCTGCGCGCTGGCCGTGCCTCCGGCCACCGCCGTCACCGCCACCAGCAACGCGAGTCGCTTCATCGTCCCCCTCCCCTCACTCTGGACTGTAGCACCGAACCTCGTAGATGGAGACGTTTTCGGAGCCGTTGGTGGCGGTGACGTGGATCACGACCGCCGAGGCCTCGAGGGGCTCGAAGTCGTGACGGCGCAGGCGCTGATGGTTGCCCTCGACCCGGGCCACCTCGACCTCCCGCCCGGTGGGGGTGCGTACCACGACCACGTAGTCACGCACGGTCTCGGGCTGGGGGGCCCGGATGATGTGGGCGTTGTGCCAGTCCGAGGCGGTGAGGGTGAGCTCGCGGTGGAAGCCGGTGTCGAAGGTGATCTGGACGTGGGCGAGCCGTCGAGGCTCCTCCCACCGGAGCTCGACCCAGGCCCCGTCCCGACTCATCGGGGCGACCCACCGGTGGCTGACCCCCTCCGCGGTGGGGTTGCGGACCCGACCGTCGATCACGCTCTCCGCCCGCGAGCGATCGACCGCCCCCGACGCGCTCACGGTGGCCTGCCGGGCCAGGTCCCCGGCATCCTCGTTCTGCAGGTGCCGGATCGACTGGTCGTCGCGGAGGAGGGTCTGCTGCAGCTCTCGCAGCCGGGTCTTGTCGTCGCAGACCTGGCGGGGCCGGAGGCCGTGCCGTGCACACAGGGCGGCGGCGGTGCCCACCGCCTGGCCCATGGCCGCACACGTGGCCATCACCCGGGTGGAGCTGAAGGCCACGTGGCTGCAGCTGGCGTTGCGCCCGGCCATGAAGAGGTTGCCGAGGTCGCGGCTGTAGAGGGCGCGCAGGGGAATGTTGTAGACCTGGGGCACCGGGATGCTGGTGAAGGGCTCCTGCTCGGCGCGGTCGAAGCCCCCCGAGGGGTGGTCGTCCAGGGGCCAGCCACCGATGGCCACCGCGTCGTCGAAGGGCGGGTTCCGGCCCTCCAGGTCCGCCTGGGTGAGGATGTGGTCGCCCTCGATCCGCCGGCTCTCACGCCGGCCCGGCACCATCCCGATCCAGTCCATGGCCCAGGTCTCGGCGTCGGGGAAGCGCCCGCTGTTCTTGATGTGGTCCCAGACCCCGGTCACGATGGAGAGCAGCTCGAAGCGGATGCGCTCGTTGTCCCGGATGGTGTCGGTGACGCCCCCCCACTCGATCCACCAGTACCCGTACTCCCAGGCCTTCGACGACACCGGGCGGAAGCGCAGGTGCTTCTCCTCGACCTTCCGCGCCCACCTCGGTGGCGTGAAGGGCATGGGGCGGCCGTGGTCCCGGGCGGTGAAGAGGATGCTGCTTCCCAGGGTGGTGCGGCTGGGTGCCTCCGCGGCCAGGGATTCCCCGAACTCGTCCCGGGCCTCGCGACCCCACCGGATCGTGGCCCCGGCCTCGACGGCCAGGCGCGCGTCGCCGGTGCAGTCGGCGAAGTGGGTGGCCCGGATGCGGTAGAGGTGCTCGGTCTTGTCGCAGCGGGCCATCACCCGCTGGATCAGCCCTTCCTCCACCTCGGCGGCATAGCAGGTGGTGTCCAGGAGCAGCGTGCACAGGGGCTCGCTGACGACCTTGTCGTACAGGAGCAGGTCCCACAGCTCAAACGAGCGCTGGGGGTTGTTCGCCGCGTCGTCGAGGCGTAGCTCCTCGATGAGACCCCCCTCGCGCCAGCCCGGGCGACCACCGTGGTTGTTGGCTCCCACCACGTGCATCTTCACCTCGCTCGAGGAGTTGCCGCCGAGACGGGAGCGATCCTGGACGAGGACGACGCGGACCCCGTGACGCGCGGCGGCGAGCGCCGCACAGACCCCCGCCGGTCCGCCACCGGCCACCAGCAGGTCGCACTCGAGGTCGACCAGGGTCATGTTCGGCTCTCCCGCGAACCGGCGGGCCACCTCGGCGGGGTCGGAAGGGGCGAGGGTCTCGAAAGAGTCCCGGATCTGCTCCGGGGTCCTCTCGTCGGCCGCGGCCCCGGGGCCGCGCACGAAGAGGCCGTACGTCGACAGCCCGGCGGCGCCCCCGAGGAACCGGCGACGGTCGACGGCTCCCGCGTCTCGAGGCATGGCTCTCCTTC
>JAJDNS010000135.1 GCA_022340585.1 Acidobacteriota bacterium
ATGGTGGGGGAAGTATAGGCGCGGAGGGGCGGGGGCGGGGGGAGCAAGAGGTGGGGGGAGCGGGGGTGGGGGGAGCGGGGGTGGGGGGAGCGGGGGTGGTGAGAGCAGGGGTGGTGAGAGCAGAGGTGGTGAGAGCAGAGGTGGAGGGAGCAAGAGATGGTGAGAGCACGGGTTGTGGGGCGGAGGAGACAGGGCGGAGGGGGGGGAGGGGGACGGAGGCATCGAGATCGACGGGCGAACGATGGCGATCTCGATGCGTGAGTACGATGGCGATCTCGATGCGGGAATGCGGAAGGGGGGACTCGAACCCCCACGCCCTTTCGGGCACACGGTCCTAAGCCGTGCGCGTCTGCCGTTCCGCCACTTCCGCCCGGGCGCGGCCAGTGTACCGCAGGCGGCTCCGTGCTATCCTTGCTGGTCACCCGCACTCCTGGCGGCCTGCCCCGGCGGACTGCCCTTCGCGATGAAGAGGAATTTCCCTTGAAAGTCGACTACATCGAGGAGACATCGGTCCGCAAGGCCCTCGTCTTCGAGGTCGATCCGGAGATCGTCCAGTCCGAGATCGACCGGGGGGCCCGGGAGATCTCCAAGAAGGCTCGCCTGCCCGGGTTCCGCCCGGGCAAGGTCCCCGCCGACGTCGCCAAGCGTCGCTTCCGCGAGGACATCCTCAGCGGGACCGCCGAGACCATCGTCAACAGGTACGTCTTCAAGGAGCTGGACGACCGCGGGCTCAAGCCCCTGGGTTCCCCCCGGGTCGAGGACCTCAGGATCGCCGAGGGCGAGCCCATGAGCTTCCGGGCCGTCTTCGAGACCCTCCCCCTGATCGAGGTCCCGGACTGGAAGGGTCTGAGAGTCACGGTTCAGGGCGCCGACGTGACCGACGACGACGTCGACAAGGAGATCGACCGTCTTCGCGAGGAGGCCGCTCGGTACGAGCCGGTGGAGCCCCGGCCCACCGAGACGGGCGACCACGTCGTGGTCGACCTCACCTGGACACCCCGCGACGGGAGCCCGGGGGGCCACGACGAGAACGCCATGATCGAGATCGGCCACGAGGGCAACCACGAGGACATGAACGCCGCCCTCCAGGGCATGAGCGTCGACGAGACGAAGCAGGTCGACGTGACCTGGGGCCCCGACGCCGCGCCGGCCATCGCCGGGAAGACGGTCGGGTACGAGATGACGCTCAAGGCCATCAAGAAGAAGGTCGTCCCCGAGGCGGACGACGAGTTCGCCAAGGACCTCGGGGAGTTCGACGACCTGGACGCCCTCAAGGCGAAGATCCGGGAGCAGCGCGAGGCCGCCGAGGCGCGCCGCGTCGAGCGCGACACCCGGGCGGCCCTGGTCGAGGCCCTCGTGGGCAAGGTGTCGTTCGAGGTCCCGGAGACCCTGGTCGAGCACCACATGACCGCCCGCACCGAGAACCTGGCCCGGGGCCTGGCCTACCAGGGGCTCGACCCCCGCAAGGTCGACATCGACTGGCGCGAGTACCGCGAGTCGCAGCGGGAAAACGCGGTGAAGGCGACCCGGGCGGACATCCTCCTGGACGAGATCGCCACCCGCGAGGACATCCAGGTCCTCGACGCCGAGGTCGACGCCGAGATCGCCCGTCTGGCCGAAGGCGCGGGCAAGTCGCCGGAGGCGGTGCGGGCCCAGATGGAGAAGGAAGGGGACCTGGCGTCGGTGAGAGGCCGGATCCGCGAGGAGAAGACCCTTGACTTGCTCAAGGCCAATGCTAGTATCGAGCTAACATGAGCAGAAACAGTGCCTTCGCGGGCACTCTGGTCCCGATGGTGGTCGAGCAGACCGCCCGGGGAGAGCGAGCCTACGACATCTACTCGCGACTCCTGAAGGACAACATCGTGTTCATCGGGACCGCCGTCGACGACATGATGGCCAACCTGATCATTGCCCAGCTCCTGTTCCTCGAGGCGGAAGACCCCGAGAAGGACATCCACCTCTACATCAACAGCCCCGGCGGCTCGACCACCGCCGGGCTGGCGATCTACGACACCATGCAGCTCATCCGGCCCGACGTGCAGACGATCTGCGTGGGCCAGGCCGCCTCCATGGGGGCGGTCCTCCTGGCGGCGGGCACCGACGGGAAGCGTTTCGCCCTCCCCAACTCCCGGATCCTGATCCACCAGCCCTGGGGCGGCGCCCAGGGGCAGGCCTCGGACATCGCCATCCAGGCCAAGGAGATCCTGCGGATCAAGGACCGGTTGAACCAGATACTGGCCGACCACACCGGGCAGCAGCTGGACAAGATCGTCTCCGACGCCGACCGGGACTTCATCATGGACGCCGAGGAGGCGAAGAAGTACGGCCTCGTCGACCACGTGATCAGCAGGCGCGAGCGGTGACCATGAAGAAGGGTACGGGCGAGAACGAGACCCTGCGCTGTTCGTTCTGCAACAAGGACCAGAACGACGTCCGCAAGCTGATCGCGGGTCCCACGGTGTTCATCTGCGACGAGTGCGTCGACGTCTGCAACGACATCATCGCCGACGACCGGCGCTCGGAGAGCCGCACCAGCCGGGTAGGGCTGCCCACGCCCCAGGAGATCAAGAAGTACCTCGACGAGTACGTGATCGGGCAGGAGCAGGCCAAGAAGAAGCTGGCCGTGGCGGTCTACAACCACTACAAGCGCATCGAGATCGCCAAGCAGCGGGGCCGCAACGAGGTCGAGCTCACCAAGGCCAACATCCTCCTGATCGGGCCCACCGGGACCGGCAAGACCCTCCTGGCCCAGACCCTGGCCCGCCTCCTCTCCGTCCCCTTCACCATCGTGGACGCCACCACCCTCACCGAGGCGGGCTACGTGGGCGAGGACGTGGAGAACATCATCCTCAAGCTCCTGCAGTCCGCCGGTGGGGACATCGAGCGGGCCCAGGAGGGCATCATCTACATCGACGAGATCGACAAGGTCTCGCGCAAGGACGAGAACCCCTCCATCACCCGGGACGTCTCCGGGGAGGGGGTGCAGCAGGCGCTGCTCAAGATCCTCGAGGGCACGGTGGCCAACGTCCCGCCTCAGGGGGGGCGCAAGCACCCGCACCAGGAGTTCTACCAGGTCGACACCACGAACATCCTGTTCATCTGCGGCGGCGCCTTCGTCGGTCTCGACAAGCTCATCGAGCGTCGAACCGGCAAGAAGACCCTGGGGTTCTGGACGGACCGGACCCCGGTGGAGGCAAAATCCCCGGACGACGTCGAGCTCCTCGACAAGCTGGAGCCGTCGGATCTCATCAAGTACGGCCTCATCCCCGAGTTCGTGGGTCGGCTGCCGGTGGTGGCCGGGCTCCACGACCTCGACGAAGCCGCCCTCATCGAGATCCTGACCCAGCCCAAGAACGCCATCGTGCGCCAGTACCAGCGGCTCTTCGAGTACGAGAACGTGAAGCTCCGCTTCACCGACGACGCGCTCCAGGAGATCGCCGATCTGGCCCGGAAGCGAAAGATCGGCGCGCGTGGGCTGCGGATGATCATCGAGGAACTCATGCTCGATCTGATGTACGACCTTCCCTCCAACAAGAAGGTGCGGGAGTGTGTCGTTACGCGAGAGGTGGTTCGCGATCGCGAGAAGCCGATCACCCTCGTCGAGAAGGCGGGCTAGTCACCGCCTCCGTGCTACCGTGTAGGTGAGCCCCGCCGGGCGCCGGGGATGGCGCGCGGCATACCGGTCCAGTCAGCGAGGCCTCATGTTCGGGCAAGACAAGACAGACGAGATCGAGACCCTGCCGATGGTGCCCCTGCGGGACGTCGTGGTCTTCCCGCACATGATGATCCCCTTCGTCGTCGGCCGTCCGAGCTCCATCAAGGCCCTCGACTACGCCCTGTCCCGGGGGAAGCGCATCTTCCTCTCGGCCCAGCACGACGCCACCCACGACAACCCCGCCCCCGAGGACATCTACACCCTCGGCACCGTCTGCAACATCGTCCAGAGCCTCAAGCTCCCCGACGGAAACGTGAAGGTGCTGGTGGAGGGCCTCGAGCGGGCTCGCGCCCTGGAGTTCCGTGAGGAGACGGGCCACATGCGGGTCGTGGCCAGGATCCTCTCGGTGCCGGACGAGTCCGACTCCGGGCTCGAGGGCCTCATGTCGAAGGCCATCGGGCTGTTCGAGCAGTACGTCAAGCTCTCGAACAACCTCCACTACGACGCCATGCTCGCTGCGGTCCGGGTGGAGGATCCCTCCAAGCTCGCCGACACCATCGCCTCGCACCTCGTGGTGCCGGTGGAGGAGAAGCAGAACCTCCTCGAGATCGTCTCCGCCCAGGAGCGCCTTACCCGGATCGCCTCGATCCTCGAGGCGGAGGTGGACAAGCTCAACGTCGACCGCCGCATCCAGGGCCGCGTGAAGAAGCAGATGGAGCGCGCCCAGAAGGAGTACTACCTCAACGAGAAGATGAAGGCGATCCAGAAGGAGCTGGGTCGCAAGGACGAGAAGGGCAACGAGACCGACGACATCCGCAAGAATATCGAAGAGGCGCGCATGCCCAAGGAGGCCGAGGAGAAGGCCCTTCAGGAGCTCAAGCGCCTCGAGGCCATGCCCCCCATGTCGGCGGAGGCCACCGTCTCCCGCAACTACCTCGACTGGCTCATCGCCGTCCCCTGGACGAAGAAGACCCGGGAGCGCAAGGATCTGGAGGCGGCCGAGAAGATCCTCAACGAGGACCACTACGGTCTCGACAAGGTCAAGGAGCGGATCATCGAGTTCCTGGCCGTCCGCCAGCTCGTCAACAAGCCCAAGGGCCCCATCCTCTGCTTCGTGGGCCCTCCGGGCGTGGGCAAGACCTCCCTCGCCCGCTCCATCGCCCGCTGCACGAACCGCAAGTTCGTCCGCCTGTCCCTGGGCGGCGTGCGCGACGAGGCCGAGATCCGCGGCCACCGTCGGACGTACATCGGCGCCTTCCCCGGCCAGATCATCCAGATGATGAAGAAGGCGGGAACCCGCAACCCCGTCTTCCTCCTGGACGAGGTCGACAAGATGTCCATGGACTTCCGTGGCGACCCCTCCGCCGCCCTCCTGGAGGTCCTGGACCCCGAGCAAAACAACACCTTCTCCGACCACTACCTGGACACCGAGTACGACCTGTCGTCTGTCTTCTTCATCGCCACCGCGAACGTGCTCCACACCGTGCCCCAGGCCCTCCAGGACCGCCTCGAGGTCCTCCGCCTCCCCGGGTACACCGAGCGTGAGAAGATCGAGATCGCCCAGCGCCATCTCCTCCCGAAGCAGCTGAAGTCCCACGGGCTGATGCCCGAGAACGTCACCTTCACCGAGGACTCGATGGAGGAGCTCATCCGGCGGTACACGCGGGAGGCCGGGGTCCGCAACATGGAGCGCGAGATGTCCAGCATCCTGCGCAAGGTGGCGCGGAAGGTCGTCAAGGAGGGCAAGGGCTTCACCGTCGAGCTGACGGCGAAGAACCTCAACGAGTACCTGGGAATCCCCCGCTACCGGGCCACGCAGCAGGCCGAGCGTCACGAGGTGGGCCTCGCCACCGGCCTCGCCTGGACCGAGGTCGGCGGGGAGATCCTCCCCATCGAGGTCACCCTCATGCCCGGCAAGGGCGCCCTGCGCCTCACCGGCAAGCTCGGCGACGTGATGCAGGAGTCCGCCCACGCCGCCATGTCCTTCGTCCGGTCGCGGGCGGAGGAGTACGACATCAAGCGGGACTTCAATCGCCGCCTCGACGTCCACATCCACGTGCCGGAGGGGGCGATCCCCAAGGACGGCCCCTCCGCCGGCATCACGATGTGCACCGCTCTCGTCTCCGCCCTCACCGGGAGGCGGGTCCGCCGGGACGTGGCCATGACCGGGGAGATCACCCTCCGGGGCAAGGTGCTGCCGGTGGGCGGGATCAAGGAGAAGCTCCTCGCCGCCCACCGCATCGGTGTCACGACGATCATCCTCCCGCGCGAGAGCGAGAAGGACCTCGCCGACGTCCCGAAGAACGTGGTCGAGGTCCTGAACGTCGAGCTCGTCGACCACATCGACGAGGTCCTGAAGATTGCCCTTCTCCCGCCCGAGCCACCCCAGACCGAGGTGGCTCCGGAGGGTACGGAAGAGGATCTGGGCCAGTTGCCCGACGGTATGACCCACTGAAGCGGTGGGCCGGGACAAGCCGGCCCCTCCGCCAGCGTGAACGTGAAGCAACAGAGCGTGAACTTTTCCGGGAGTGCGTCTTCCCCTGCCCAGTTTCCCCGTGACGGGGCGCCGGAGGTGGCTTTTCTGGGACGATCCAACGTGGGCAAGAGCAGCCTGCTGAACGCCCTCGCCGGGGTGAAGGGCCTGGCCCGCATCTCCTCCGAGCCCGGTCGCACCCGCCTCGTCAACTTCTTCCGCGTCCACGGGGCCAGCCGTCCCGGCGGCGGGGGGCACGGGGATTTCTACCTCGTGGATCTCCCGGGATACGGCTACGCGAAGGCCCCGAAGACGGTCCGGGCAGGCTGGGAGCGGCTGGTCAACTCCTACCTCGGGGACCGGGAGCCCCTGCGCCTCTGCGTCTTCATCGTGGACGCGCGCCACGACCCCAGCGCCGGCGACGAGATGCTCCGGGACTGGCTGGACCACCACCGGCAGCCCTACGTCGTGGCCGCCAACAAGATCGACAAGATGGGGCGGGGCGAGGCCCGGCGACGGGAGCGGGCACTGGCCTCCGCCCTCGGATCGGGGGCGGAGGCGATCATCCCGGTGAGCGCGACGAGGAGGACGGGCGTCGACGAGTTGTGGAAGACCATTCGGGCGGCCGCGTTCGACCGCCGCGACCTCGAGGCGAGTGAGTGATGGGCGCAGACGAGCAGCCGCGTGACGAAGTGACGGCCCCCCAGGCCGCCACGGCCCCGGAAGCCGGGACCAAGAAGAGGGCGAAGAAGGCGACGCCGAGGAGGCCCCAGGGCTCCAACGGGCGCCCGCGCCGGCGGCGCGCCGGTCCGGCGAGCGGGAACGGACGGCCCCCGGCACCGGAAGGGCTGGCAGAGAGCACCTCTCCGGAGGCCGACGTGCCGACTCCCGAGGGGGCAGCGCGCGACGCGGGGGCGCCTTCTTCCCCGGAGCAGGACCTCCCGGCCAGGGAGACGTCCTCGGTGAGTGAGGCCGACGGCCCGACCCCGGAGCCCCTCGACCTGTCCCAGCTCAAGGAGATGAGCATCCAGGAGCTCAACTCCGCCGCCGTTGAGATGGGCCTCGACCAGGCCACCGGCCTGAAGAAGCACGACCTCATCTTCCAGATCCTCCAGGCCCAGGCCCGGACGCGGGGGCTGCTCTTTGCCGAGGGCGTCCTCGAGCTCATGCCCGACGGCTACGGCTTCCTCCGGGCCCCGCAGAGCAACTACCAGCCGGGGCCGGACGACATCTACGTCTCGCCGTCGCAGATCCGCCGCTTCTCCATGCGCACCGGCGACACCGTGAGTGGCCAGGTCCGCTCTCCGAAGGACGGCGAGCGCTACTTCGCCCTCGTGAAGATCGAGGCCATCAACTTCGACCCTCCGGAGGTGAGCCAGGACAAGGTCATCTTCGACAACCTGACCCCGCTGTACCCCAGCGAGCGCATCCGTCTCGAGACCGAGCCCGACGACATGACCGCCCGCGTCCTCGACATGTTCACGCCCCAGGGCAAGGGCCAGCGCAGCCTCATCGTGGCGGCCCCGCGAACGGGCAAGACCCTCATCCTCCAGAACATCGCTCACTCGATCGCCGCCAACCACCCGGAAGTGTTCCTCATCGTCCTCCTCGTGGACGAGCGGCCCGAGGAGGTCACCGACATGGTGCGGTCGGTCAAAGGCGAGGTCGTCTCCTCCACCTTCGACGAGCCCGCCACCCGCCACGTCCAGGTGGCGGAGATGGTGATCGAGAAGGCTCGACGCCTCGTGGAGCACAAGCGCGACGTGGTCATCCTCCTCGACTCCATCACCCGTCTGGCCCGCGCCTACAACTCGGTGGTCCCCTCCTCGGGCAAGGTCCTCTCCGGCGGTGTCGACTCCAACGCGCTCCAGCGCCCCAAGCGCTTCTTCGGGGCGGCTCGGAACATCGAGGACGGGGGGTCGCTGTCGATCATCGCCACCGCCCTCATCGAGACCGGGTCGCGGATGGACGACGTGATCTTCGAGGAGTTCAAGGGGACCGGCAACTCCGAGATCGTCCTCGACCGGAAGATGTCGGATCGGCGGATCTACCCGGCCGTGGACATCAACCGGTCCGGGACGCGCAAGGAGGAGCTCCTCCTCGACGCGGACGAGCTAAGCCGGGTCTGGATCCTCCGCAAGGTCCTCTCGCCGCTGCCCCCGGTCGAGTGCATGGAGCTCATCCTCGACAAGCTGGGCAAGACCAAGACCAACAAGGCCTTCCTGGACGGGATGGCCCTCACGTGATCATTTCGAGGACCGAACCGGCCTGCGGCCGGATGCCTCGGCAAGGACACGGTTCCGCCAATGCGATCGTGTCCTTGGCAGTCCGGTCCGTTCTCCCGTGGACTCGAAATGATCACCTTCCGTTCTTCCTCCTCTTCCGTTCCCTAGCGCGTCGTCGCCTGAGTGGCGTCCGTTCGCCCATCACTCAGGCGACCCTCTCTCCATGAAGACCCGAGTCCCCCATCCGTCATCCTCGGGACTCGGGTCCTCCTCACGCTCCGTTCCGTAGAACGTCACTCCTACCCTCCCGTTCCGTCTCTTCCGTCCCTCCCCACATCCTGCCGCCCGCCAAGGGCCACCATCCCAGACCTCCGCGGGAGCCCGTGCCGACACGCAAGACCTCTCCCTGTGTCGCCCCGCGCCCGCGCGGGCGCGGGGCCTTTCGGGCCGCCTCGCCCAGTTGCCGCCCCTGGCCCCCGGGCCGCGGAGGCTCCGCCCCCCCTGCCCCCCCGGCCGATTTGCCCTATAATGGGGTGTTCAGCCGTTCGCAATCACACGGCCTGAGGAGTGTCATGAAGGCAGGAATCCATCCCGAGTACAAGACCGTCAACGTCCACTGCGCCTGTGGCGCCACCTGGACCACCCGGTCGACCAAGGACGAGCTGCGGCTCGAGATCTGCTCCAGCTGTCACCCGTTCTTCACGGGCAAGCAGAAGCTCATCGACTCCGCCGGCCGCGTGGAGCGCTTCAACCGCAAGTACAAGGACTACGGCAAGGACAAGGCCGCCGCCGCCAAGGCCTGAGCGCCGACCCGAAGCCCCCACCAGGACCGCCCGGACCATGGACCCGATCAGCTTCGAGAAGCTGAAGGAGATCGAGGCCCGCCTCGTCGAGGTCGAGGCCGGGATGTCCGACCCCGCCGTCGCCCAGGACCCGGCCGCGTACCGGAAGCTCGCCCGGGAGGCGAAGGAGATCGGCCCCATCGTCGACCGCTACCGGGCCTACAAGGAGGTCCTGCAGGAGCTGACGAAGGTGGAGGAGATGGTCCGGGTCGAGAGCGACCCGGAGCTCCGCGAGATGGCCCAGGAGGAGATCCACTCCCTCCAGGCGAAGCGCGACGCCCTCGACGAAGAGATCCCGGTCCTTCTGCTGCCCAGGGACCCCAACGACGAGCGCAACGTTCTCCTCGAGATCAGGGCCGGAACCGGGGGTGAGGAGGCGGCTCTCTTCGCGGCCGAGATCTTCCGCATGTACCAGCGCTTCGCCGAGCGAAACGGCTGGAAGGTCGACATCGTCTCGACGAACCAGACCGGGGGCGGCGGCATCAAGGAGCTCGTCGCCATGGTCGAGGGCGACCGGGTCTACTCGAAGCTCCGCTTCGAGAGCGGCGTCCACCGGGTGCAGCGGGTCCCCGAGACCGAGGCCTCGGGGCGCATTCACACCTCGGCGGTGACGGTGGCGGTGCTGCCGGAGGCGGAAGAGGTGGACGTCACCATCGATCCCAAGGAGATCCGGATCGACACCTTCTGCTCCTCGGGCCCGGGGGGGCAGAGCGTCAACACGACCTACTCCGCGGTCCGCATCACGCACCTCCCCACGGGCACCGTCGTCTCCTGCCAGGACGAGAAGAGCCAGATCAAGAACCGGGAGAAGGCCATGAAGGTCCTTCGCTCCCGGCTGTACGAGATCGCCCTGGCCGAGCAGCAGAAGGCCATCGCCAGCGACCGCAAGAGCCAGGTCGGCAGCGGTGACCGCTCCGAGAAGATCCGCACCTACAACTTCCAGCAGACCCGCGTGACCGACCACCGGATCGGCTTCACCCTGCACCGCCTGCCCGCGATCCTCGACGGCGACCTCGACGAGATCGTCGCCGCCCTGATCGCCCACAGCCAGGCGGCCCGGCTCAAGACGGCGTCCACCGGGCCCGTCGAGTCGGGCGCCGCCGCTCGCTGACCCCCCACGCCGCGGCCCTTGCCCCCGGCCAGCCTCGGCGTCATGCTGCGCCGGTGACCGTCCTCGAAGCCCTCCGCCGGTCCGGCGCGCGCCTCCGGTCCGCCGGAGTCCCTTCCCCCGAGCACGACGCCGAGGTGCTCCTCCGTCACGTCCTGGGCTGGGACCGGGCCCGGCTCGTGGCCGAGGGCCCCGCTCCCCTCGCTCCCGCCGACGAGGCGTCCTTCCTCCGCCTCGTCGACGAGCGGGGCCGCCGGCGACCGCTGCAGCACCTCACCGGAACCCAGTGGTTCTGGAAGCTCGAGCTCCGGGTCACCCCCGACGTCCTCGTCCCCCGCCCCGAGACCGAGCTTCTCGTGGAGACCGCCCTCGAGCTCCTCGAGGACGTCGAGCGTCCCCTCGTGGTGGACGTGGGCACCGGCTCGGGGTGCATCGCCCTCGCCCTCGCCTCCGAGCGCCCCGACGCCACGGTCCACGCCACCGACATCTCCGAGGCCGCCCTCGCCGTCGCCCGCGACAACGCCCTTCGACTGGGCCTGGACGGCCGTGTGACCTTCCGCCGGGGCGACATCCTGGAACCGGTCGGCGCGCTCACCGGGCGCCTCGACCTGATCCTCAGCAATCCCCCCTACGTCTCCATGGCCGAGTGGCACACCCTGGCCCCCGAGGTCCGCCTCCACGATCCCCGCCCGGCGCTCATCCCCCCGGGCGATCGGCTCTCGGTCTACCGTCGCCTCGCCCCCGCCGCGGCCCGCTTCCTCCATCGCGGCGGCGCCCTCGCGGTGGAGATCGGACGAGGCATGGAGGACGAGGTCCGGCGGGAGCTCGAGGGCGCCGGCCTTCAGGTGACCGGCGTCCGGCCCGACCTCGCCGGCATCCCGCGGGTCCTGATCGCGCGCCGGCCGATGGGCTAGACTGGTCCCTTCATGGAGAAGATCCGCGTCGTGGGCGGCTCGCCGCTCGAGGGCACGGTTCGCATCTCCGGGGCCAAGAACGCCTCGCTGCCCGACCTGTGTGCGGCGCTCCTGACCGACGAGCCGGTCGTCCTCACCAACGTGCCCGAGGTCCGGGACATTCGGACCATGGGGCGGGTGCTGAGCGCCCTCGGAGCCACGGTCGAGTTCCGGGTGGGCGGAACCGTCGAGGTCCGGACCAGCGACATCACCTCCATCGAGGCCCCCTACGATCTCGTGAAGACCATGCGGGCCTCGGTCCTCGTCCTGGGCCCCCTCCTGGCCCGGGAGGGACGAGCCCGGGTCTCGCTGCCCGGCGGGTGCGCCATCGGAGACCGCCCGATCAACCTCCACCTCCAGGCCCTGACGAAGATGGGCGCCGAGATCGCGGTCGAGCACGGCTACGTCGAGGCCCGCGCGGACCGCCTGCGGGGAGCCGAGATCTCGTTCGAGACGGTGAGCGTCACCGGCACCGAGAACCTCATGATGGCCGCGGCCCTCGCCGAGGGGGAGACGGTCATCGGCAACGCCGCCTGCGAGCCCGAGGTGTCCGACCTCGCGGCCCTCCTCGTCGCCATGGGAGCCCGCGTCGAGGGCGCCGGCACCTCCACCGTGCGCGTCTCGGGCGTGGAGCATCTCGGCGGGGCCCGCCACCAGGTGATCCCGGACCGGATCGAGACCGGCACCTACATCGCGGCCTGCGCCATCGCGGGCGGCGAGATCGAGATCCAGCGCTGCGTCCCCGGCCACCTCCGGGCGGTGATCGAGAAGCTTCGGCAGACCGGTGTTCGGATCGAGGAGGGGCCGGGCAACCTGCGGGTGCGGGCGCCGCGGCAGCTCCAGCCCTCCGACATCCGGACCCTTCCCCATCCCGGTTTTCCCACGGACATGCAGGCCCAGTACATGGCCCTGATGACCCAGGCCTCGGGCACCACCACCGTCACCGAGACCATCTTCGAGAACCGCTTCATGCACGTGGCCGAGCTCGAGCGCATGGGCGCCGACATCCGCGTGGACGGGCGCACCGCGGTGATCAAGGGGTCGACGCCGCTGTCGGGGGCCCAGGTGATGGCCACGGACCTGCGCGCCTCGGCCTGCCTGGTCCTGGCCGGCCTCGCGGCGCGGGGCGAGACCGTGGTCGACCGGGTCTACCACCTGGACCGGGGCTACTACCGCATCGACGAGAAGCTGAGGGGGCTGGGCGCCGACATTGAGCGCCTGACGTGATGACGGACGCGGCGCAGGACCGGCGACGACGTCCCCCCCCCGGTGACGAGCTGGCCTCTCTGCACGAGGTGCTGCAGAGCTGGTACTCCCGCAACCGCCGCGATCTCCCGTGGCGCCGCTCCCGGGAGCCCTATCTCGTCTGGGTGTCCGAGGTGATGCTGCAGCAGACCACCGTCAAGGTCGCCACCCCCTACTTCGAGGCGTTCGTGCGCCGCTTCCCCACCCTGCAGGCGCTGGCCGAGGAGCCCGAAGACGAGGTCCTCGCCGCCTGGTCCGGCCTCGGGTACTACCACCGGGCGCGCAACCTGCACCGGGGGGCCCAGCACGTGGCCGAGCGCCACGGCGGTCGCTTCCCGAAGACCCTCGAGGCCGCCCTCGCCGTCCCCGGCGTGGGCCTCTACAGCGCCAGCGCCATCCTCTCCATCGCCTACGACCAGCCCCTGCCCGTGGTCGACGGCAACGTCCGGCGGGTGCTCTCCCGCCTGAACGCCCTCGCCGGCCCCGAGTACCGGCGCGAGGGCCCGTTCTACAACCTGGCCGAGGAGATCCTCGACCGCCGCCGGCCCGGGAGCTGGAACCAGGCGTTGATGGAGCTGGGCGCCACCGTCTGCACCCCGAGGAAGCCCGCCTGCCCAGCCTGCCCGGTGCGCGACCGTTGCCGCGCCCTGGCCCGGGGCATCGTCGACCAGCTCCCCGAGGGCAAGGCCCGCCGCGCGACCGTGGACGTGACCGTGGCCGCCGCCCTCGTGCAGCGCGACGACCAGATCCTCCTGGTCAAGAGGCCCGAGGGCCGGCTTCTCGGGAAGATGTGGGAGATCCCCCAGACCCCCCTCGAGCCCCAGGACGAGATCGACCTCCCCCGCGAGCTCGAGGAGCGCTATGGGCTCCGCATCGAGCCCGGGCCCCTCGTGGTGCGCGCCCGCCACGCGATCACCCACCGGCGGATCCGCATCGAAGGGTACCGGGCACGGCTGAAGTCCGCTCCCCCCTCGGACCCCGACCGTTTCCGCTGGGCCACCGCCGAGGAGATCTCCTCCCTCCCAGTGTCGTCGATGACCCGCAAGCTCCTGCGGGGGCTGGACTCCCCTCAGCTCCCTCTCGAGATCTGACGAGGACCCCATGAAGAGACTCTTCCGATGGCTGGTGATCGTGGCGCTCGTTGGGGGCGCCGGCTGGGCGATCACGGCCTGGCCCCGCCTCAACGAGGTCCAGACCGGCCGCGCCCCCGAGTACCCCGACCTCCAGGACCGCACCTATGCCGAGGGCCCGCGACGCGTCGCCGAGGCCCTGAAGACGGCCCTGTCGCAGAGGCCCCGCTGGGCGCTGGTCGGCTCGGGCCAGGGACCGGCGGGCACGGTGGTGTCCGCCGTCCACACGACCCCGCTCCTCCGCTTCGAGGACGACGTGACCGTGAAGATCACCCGCAAGGGGGGAAAGACCGTCGTCAACGTCCACTCACGATCGAGGCTCGGGAAGTGGGACTTCGGCCAGAACGCCCGCAACATCCGCGAGCTGCTCGCCGCCCTCGACGCCGAGCTCCGCTAGCCAACCCCCCGCCCGGGCCCGGACCAGGACGCCCCCCCGCCGTTGTACACTGGGCCCAGCCCATGCCCTGCCTCTTCTGCGAGATCGTCGCCGGACGCGTCCCGGCGCGGATGGTGCACGCAGACGACCGGATCGTCGCCTTCCACGACATCAGGCCCCAGGCTCCGACTCACGTCCTGGTCATCCCTCGCCGGCACATCGCGAGCCTGCTCGACCTGACGCCGGAAGACGACGGGCTGACTGGGGCACTCGTCCGGAAGGCCCGGGACATCGCCCGGGAGATGGGCTTCGACGAGAGTGGGTTCCGGCTCGTCTTCAACTGCGGGGACGACGCCGGCTACAGCGTCTACCACATCCACCTCCACCTGCTCGGGGGTCGTCAGCTCGGCTGGCCGCCGGGCTAGAGAGGAGGACTCGACGTGAGCCAGAGCCATCCGTCCGCCTCCTCCGACCCCAAGGTGATCGCGGGGCGGTACGAGGTCGAGAAGAGGCTGGGCGCCGGGGCGATGGGGGTGGTCTACAAGGCCAAGGACCTCACCCTCCGTCGCGACGTGGCGATCAAGACCATACGATTCGAGGGCCTGGCCGCCTCCCAGACCGCTTCCGACGAGCTCCTGGAACGCTTCAAGCGGGAGGCCCGGACCGCGGCCCAGCTCAAGCACCCGAACATCGTCACCATCTACGACATCGGCGACGTCGAGGGGCTCAGCTACATCGCCATGGAGTTCATCGACGGAACCGGGCTCGAGCGCATCATCCTCGACAGCGGGAAGGTGCCGGTTCAGCGGGCCGCGGCCCTGGCCGCCCAGGTGGCCGACGCCCTGGGCTTCGCCCACCAGCACGGGGTGATCCACCGCGACATCAAGCCGGCCAACATCATGGTGGAGCCCGGGGAGCGGGTGAAGGTCACCGACTTCGGGATCGCCAAGCCCATGGACGCCGCCGAGAACCTCACCGCGACCGGGGGACTCCTGGGAACCCCCTCCTACATGAGCCCCGAGCAGGCCCGGGGGCAGAAGATCGACGGCCGCAGCGACCTGTTCTCCGTGGGTTGTCTCCTCTACGAGATGGTGACGGGTCGCAAGGCCTTCAGCGGCGACAACATCACCGCCATCCTCTTCAAGATCATCCAGGAGGAGCCGGCCCCGGTCCGCGAGCTCAACCCTCTCGTTCCCGAGGAGCTCACGCGCATCGTGGACCGGGCCCTGGCCAAGTCGCCCGACGCGCGGCACCAGACCGGCCGCGAGCTCGCCGACGAGCTCCTGGCCCTGACCCACCCCGGCCACGTGCCCACCGTGCGCGAGACCGACGTGCCGACATCACCGGTCGGCGCCGGCGGGGGCACGCCGACCATCGCCACCCCGCCCACCGCGAAGGGCACGTCTCCCCCGTCACCCGCCACCACCCCGGCCACGATGCCGGACGGGGGCGCCACCGTTCCGGTCCCGCCGACCGAGCTGCTGGCCACCTCCCCTCCGGTCCGCCCGTCTCCCCCGCCACCGGAACCGCCGACCGCGGCGGCCCGGACGCGGCGGCCCCAGGCCCTGCCCCGGCGCCGGAAGACCGGCGGCGGCCTGCGCCGCTGGGTGGGCGTGGGCGCGGCGGCGGTCCTCCTCCTCGCGCTCCTGGCCACCGGCACCTGGTGGGCGTTCGGACGCCGTCGTCCCGCCCCCACCCCCACGACCGAGGGCGGCGTCTCCACCGAGAGCGCGACGGCGACCACGCCCACCACCCCGGCGGCGGCGCCCGCAAGCGACGCTGGGGCGTCCGCGCCGCCGGTGGCACCGGCGAGCGACGCGGCGGCGACGGCCACCCCCACCCCGCCGCCACCCGCCCCTCCCCCGCGGGCGTCCTCCGCTCCCGCGCGGGCCGCGGGCGCCGCCCCTCCGGTCCCGGCGGGTCCGACGACCCGCACCGACACGCCGTCCGCCCCACCGGCGGCGGCCCCTCCCCGCCCGGTGCCCGACGAGCCCGCCGCCACCGCGGCCGCGCCATCCCTTCCCCCCGCGGGCGAAGACTTCCTGGACCGGCTCCCCGAGGAGGCGCCCGACGGTCGGGCGGCCGGAAACGCCCTGGCCGAGCAGTACCGCTCCGGCGGTGGCTCCACCTCGTTCGGGGCGACGGGCCGCTACAACCGACGGCCCCGCATCCCACCCCACGCCCCGCCCGAGAGGCCGGCGGTGCGGGCGCTCGCCTGGATCCTCAGCGCCGAGCAGGCCCACCTGGCCCGGGCGGGTCGCTATGGAACGTTGAGCGAGCTCGTGGAGGCGGGTGACCTGCCTCTGGGCGGTGGGTGGACGGCCGACGGGTTCACGCGGCGACAGTACCGCTTCACGGTGAGTGCCGCCGGGGACCGTTTCCGCGCCGAGGCCCGGCCCCTGGCCGGCGGACGGGCCTTCTACGTCGACGAAGCCGGCTACGTGCTCGTGGCCGACTGACCGGGCCCGGCCGGATCAGAAGTCGTCGGGACGCGCCTGGGCGAGGGGGACGGCGATGGCGTCGAATATCGCCTTCACCTTGTCCAGGTCGGCGGCGGTGAAGTCGGGGCCGGCCTCGCGCGGGCTGGGACCCTTGCGGCTGACCTCCACGACGCCGATCGGCTGCTTGCCGGCCAGGATGGGCGTCGTCACCATCTTCTGGATCGGAGTGGGCACGTCCTTGAGCTTCACGCTTTCGAAGAAGGTCACGTGCTTGACCATGGGCACGTTGTTGATGACCTCTCCGCTGCGGCCGGCCAGCACCCGGACCGCGATCGAGTCGCGCTTGGTGAGCGGAATCGTTCCGAGATCGGCAAAGGGTCGAGGAGCGATGAACCTCAGGTGTCGCCCGTCCCCGGTGACCAGAAGGATCGCCACCTCCTCCTGCTTGCACGAGAAGGCCTGGCTGACGGACTTCACGATCAGGTCGGACATGTCGAAGAGGAGCTCGCGACGGTCCTCCACCTTCTCCTTCTGCGCGGCCATGGCGGTGAGGATCTCGCTGAGGTCGTGCATGCCCTATCTCTCCAAACCCCTCTCAGCGCAGGGAGTATAACACTCCGACCCGACGGCCCCCGGCAGACCGCACCCCCGGCCAGGACATCCGGCCGCCGGTCAGCTCGGTCCTCAGCGCAGCCGGGCCGGGCGACGTGGACGTCCGGTCCGGAGCAATGCCGAGGCATGAACGGCCGCGCGCTCGACGTCCAGCCGAAAGAAGCCCGCACGCACGCGTGCTCGCGCCAGGAGGTGGACGAGACGCTTCCCGGGACGCCTTCCCGGCGGGCGCTGGGCCTCGGCGATGAAGAAGTGCCGGCGCGCCAGGCGGCTCTCGGCCCGGCGGTCGGGCCAGGGGGTCTCCTCCCGGAGGGCCCACTCCTCCAGGTTGGCCGGCACCGGCTCTCCCTCCGGATCGTCCCCGGGAGGATAGACCCGCCGGCGCTCGAGGGGCGTCTCGAACCTCGTGCTCATCCTGGTGAGCGCCCGGGCCACCGACACCGCGGCGTTCAGGGTGTCGTGGCCCCGCCGCGGCCTGTCGACCTCCAGGACGAAGCGCCCGGCGAGCCCCACCCGATCCAGAAGCGTGGCGGCCTCGATCACCACCTCACGCCCCTTGCCCAGCAGGAGCGCCCCGGGGGGAAGCACGGTGTGGACGCGCCCGCACCCGCTCTCCAGGAGGAGGCGGAGCTCCTCCTCTCCGGTGCGGAGAAGCTCCTCGGGCCGGGCCGCCGCCTCCCAGGCCACCCGCGGTCGCTGGTCGACCAGGAGCCGGGCGATGGCCTCCACACGCGCCGTGTCGCTGAAGAAGTCGCCGTCCTGGAACAGCACGGTCAGCGGTCGATACCGCTCCGTGAGCTCGCCCACCTCGGCCACCACGCGCTCCGGGGGCAGGGCCCACGACCGATGGCTCTCGTCCCCGAGGCGGCCCCGGCTGGAGCAGTAGTCGAGACGGCGTCCCCCGCGGACTTCGAAGTACCTCTCCAGGTCCAGAAGCCCGTACTGGGCGGGGGGTGTGCTCTCCGGGCTGGGTGGAGCGAGGGGCCGGGGAGGTGCCCAGGCCCGCAGTGCGACCCCGGGCAGCCCCTCGAAGGAGTGTCCCGCCCGGGCCGCAACCAGGCAGCGTGCAAAGGCCTCCTCTCCGGCGCCGACCACACACGCGTCGACCACCCCGGTGGCCAGGCACTGATCGGGCCGGATCGAGGCGTGGGGCCCGCCCCAGACGATGCGCAGGCCGGGGTTGGCCCTCCGGGCCGCCGCGCTCACCCGCACGGCGTCGCGCAGCGGGCTCCCGGTGCGCGCGGTGACACCCAGGCATTCGGCCTCGGCCACGAGCTCGGCCACGCGGGCCTCCGGTGCCAGCTCCAGCCGCCCATCCACGACGACCACGTGCTCCTGCGGGAGCGCCGAGCCCACGGCCAGCAATCCCAGGGGCATGCGGACGCCGTCGTCACGGGGCTGGTAGAGAACCACTGGACGCCGGCGGCCCGTCCATCGGCTCATGGGGCGCCCTCCTCGCCCCGTGTCCCTCGGCCCAGGAACAGGGCGGTGGGACCCGGAAGCAGCTGCCAGGCCGCGGCCAGCGTGGCCGCGTAGGTGACGACACCGACGGTCAGGGCCAAGGGAAGGCTCTCGCGCACCCCCCACACCGCGAAGGCCATGGGCGCGGTGGCCAGGAGGGCCACGGCCACCGGCTGGACGACCGGAACCCCGAACCCGGCGGCCCTCGCGGCCCGCGCCCCGAGGAGAAGCAGAAGACCCTCGGCGGTCACGAATCCGACGGCCGCGCCGGTGGGGCCGAAGCGCGGAACGAGGACCAGGGCCAGGAGGAAGGCGACGGCGATCCGAAGGGCCACCAGGCGCGGCAAGAGGGAGGCCCGCTCGGCCGCGATGAGGGCCCACGACAGCAGGCCGTTGAGGAACATGGGGACCAGGGCCAACGACAGGATCCGAAGCCACACCGCCGCGGGCGCGAAGCCGGCGTCGAGGATGAAGGGCACGAGGGCCGGGGCGACGATAAAGAGCCCCACCGCCGCCGGGGCCGCGAAGAGCGCGAGGGTCGCGGCGGTGCGCCGTCGCACCTGTCCCGCCCCGGCCTGCGCCTCGCGCGTCAGGGCGGGCATGGCCCCCGAAGCCACCGCCTGGGGCACCAGGCTCAACGGCCAGAACAGGTTGAGAGCGGCGAGGAAGAGCCCGGTCTCCACGCCGATGTGAGTCCAGCTCAGCACGAGGCCCTCGACCCGAGGGCTCAGGAGGAGGAGCCCGGCGTAGAGCGCCAACGGCGCCGCCACTCGCAGGACCCGTCCGACGGGGGCGTTCGCCCCCGGGACCGGAGCAGGGCGCCGCCTGAGCAGCCACGCTCCCACCGCCAGGGCCGGCACTGTCGAGAGAGCGAGGGCCCCGCCCAAGCCGGCGAAACCCGCCCCGACCTTCAGCGCGACGGCGGCCAGCACCAGCCCGCCCGCCCTGAGCACGAAGAGCACGAGGCCTTCCTCCACCCGGGCACCACGACACCGGAGGGCGACGCCGAGGAACTCACCCCAGCCGGAGAGGGCGAAGTACAGGGCGAGGAGCGCCAGCACCCCGAGGTCGAGCCACGACCGGGAAGGACCCTCGACGTGGGCGGCCAGTGGCGTCGCGGCCACCGCCAGGACCACCCCCCCGACCAACACGGAGAGGACCCCCCGGGCTCGGGCCAGGGCCCGAAGCGAGAGCGTCCCCGCCACCAGGGCCCGCGTCGCGGTGGCCTGCAGGCCGAACTCGGCCCCCTCGGCAATCAGGGGCGCGATGAACCACATCCGTGAAAACGGGTCCCACCGCGCCACCCCGAGCTCCCGGATGATGAGGAGCGTGGTCCCGAGGGTGATCAGGCGCGTCAGCACCTCGGCCGTCAGCTTGATGGCACTCCCGCGGGTGGCGTCGTCGGCCTCGGCGGCCGCGTTTCTCCTGGGGTGGGACGACACGGGCCTCATGATACCCTTGCGCCCCCGTGGCCACGTTTTCGCTGACCGTTGCCCTCTCCTGGGCCCTGGGCATCCTCGTGCACTGGTGGCCGCAGCTTCCAGCGGTCTGGCGTCGCTGGCTCTCGGTCGCGGCCAGCGCGGCGGGGATTGCCTTTCTCGTCGCCGGCACGGCCGCCGAGGGCCTCCGAGAGACCGAGACCACCTCGATGGTCGTCCTCGGCCCGGCCTACGTCACCGCCACCGCCTCGGCCTCGGCGAGCCTGCACTACTACGTGCTGACCACGGTCTGCCTCCTCCTCGGGTTTGCCGGCCTCGTCTTTGGAGAGCCCCTCTCCCGGTGGCTGTCGCAGCACTGGATTCTGAGCGCGGTCGCCGTCGCCTGGTTGATCACCGTCATCCGGTTCCTCCTCGAGCGGACCGCGAGCCCTCCCCTCCTGACCCAGGTCGTCGGTGTGACCTGGATGGCTCCGGTGGCCGGCGCCTGGTTCGCCAACCGTCTCCACGACGAGGGACGTGCGCTCCCGTCCGCCCTCCGCCCTCTCGTGGCCTACGCGTTTCTCGTCCGGGGCTTCGTGGTCCTGGTCGGCGTCGTGGCCACGCGCCTCCAGCTCGGCACGCACTACGACGTCTCCTCCCTCGTCCAGGTGACTCTCGGTCTCGCCGGGGGTGTCGTCACCTTCCAGAGCGGGAGCTGGCCTCAGATCTTCTGGCTCACCGTCGTGCCGCAGCTCCTGGTCTGGCCGACCTTCACGGTCGTCGCGGGCCTCGCCGGTGGGGCCGTGGTCTGGCCCTGGCTCGGCCGGCGGGCACCCCTCCGCCGCCCGGCCGCACCGGACCGTGTCGTCTCCTCCCGCGAGCGGAGCTAGTGCCCTGGATCAGCGCACGCGGCAGCTGCTCGCTCCGACCCCGGAGCCGCAGCGCCGCGAGCCATCGCTGAACGTCGAGCAGACGAAGCCCGTCTGGCAGTCGTCGTCGCTGGTACAGGTCTCGCACTCGTCGCCGTTGTTGCACCCGGCGAGGGGAAGCGCGAAGAGGAGAAGGAAGAGGAGACGGGCCGGCCACGCCGCCCGTCCGTCTCGCAGCGCTCGAATCACGGCCCTCATTCTAGCCCATGGGGCCGCCGTGAACAGCTCCTAGTCATTCGTTTGACGAGCTTTAGAGCCGCGTGCTACCTTGGCCGTTTGAGCATTCCATGAGTGACCGTGACCTGAGATCCACCCTGAATCTGCCCCGGACGGACTTCCCCATGAGGGGCAATCTGGCCCAGACCGAGCCCCGCCGCATCGAGCGCTGGCGGGAGCAGGACCTCTACGGTCAGATCCGCAGCGCCCGGCGGGGTGGGCCGCACTTTGTTCTCCACGACGGCCCTCCCTACGCCAACGGCCACATTCACCTCGGCCATGTCCTCAACAAGGTCCTCAAGGACGTGGTGATCCGGAGCCGGTCGATGACCGGCCACGACGCGCCGTACCAGCCGGGCTGGGACTGTCACGGGCTGCCCATCGAGCTCAAGGTGGACCGCTCCCTGGGGGCCAGGAAGCGCGAGATGTCGCCGCTGGAGTTCCGGCGAGCCTGCCGCGAGTACGCGGAGGAGTTCGTGGCGGTCCAGCGGGCCGAGTTCGAGCGCCTGGGGGTCCTCGGCGAGTGGGAGGAGCCGTATCTCACCATGTCGCCCACGTACCAGGCGACCATCGTCCGGCAGCTGGCCAGCTTCGTGGAACAGGGGCTCGTCTACAAGGCGAAGAAGTCCGTCCACTGGTGCATCTCCTGCCGCACCGCCCTGGCCGAGGCTGAGGTCGAGTACGACGAGAACCACGTCAGCCCATCCATCGACGTCCGCTTCCCCCTTGCCGAGGGCGACCGCGACGCCCTGGCCGAGAAGCTCCCGGCCCTGGCCGGGCGGGACGTCTTCGCCGTCATCTGGACCACCACTCCCTGGACGCTGCCCGCGAACCTCGCCCTCGCCTTCCACCCCGAGGCCGACTACGGCTTCTTCCCGGTCGAGGGGACGAACGACGTCCTCCTCATCGCCAGGCCCCTGAGGGAGAGCGCGGAGAAGCGGTGGCGACGCGAAGGCGCCGCCGCCGGGCCGCTCGGCGCGCTCGGCGCCCCCCTCGCCGAGGTGAAGGGCGCCGAGCTCGAGCACGTCCGCTTCCGGCACCCGTGGATCGATCGGGACTCGCCCGGAGTGCTCGGCGACTACGTCACCCTCGACACCGGAACCGGGGTGGTTCACACCGCTCCCGGTCACGGCTGGGACGACTACCTCACCGGGGTCCGCTACGGGCTGGACATCTACTGCCCGGTGGACGAGAGCGGTCGCCTCCTCGAGGAGGTCGAGCACTTCGCGGGGCGGAAGGTCTTCGACGCCAACCCCGCGATCGTGGAGTTCCTCCGGGAGAAGGGCCGGCTCCTCCAGCACGGGAAGGACACCCACTCCTACCCCGTGTGCTGGCGCTGCAAGAAGCCGATCATCTTCCGCGCCACCGAGCAGTGGTTCATCGCCCTCGACGAGGGGGCGCTCCGGCAGCGGGCCCTCGAGGCCATCGGACAGGTGCAGTGGGTGCCGGCCTGGGGCGAGGAGCGGATCCACAACATGATCGCCACCCGCCCCGACTGGTGCATCTCGCGGCAGCGGCTCTGGGGGATCCCGATTCCCGCCTTCTACTGCAGGGGGTGCGACGAGGTCCTCCTCCGCCCCGAGCTCCTCCGGCGCGTGGCCGACGTCTTCGAGGACGAGACCGCCGACGCCTGGTACGCACGGGAGGCCCGGGAGCTGCTTCCCGACGACTTCGCCTGCCCGAAGTGTGGGGGCGGGGACTTCGAGAAGGAGACGGACATCCTCGACGTCTGGTTCGATTCCGGCTCCTCCCACGCCGTCGTCCTCGGCCACCGGAACGATCTCCCGTGGCCGGCCGACCTCTACCTCGAGGGCAGCGACCAGCACCGCGGGTGGTTCCACTCGTCGCTGCTGATCGGGCTGGCCACGAAGCAGCAGGCCCCGTACCGGCGCGTCGTCACCCACGGCTTCACGGTGGACGGCGAGGGCAAGAAGATCTCCAAGAGCCTGGGCAACGACGTGGACACGACCAAGCTCATCAACACCTACGGGGTGGAGATTCTGCGGCTGTGGACCATCATGGTCGACTACCGCGAGGACATGCGCTTCTCCGACGAGATGATCAAGCGGGTGGCGGAGGCCTACCGCAAGGTCCGGAACACCCTGCGCTACCTCCTCTCCAACCTCAGCGACTTCGACCCGGCCCGCGACGCGGTCCCGGAGGAGAAGCTGGAGGAGATCGACCGCTACGCCCTCAACCGGCACCGACAGGTGGCGGCGCGCGTCCTCCAGGCCTACGAGACCTACGAGTTCCATCACGTGTACCACCAGCTGGTGCAATACGCGGCCGCCGACCTGTCGTCCGTCTACCTGGACGTCCTCAAGGACCGCCTCTACTGCGACCCCCCCGGCAGTCCGCGGCGCCGCTCGGCCCAGACCGTCCTCCACCGCATCGCCCGGGACCTCTGCCGGCTGCTGGCCCCGGTTCTGCCCTTCACCACCGACGAGGCCTGGCCCATGATCCCCGGGGAGGCCGAGCCCTCGGTGCACCTCGCCCTCTTCCCCGAGCGCGAGGCCACCGACGCGGCCCTGCTGGCCCGCTGGAGGGAGCTGCTGGAGGTCCGGGCGCAGGCCACGAAGGCCATCGAGGAGGCCCGAGACGCCCGGGAGGTGGCGGCGAGCCTCGAGGCCGCGGTCACGGTGAGAGGACCGGCGGCGGCCATCGCGCCCCTCCGCGACTACGAGGCCGCGAGCACGGTCTTTCCCGGAAACCTCGCCAACCTCTTCATCGTCAGCCGGGTCCGGCTCGAGGAGGCGGAGACCCCCCTCGCCGTCACCGTGGAGCGGGCCCCCGGGGCCAAGTGTGGCCGGTGCTGGACCTTCTCGGAGAAGGTCGGGACCCTGGACGAGCCCGAGGTCTGCGAGCGGTGCGCCGAGGTCCTGGTCCGGCTGTGAAACGCTTCGCCCCCTATCTCGCCCTGCTGAGCACGGTGGTGGTCCTCGACCAGGTCACCAAGGCGCTCCTGGTCCGCTTCCTCCCCCTGCACGACTACGTCCCGCTCATCGACGGGCTCCTCAGCCTGAGCCACGTGCACAACTCCGGCGCGGCCTTCGGGGTCCTCGACGACGCCAGCCTCCCTTACCAGCCCGTGCTCCTGTCCGCGCTCAGCATGGCCGCCCTGCTGGCCATCGCCTACTACTTCGTGCGGCTCCCCCCCGCGGCCCGGCTCCCCCGCCTGGCCCTGGCCCTGGTCCTGGGCGGAGCCCTGGGCAACCTCGTCGATCGGGTTCGGCTCGGCTACGTCGTCGACTTCATCCACGTGTACTGGCGCCAGCACGCCTGGCCCGACTTCAACCTGGCGGACTCGTCCATCACCGTCGGCGTGGTGCTGCTCATCCTCGACATCCTCCGTGAGCCCCGCGCCGACTCGTCCCGGGCCCCCGGCGTGGACACCGCCGCCCCGACTCCCGAGAGGATCGACTGAGATGCACCCGCGCCTTCTCACCCTTCCTGCCTTCGACGCGCTGGGCCGAACCTTCGGCCCCTTCACCCTCCACACCTACGGTGTGCTCCTCGCCGTCGCCTTCCTCGCCGGCCTCTGGGTGGCGTCGCGCCAGGCGAAGAAGGCGGGGATGGACTCGGGCCGCATCGTCGACATGGCCGTGTGGGTCCTCATCGCCGGCCTGGTCGGGGCCAAGCTGCTTCTGGTCCTCGTCGACTGGCGCTACTTCTCCGAGAGCCCCGGTCGGATCGTTTCGATCTTCCAGAGCGGCGGGGTCTTCTACGGGGGCCTCATCGGGGGCATCCTGGTCGCCTGGTGGTACGTGCGGCGGTACCAGCTTCCCGGCTGGCCCACCGCCGACGTGCTGGTCCCCGGGGTCGTCGTGGGACAGGCCATCGGACGTCTCGGCTGCTTCGCCGCGGGGTGCTGCTGGGGCGCTCCCGCCCAGGTGCCGTGGGCCGTGACCTTCACCGACGTCTACGCGGCCCGGGCCGTGGGCACTCCCCTCGACACCCCCGTGCACCCCAGCCAGATCTACGAGTCTCTCGCGGCCTTCCTCATCTTCTTCTTCCTTCTCTGGCTCGCCCCGCGAAAGCGGTTCCACGGCCAGGTGGCCCTGGCCTACGTGGCCCTCTACTCGGCCACCCGCTTCTGCCTCGAGTTCCTCCGGGGAGACCCGGACCGGGGCACCTGGTTCCGGGGCACGCTCTCGACCTCCCAGATCATCTCCCTCGTCCTGATCCTGGGAGTGGCGGTGCTCCTTCCCCGGCTCCGTCGCACCCAGCGGATCGAGAAGGTCCCGCCGGCCTAGGACCGAGCGTCTCGTGTCGCCGCAGCCCACGGACGCGGAAGGCGACGCCGGCGTGGAGAGCACTCACGATCTCGTGGCCGATGCCGGGGCCGAGGGCCTCCGTCTCGACCTCTGGCTCGCCCGCCGGCTGCCCTCCCTGAGTCGCGCCCGACTCCAGGGCCTCATCGGCGACCGCCACGTCCTCGTCGACGGCGCCGCGGCCCGCGCCTCGACGCGCCTCCGCCCGGGCCAGGCCGTCGTGGTGCGCCTGCCGGCCCCGGTGCCCGCCACCCCCGAGCCGGAGGACATCCCCCTCGACATCGTCCACGAGGACGCCCACCTCCTGGTCGTCGACAAACCGGCCGGCCTCGTCGTCCACCCGGGGGCCGGGACCCCCTCGGGAACGCTCGTGAACGCCCTCCTGCGCCACGTGGAGGACCTCTCGGGGATCGGCGGCGTCCTCCGCCCCGGCGTCGTCCACCGCCTCGACCGGGGCACCTCGGGCCTGCTCGTGGTGGCCAAGGACGACGAGACCCACCGCGCGCTGTCCCGCCAGTTCTCCTCGCGCCGGGTCGAGAAGGAGTATCTGGCGCTGGCCCACGGGGTCCCCCGGTCCCGGAGCGGCACGATCTCCGCCACGATCGGCCGCCATCCCGTCCACCGCAAGAAGATGACGGTCGAGGCCCCCCGCGGCCGCGAGGCCCTCACCTCGTGGTTCCGGGAGGAAGCCTTCGACGGGGCCTGCCTGCTCCGGGTGCGCATCCACACCGGGCGCACCCACCAGATCCGGGTCCACCTGGCCTCCATCGGCCACCCCGTGGCCGGCGACGACACCTACGGTGGCACGCGCACGCCGTCTTCGCGCCACGCCGAGGCGCGAGACGCCCTGCGCTCGCTGGCCCGGCCCGCCCTGCACGCCGCGCGGCTCGCCTTCACCCACCCCGCCACCGGCGAGGTCGTGGTCTTCGCCTCGCCCCTGCCCCCGGATCTGGAAGTCGTCGTGCGGCGCCTGCGCGCGGCCCGAATCCGCTGAGCCGCGCCTGCTATCATCCGTCGCCATGAGCGACGAGAAGACGGGGGCCCGCGTTCTGCGCCACGAGCGGGTGTATTCCGGCAAGGTCCTGGACCTCGACGTGGACGAGGTCGAGGAGCCGGGAGGTGTCGCAGGCCTCCGCGAGGTCGTGCGCCAGATCGGCTCCGTTGCCGCGCTTCCGGTTCACGACGACGGCCGCATCGTCCTGGTCCGCCAGTACCGCTACCCGGTGGGCGCCCACGTCTGGGAGCTCCCCGCCGGCCGCCTGGACCCCGACGAGCCCCCGGCCGAGGGGGCGGGCCGAGAGCTCGAGGAGGAGGTGGGCCTCCGGGCCCGCTCGCTGGAGCCACTCCTGGTCTTCTGGACCACCCCCGGCTTCTGCGACGAGGTGATGCACCTCTTCCGAGCCACGGACATGGAGCCCGTCCCCCCCCGTCCGGACGAGGACGAGCGCATCGAGACCGGCACCTTCACCCTCGAGGACGCCCTGGCCATGATGACCCGCGGCGAGATCCGCGAGGGCAAGACCGTGGTCGCCCTCCTCCTCGAGCTCGCCCGCCGCAACCAGGTCAGCGGCTTCTGAGAATCTCCTCACCTTCCCCTCAGGTCACCGGCGGTCGGTCGGCCGAGGTTCCGAGGGACAGGGGAGGATCCCATGAGCGCGAGTCGACTTCTGGCCGTCATCTTCATCTTCGGCTGCACCTGCGCCGCCTGGCTGCTTCTCGGCACCTCGGTGCACCACCGCAGCGGCGAGGCCGACCAGCACCTCGCCCAGGAGGTCTCCCGGCTCTGGGGGGGACACCACGAGCAGGCCCCTCCGGAGGTCTGGGTCGAGCGGCCGGGGCGCGCGGTCGAGACGGTCGAGGAGAAGAAGCAGGACGGCACCACCACCACCCGGAAGGTTGCCCGCGACGTCACCCGACGGGCGCCCCTCCCCCTCGAGGCCAGCCGGGTCGAGATGGCCATGCAGCTGGAACCACGCCGCAAGGGACTCCTCTGGTACGACACCTGGGCCGGCGAGCTCCGAGCCCGCTACACGCTCCACAACCCCGACGACGTCCCGCGACGGGTGGGCGTCCGGTTCCCCTTCCCTTCCGGGGAGGCCATCTACGACGGCTTTCGCCTCCGGCTGAACGGCCGGGACCTGACCTTCGGGGGCGACCTCGCAAAGGTCGCCTCCGCCGTCGTCGACCTCCCCGCCCGGGCCGCGGCTGAGCTCGAGGTGAGCTACCGCACCCGGGGGCTCGGCCCCTGGCTCTACGCCCTCGGCGGCGAGGGCGTCAACCGGGTGCGCGACTTCGAGCTCATGGTGACCACCGACTTCGAGGACGTGGACTTCCCGGTGGGCACGCTCTCGCCCACGGAGCTGCTCGACGAGGCTCCCGGGCAGCGCCTCACCTGGCGCTTCGAGAGCCTCGTCACCGGTCAGAAGATCGGCGTCGACCCTCCCGACCGGCTGAACCCGGGGCCGTTCGCCGCCCGGGTGACCTTCTTCGCCCCGGTGGCGCTCCTGTTCTTCATGACCGTCCTGGTGATCCTGGGCATGGTCCGGGGTCCGTCGCTGCACCCCATGCACTGGTTCTTCCTCTCCGCCGGGTTCTTCTCCTTCCACCTCCTGCTGGCGTACCTCGTCGACCACGTGGACGTTCACCTGGCCTTCGCCCTGTCCGCGGCCACGAGCGTCTTCCTCGTGGTCAGTTACCTGCGTCTCGTGGCCGGGACCCGCTTTGCCCTGGCCCGGGCCGGTCTGGCCCAGATGGTGTTCCTGGTTCTCTTCGGGTACTCGTTCTTCCTCGAGGGCTACACCGGGCTCACCGTCACCCTCGGCGCCATCGTGACCCTCTTCGTCTTGATGCAGTCCACCGCCCGCGTGGATTGGCCCACGGTCTTCGCGTCGGGGCACGAGCCGCGGGAAAGCACGCTTTCCCCTCTCCGCCAGCCGTAGTCGGCGCCCTTTGCCGGGACCGACCCGGCCTGCGGCCAACGACCTGGCCAAGGACACGCCTCCGCCGTGGCGATCGTGTCCTTGGCGGCTAGGAGGAGGGCGGGGCCAGGCAAACCCGGTTCCGCCCTTCCTTCTTGGCCTGATACAGGGCCCGGTCGGCGTCCAGGACCAGCCGCTCGCCGTCGCACCCCTCGCCGTGCAGCGCCGCCACCCCCGCGCTCACCGTCAAGGGTCGGAGGAAATCCGTGCAGCCCTCGATCGCCTCCCGGAACCTCTCGGCGACCTGCCGCGCCCCATCGAGATCGGTCTCGGCCAGGAGAATCGCGAACTCCTCGCCCCCGTAGCGAACGATGGCGTCCAGCTTCCGGTGGGTCGAGGACACGATGCGCTCCGCCACCCGTCGCAGGGCGTCGTCTCCGGCCCGGTGGCCGAAGCTGTCGTTGTAGGCCTTGAAGTGGTCCAGGTCGAGCATGACCAGGGCGACGTCGTGGCGAAACCGGCGGCTCCGCTCGGTCTCCCTCTTCAGCTCCGACTCGAAGAACCGACGGTTGTACAGCCCGGTGAGGTCGTCTCTCAGGGTGAGGGCCCGCACCGCCGCCTGGAGGCGCACGCTCTCGAGGGCCACCGCGAGCTGGCGAGCGACCGCGGCACACGGGTCCAGCGTGTCGGTCGCGAAGGCCACGAAGCCCGGCGAGCGCCCCTTGTGGATCAGCGGAAGCACCAGCTGGCAACGGGGCCCGGACTCGGGGAAGAGGCGGTCGAACGTCAGGGCGCGCGTCGTCTCGCGGGGCTCGGGTGCGGTCGGCTCCTCGGGTGCCCCTCCCGGACCCGAGAGGAGAATCCGGCACGAAGCCACCGGGTCGTCCCCTGCGGGCTCGTAGAGAGCGAGGAGCGTCGGGTGAATCCCCAGGGCCGGGGCGTGCTCGCCGAGAACCGCCGGGAGCTCCGTTTCCTCGTGGACCGACAGCAGCCGCACCGAGAGCTCGCTCACCTTGTCCTCGTACTCGGAATCGAGCAGACGCTGGCGTCCCCCCTGTCGTTCAGCGCTCTCGCTCAGGACCACGCGTCCCAGATGGAGCAGGTCCTCGGCCCACCCCGCTAGCCCCGCGGCGCCTCGGGTGTCCAGGAGGCCGGCTCGCAGGACGGACAGGGCGGTCTGCCAGAGGTGAGCGGGATCGCCGGACTCCTCCAGCTCACGAACCAGCTCGAGGAGGCTGTGCTCGAACGCCGTGGCCTTGCCGGCCGCGAGGCTGGTCTCGAACCCGGCGAACAGCCCCGCGCAGAGACGCTCCGTGTCCGGGGCGGCGAGCGAGGATCCGCCGACCCCGAGCGCGTCTGTCATGGCGCGGACCGTGCCCGACCGAGGGCCCTCCGCCCCCGGCGCGGCGACGGCTCCATCGGGCGCCGGTATCGAGCCGGCCCGACGCGCCCCCTCGCGCGGCAGGCAGCCACAGGAGCGCCGACCGACGAGGCGCGTGGGGACCCTCACCTCGTCGGACCGGAGGCTGCCTTCCTGGATCATCTCGAGCAGCAGCTCCACCGCCCTCTTCCCGGCGTCGCCCAGGGGATAGCGGATGGTCGTCAGTGGCGGGATGTGGCCAGCGGCCCAGGGCTGGTCGTCGAAGCCGACCACCGCCACGTCGTCGGGGACCCGGCGACCCGACTCCACCAGGGCCCGCATCGCGCCGAGGGCGGAGTTGTCGTTGCTGGCCAGGACGGCCGTGAAGCGACAGCCTCTCTCGAGCAGGGCCTTCATGGCCGCGTAGCCCCCCGGCTCGCTGTGGAACCCCGGCTCGGTGCAGGACTCCCCGTGGTCGAGTCCCAGCTCCCCGGCCACGGCGTGGAACGCCTCGAGACGCGTACGGCTGTCGCCGTCGTCGAGAGGATCCCCGCCCACGTAGACCACCTCGCGGTGGCCGTGCTCCCGGAGGTGCAGAAGCGCCTGACGGATTCCCACGAAGCTGTCGGCCACGACCGCGGGCCGGCCGTCTCCCTCACCGATGTAGACCACCGGGTGCCCCTCGTCCTGCAACCGGCGGACGTAGCCGCGTCGCGCGATCGTACGCAGAGGAGAGATGACGACGAGCCCGTCGGTATTCCAGGACCCCACCGGGACGAAGTCCCCGTCGGGCAGCACCTCCGGCCAGGCCGGACGCACGGCCCGGGGGTCGGCGATGCCGGGTCCCACCCCGCACGAGAGGAGAAGGTCGCAGTCCAGGGTGCGACCGGCCTCCATCACGCCCAGGAGCAACGCTTCCAGGAACCAGTTGGGGGTGGTGCCTTCGTAGGCTTGCCAGCCGGCGAGGATTCCGATCGTGGGGCGAGGGCGACGCGTGGGGGCCGTCGGCACGGTGGACATGGTGGGATGGGGGGAGGGGCGGAGTCAAGCGAGCGGTGGGGGTGGGATCGCTGATGAGAAGGGGTGGCGGGGAGAACGGGGGAGGCCGGTTCGACGTCGGGACGACGGGGAACCGGCCGAGAGATCCGGGAGCAGGGACGTTGGATGTGGAGGGACGGAAGGGTGGGGCATTTCGGCCGATTCGACGTGCAGGGACGGCGAACCGGCCGAGTGTTAGTCGTAGTACTCGAGTCCCAGGTGGGTGATGAGCTCTTCGCCGCGGAGGTGGCGGAGGGTGTTCTTGAACTTCATCAGCTGGATGAAGATGTCGTGCTCGGGGTACAGGCCCTCGGCCGTCTGGGGGCTCTTGAAGTAGAACGACAGCCACTCCTGGATCCCGCTCATCCCCGACCGCTTGGCCAGGTCGGAGAAGATCGCCAGGTCGAGGACGATCGGGGCCGCGAGGATGGAGTCCCGGGCCAGGAAGTCCACCTTGATCTGCATCGGGTAGCCCATCCACCCGAAGATGTCGATGTTGTCCCAGCCCTCCTTGTTGTCTCCCCGGGGCGGGTAGTAGTTGATCCGGACCACGTGGGAGATGTCGCCGTACAGCTCGGGGTACAGATGCGGCTGGAGGATGTACTCGAGGACCCCGAGCTTGCTGACCTCCTTGGTCTTGAAGGACTCGGGGTCGTCCAGGACCTCCCCGTCACGATTGCCGAGGATGTTGGTGGAGTACCAGCCGTTCATCCCCAGCAGGCGAGCCTTGAACCCGGGGGCCAGAATGGTCTTCATCAGGGTCTGGCCGGTCTTGAAGTCCTTCCCGCCGATGGGGGACCCGGTCTTGCGGGCCAGCTCCACCATGGCCGGGAAGTCGGCGGAGAGGTTCGGGGCGCCGTTGCAGTAGGGAATGCCCTCCTTGATCGCACAGTAGGCGTAGATCATGGAAGGGAGGATGTTCGGGTCGGAGTCGTCGAGCCCCTTCTCGAACTTCTCGAGGGTGGAGTGGACCTCGCTCTCCTGCCGGTAGACCTCGGTCGAGCCGCACCACACCATCACCAGGCGGTCCAGGCCGTTGTCCTTCTTGAAGGCCGCGATGTCCGCGGAGACCTGGTCGGCCAGGTCGCGCAGGGACTTTCCCTTCTTCACGTGAGGCCCGTTCAGCTTCTTGACGTACTGCGGGTCGAAGACCGCCGGCCACGGCTTGATGCCGTCCATGAAGTCCTTGATCGGCTCGAGGTGGCGGTCCTCGAGGACCCCGGCCTTCTTCGCCGCTTCGTAGGCGCTGTCCGGGAAGACGTCCCAGCCCCCGAAGACGAGATCCTCCAGCGAGGCCAGGGGAACGAAGTCACCGATCGCCGGGGACCGCCCGTCGGTTCTCTTCCCGAGGCGGACCGTGCCCATCTGGCTCATGGTGCCGATTGGCTTCGAGAACCCCCGGCGAATGGACTCCACGCCGGCGATGAAGGTCGTCGCCACCGCTCCCATTCCCGGAAGGAGAACGCCGAGCTTGCCCTCCGCAGGCGCAATCGTGCGCCCCTTTCCCGCTGCTGCTGTCATGAGACTGCCTCCTGGTAGCGCCGATGCGCCTCATCGAAACACTTGATCCTAGCACACCGGCGCGGCGCCACCACCGCCGCCGTCAGAGGGGCCGATCGGCCAGGCGACCGCTGTCCGCGAGGAACGTCAGGGCCGCGTCGGTGAGCTCTCGGTCGTGGCGCGGCCCGACGAATCGATGTTCCTCCACGTGGTAGTGGAGGATCCCGGATCGCGCGAGATGCTCCTCGGTCTCGAACGAGTAGAACATCAGGATCCGGTTGGTGCGGGGCAGCCCGCTATCGTCAAAGAAGCCAAAGGTCAGGTTGTTCATTGTCAGCGGTGGCATTCGACTCGGGGGACGGTGTTCTTCGGCTCCGATCGGAAGGGGCTCACCGGAGCCGCCCTTTTCGAGGGCGAAAGAGAATCTATTGAGCGAGGTTCCTCGTGTCAAGGTCTCGTTCGACCGCCATCGACGGGGTCGAACGCCGTGCCGCGGCCGCAAAGCCGCGCCCCGTGCGGTGATTCTCGATGCTCACAAAGCACTTGAACTTCCGTCGGTAAATCGGACAAGCGGAACGCTTGATCCTCGTTGCGGGTTGAGCTAAGGGGCTTCGTCGGAGAGTCGCAGCTCGACCACCGTCGCGCCCCACCCGCCCGCGCCGGGCGGCGCGTCGTCGAAGCTCCGCACCTCGGGCAGCGTCGCCAGGACTCTCCGCACTGCGGCCCGCTGAACTCCACGACCGCGACCGTGGGCGAGCCGAAGGTGACGTACTCCTCTTCCGTGACACGCGCGAACGTAGTCCTCGACCACCGACGGAATGTCCCGGGGGGCGAAGGGGTGCAGGTCGAGCTCACCGGTGAGGGGGATGCTCACCACCTCGCCGGGAGAGATCTCCTCGTCGCGCTCATCGTCCCCCGCGCTCATTCCCGGGCTCCGCCGGACCGCCCCTGGGCCGCCCACTGGAAGAAGGCCGGCAGGTACTCGGAGTCGCCGAGCTCGAGGCGCTTGTAGACCTTGCCGATGGTGTCCCAGGCCGAGCCCTCGGCCAGCGTCACCACCATCGGCCACGGCGACAGGTCACGCAGGGGCGAGCGGGCCGTGGGTGCCCACTTCCCCTTCAGGTGCCTCACCATCACCTCGCCGAGATAACAGCCGAAGACGAAGAGCACCTCGGCCACCGCCTCCCCGTCGAGGCCCTCCTCCCGCAACGACTCGATCTCGGCGTCCAGGCTCTCCAGGCTTTCCAGCGAGTAGTCGAGGGTCGTGTCGTACTCCTCGCGCGCGACCCTCACCGCGAGCTCGGCGTGGTCCTCGGCGTTGTCCGGCGTCGCCGGGTAGCGCAGACGCAGCTTCAGGGCCGTGCCTCCTCTTCGCTGGGCGAGTAGTTCAGATGGGGGCCGAGCCAGCGCTCCACGTCCCTGAGACCGACACCCTTCCGTCGGTGGTAGTCCACCACCTGGTCTCTCTCGATCTTGCCGAGGGAGAAGTAGCGCGCCTGGGGGTGGGCGAAGTACAGGCCGCACACCGAGGCCGCCGGCCGCATCGCGAAGGTCTCGGTGAGAGCGATGCCCACGGCGTCCTCGCCCCCGAGAAGATCGAACAGCCGGGCCTTCTCGCTGTGATCGGGGCAGGAGGGGTAGCCGGGCGCCGGACGAATCCCACGGTAGCGTTCCCGGATCAGGTCCTCGATGGCGAGCTCCTCCTCCCCGCCGTAGCCCCACTCCGCGCGCACGCGCTGGTGCAGCCACTCCGCCAAGGCCTCCGCGAGCCGGTCGGCCAGGGCCTGGGCCAGGATCGCCCCGTAGTCGTCGTTCCCCCGCCGGAAGGAGGCAGCCACATCCTCCTCCCCCACCCCGGCGGTCACCGCGAAGGCGCCGATCCAGTCCTGCAGTCCGCTCTCCCGGGGGGCCACGAAGTCGGCGAGGGCCTGGTTCGGCTCGCCCTCGCTCCGGTCCGCCTGTTGCCGGAGCATGGGGAACGTGGTCCGCAGCCCCGCCCGCGACTCGTCGGTGTAGATCTGGATGTCGTCACCCACGACTCCGGCGGGAAAGAAGCCGTACGCCGCACGGGCGCCGAGGGTGCCCTCGGCGACGAGGCGGGTGAGCATGTCCCGGGCGTCGTCGAACACCTCGCGGGCCCGGGGGCCCCACTCCGGGTGCTCGAAGATGCGCGGGTAGGTCCCCCGGAGCTCCCAGACGGCGAAGAAGGGGGTCCAGTCGATGTACGGAACGAGATCGGACAGCGGCACCGGGTCGAGCACCCGCACCCCCTGGAACGACGGCTGGGGGGGCGAGTAGCCGGACCAGTCGATGGGCGTGCGGCGTCGCCGCGCCTCCTCGAGGGTCAGCAGCGGGCGCGCCGACCGGCGACCCTCGTGCTCCCGGCGGAGCCTCTCCTGCTCGCGTCGATTCTCCTCCACGAAGGCCGTCCTCTGCCCGTCGCTCCGCAGCCGTCCCACGACCCCGACCGCCCGCGACGCGTCGGCTACGTGGACGACGGGCCCGGCGTATCCCGGAGCGATGCGCACCGCGGTGTGGGCCCGGCTCGTCGTGGCCCCGCCGATGAGGAGGGGCACGGTGAAGCCCTGCCGGCCCATCTCCCGGGCCACGTGCGCCATCTCGTCCAGGGACGGCGTGATGAGACCCGAGAGGCCCACCACGTCGGCGCCGACCTCGCGGGCGGTGGAGAGGATCTTGTCCGCGCTCACCATCACCCCGAGGTCGATCACCTCGTAGTTGTTGCAGCCCAGGACGACCCCGACGATGTTCTTCCCGATGTCGTGAACGTCTCCCTTGACGGTGGCGAGGACGACCTTCGCCTCCGCCCGGGCCGCGCGCGCCTTCTCGGCCTCCAGATGGGGCGTCAGCCAGGCCACCCCCTTCTTCATCACCCGGGCGCTCTTGACGACCTGGGGCAGGAACATCTTGCCCGCGCCGAACAGGTCACCTACCACGCTCATGCCGGCCATCAGGGGTCCCTCGATCACGTCGAGGGGCCGGCCCAGCTTCTCGAGCGCCTCCTCGGTGTCCGCCTCGATGAAGGCGTCGATCCCCCGCACCAGGGCATGGGCGAGACGCTCCTCCACGGCCAGCCGCCGCCAGGCATCCTCCTCCGCTGGTCCCTTCTCCCCCGCCTTCACCGATTCGGCGAAGGTCACCAGCCGCTCCGTTGCGTCGGGTCGCCGATTCAGGAGGACGTCCTCGACCCGCTCCCTGAGCTCCTCGGGGATCTCCTCGTAGACCGCGAGCTGGCCGGCGTTGACGATGCCCATGTCGAGCCCGGCCCGGATCGCGTGGTAGAGGAAGGCCGCGTGCATGGCCTCCCGCACCGGGTTGTTGCCCCGGAACGAGAAGGACACGTTGGAGATCCCGCCGCTCACCTTCACCCCGGGCTGGGCCGCTTTGAGCCGCCGAGTGGCCTCGATGAACGCCACCCCGTAGTCCGCGTGCTCCTCGATCCCGGTCCCCACGGTGAGGACGTTGGGGTCGAGGACGATGTCCTCGGCCGGGAACCCGACCTCCTCGGTGAGGATCCGGACGGCGCGGCTCAGGATCTCCACCCGCCGCTCCACGGTGGTCGCCTGTCCCTCTTCGTCGAAGGCCATCACCACCACCCCTGCCCCGTACCGCCGAGCCTGACGGGCGTGGGCGACGAAGGCCTCTTCTCCCTCCTTGAGGGAGAGGGAGTTGACGATCCCCTTCCCCTGAAGGCACTTCAGCCCGGCCTCGATCACCTCCCACTTCGAGGAGTCGACCATGACCGGGACCCGGGCGATGTCGGGCTCGGCGGCGAGGAGGTTCAGGAACGACCGCATCGCCTCCACGGAGTCCAGGAGCCCCTCGTCCATGTTGACGTCGATGATCTGGGCGCCGTCCTCGACCTGCTGGCGCGCGACGGTCAGGGCGTCGTCCAGCTGCCCCTCCCGGACCAGGCGCGCGAAGCGGGCGGAGCCGGTCACGTTCGTCCTCTCGCCGACGTTGACGAAGTTCGAGTCCGGCCGGATCACGAGAGGATCCATGCCGGAGAAGCGGCTGAGCCGGGGCACCTCCGGAAGGGCCCGGGGCGAGACACCCGTCACCGCCGCGGCGATGGCCCGCACGTGGGCCGGGGTCGTCCCGCAGCATCCCCCCACGAGGTTGAGGAAACCGGCCCGGGCCCACTCCCCGAGATCGCGGGCCATGGACTCCGGTGTCTCGTCGAAGCCCCCGAAGGCGTTGGGAAGACCGGCGTTGGGGTAGGAGCTCACGGGGATCGGGGCCACCCGCGCCAGCTCCTCCAGGTGCGGCCGCATCTGGGCGGGCCCGAGCGCACAGTTGATGCCCACCGCGAAGAGGGGCGCGTGGGCGACCGAGATCCAGAACGCCTCCACCCCCTGGCCGGAGAGGTTCCGCCCGGACAGGTCGGTGATGGTGACCGAAGCCAGCACCGGGACCTGCCGACCCTGCTCCTCGAACGCCCTCGAGATGGCGGCCAGGGCGGACTTGCCGTTGAGGGTGTCGAAGATCGTCTCCACGAAGAGCAGGTCCGCTCCCCCCTCCAGGAGCCCCGTCGCCTGCTCGTGGTACGCCTCCTCCAGCTCGTCGAAGGTGATGGCTCGCTTGCCGGGATCGGCCACGTCGGGCGAGAGGGAGGCCGTCTTGTTGGTCGGCCCGAGGGCCCCCGCCACCCAGCAGGTCCGGCCCTCTTCCTCACCCATCCACCCGTCGGCGGCCCGTCGCGCCACCCGGGCCGCCTCGAGGTTGATCTCTCGAGCCAGCGCCTCGGTGCCGTAGTCGGCCTGGGAGACCCGCGTCCCGTTGAAGGTGTTCGTCTCGATGATGTCGGCACCGGCGGCCAGGTACTCCCGGTGAGCCGCCTCGACGACGTCGGGGTGCGTCAGGTTGAGGATCTCGTGGTTGCCCTTGAGATCGCGGGAGTGGTCTCGGAAGCGGTCGCCCCGGTAGCCCGCCTCGTCGAGGCCGGCGGCCTGCATGAGCGTTCCCATCGCCCCGTCGATGACGAGGATCCGGCGGGCGAGCTCACGCTGAAGGGCCTCGTAACGCGGGTTGGGGCGGGTGGTCACGATCGATCAGTGTAGCAGGGCGATTGGAGGGGGGAGGAGGCGTATCAGGAAGCAGGGAGCAGGGCGCAGGAGGCGGAAAGCGCCGCGGGTGGAGGGGTGAGGGCAGGGTGACGGAGGTTCCGAGTCGGCCGTCTCAGCAGCCGACTCGGAACGATCAGGCATCCGCGGGGGCGGGTCCGGATTCCGGGGGGGCGGGGGGGGCTTCCGGCTCCGGGGGCGATTCCGGCTCGGGCGGGGGCGCCCCCTCGAAGTCGAAGGTCAGCTTCTCCCCGTCGAAGCCCACCCGCACCGTTCCCCCGTGCTCGAGGTCCCCGAACAGGATCTCGTCGGTGAGGGGGTTGCGAACGTCGGTCTGGACGAGGCGGTTCAGGGGCCGGGCGCCGTAGACCGGGTCGAAGCCCTTCTCGGCCAGGTGCCGCCGGGCCTCCGGGGCCAGGTCGATCGCGACCTTGCGCTCCCGCAGCTGCGTCTCCAGCTCGAGGATGAACTTGTCCACGATGGTCTCCATGACCTCCGGGGAGAGGGAGCGGAAGGTGACCACCGCGTCGAGCCGGTTGCGGAACTCGGGGGTGAAGAAGCGCTCGATGGCCTGCTTGCCCCGGGACTTGGCGTCCTGCTCGTGATCGCCCACCAGGCCGATGGCGGACTGGCTCATCTCCCGGGAGCCGGCGTTCGAGGTCATGATCAGGGTGACCTGCCGGAAGTCCGCCTTGCGACCCGTGTTGTCGGTCAGGGTGGCGTGATCCATCACCTGGAGCAGGATGTTCATGAGGTCGGGATGGGCCTTCTCGATCTCGTCGAGGAGCACCACCGAGTACGGGTGCTGTCGCACGGCGTCCACCAGAAGCCCGCCCTGCTCGAAGCCCACGTAGCCCGGGGGCGCGCCGATGAGCCGGGACACGGAGTGCTTCTCCGTGTACTCCGACATGTCGTACCGGTGGAACTCGTTCCCGAGGTGGCGAGCCAGCTGGCGGGCCAGCTCCGTCTTCCCCACCCCGGTCGGTCCGGTGAAGAGGAAGGCCCCCGCCGGCCGCTCCGGGGGGCCGAGCCCGGCTCGGGCCCGCTTGATGGCCGCGGCCACCGTTTCGACCGCCTCCTCCTGACCGAAGACCACGCGCTGGAGCGCTTCCCCGAGGGTGCGGAGCCGCTCCCGGTCGGACGAGGTGGCCTGGGTCTCGGGGATGCGGGCCATCCGGGCCACGACGCGTTCGATCTCGGGCACGTCCACGACGCGGTCGCCCTCCTTCGGCGGGTTCAGGCGGAGCATGGCCCCGGCCTCGTCCAGGACGTCGATGGCGCTGTCCGGGAGACGCAGGTCGCGCAGGTGGCGCCGGGCCAGTCGCGCCGCCGCCTCCAGGGCGCCGTCGGTGTACTCGGTCTCGTGGTGCTTCTGGTAGCGCTCCCGGAGCCCCTCGAGGATGCGCACCGTGTCGCCCTCGTTCGGCTCGTCCACGTCGATCCGCTGCACCCGCCGCGCCAGGGCCCGGTCTCGCTCGATGTGCTTGAACTCCTCGAAGGTCGTCGACCCCATCAGTCGGATCTCTCCCTCGGTGAGCACCGGCTTGATCAGGTTGGCGAGGTCCATCGTCCCGCCGGTGGTGGCCCCCGCCCCCACCATGGTGTGCATCTCGTCGATGAAGAGAACGGGCAGATCCCGCTTCTTCAGCGCCCCGATCACGGCCTTGAACCGCTCCTCGAAGTCGCCACGGTACCGCGTGCCGGCCAGGAGCGACCCGGTGTCGAGGGCAAAGATCTCCCCCCCCTTCAGGACGTCCGGGCTGTCGTCCTGCAGCAACCGCTGGGCCAGGCCCTCCACGATGGCGGTCTTCCCCACCCCCGGCTCCCCCACGAAGACCGGGTTGTTCTTCCGGCGCCGGCACAGCACCTCCAGCGCCCGGCCCGTCTCCTGGAGGCGGCCGATCACCGGATCGAGCTTGCCCTCTCGGGCCCGCTCGCTGAGGTTGGTGGCGAAGGCGGACAGGGGGTCGCGCCCGGGTCCCTCCCCGTCCTCGGCCCCGCCTCCCGGGGCGAGGCCCTCCTCGTCCTCCCTCTCGACCTGGGGGCCCTTCCGGATCCCGTGGGAGATGTAGTTGAGGACGTCGAGACGGCTGACGTCGTGAGCCTTGAGCAGGGCCACGGCGTGGGACCGGGGCTCCCGCAGGATGGCCGCCAGCACGTCGCCCACGTCCGCCTCGTCCTTGCCCGCGCTCTGCACGTGGACCACCGCGGTCTGCAGCACGCGGCGGAAGGCCAGGGTCTGCTGAGGCGGCCGCCGGGCGCCGGCCGGCACCTTCTCGAGCGCCTGCTCGAGGAACTCCTCGAGCTCCTGACGCAGTCGCACCACGTCGGCCCCCGCGCCCTCGAGGATGTCCTCGCCGTCGGGGTCGTGGGCCACCGCGTAGAGCAGGTGCTCCACGGTCAGGTTGGCGTGCCGGCGGACCATGGCCTCCCGGGCCGCCACGTTGAGAACCCGCTCGAGAGCGGCGCTGAACACCTCAGGCCTCCTCAATCCCGGCACGGAGGGGAAAGCCCTCGGACCGGGCCAGCTCGTGCACCGTCGCGACCTTGGTCTCTGCCACCTCCCAGGGGTAGACGCCGGCGAGACCGCGACCTCCGGTGTGCACCTCCATCATGACACGATAGGCCTCGGCCGGTCCCTTGTCGAAGACGGACTCGAGAACGTGCACCACGAACTCCATGGTCGTGTAGTCGTCGTTGTACAGCACGACGTTGAAGAGCTGGGGGCGCTTCGTCTTCGACTTCGGCTTCTCGACGACACCGCTGCCGCCTTCGCGATCCGGACGGGCCATTGAGCTGATTGTAGCGAATGAGGGCGCCCCCGGCGGTCCGCCCCCGCCGGCGACCTCAGTTCCAGCCCAGGGAGACCGAGAGGAGCGAGGCGCCCTGGTCCTGCCAGCCGAGCTCGAGGGCCAGGGGCCCGACCCGGCTGTGGTACACGAGCCCCGCCCCCACGCCCCAGCGCAGGTCGTCGAGAGTGATGTCACTCCGGGAGGCGTAGACGTTGCCGGAGCCCACACGGGCCACCGCGTCCAGGTTGTCGACGACGCGGTACCGGACGCTCACCGCGCCGGCCAGCGCCTGGGGCCCCTTGAGCTCCTCGTGGTGGTAGCCGGGAATGAGATAGGGCCCCCCCACCCGGAACCAGTCGTAGATCGGCAGGTCGTCGCCAGAGAGGCCGGCGGAGGCGTCGAGCTGGAGCACCATCCGTTGTCCCATCCGCTGGGCCAGGCGGCCCTCGCCCTCCACCCGCCAGAAGGGATGCGTCGCCCCGAGTCCGTCGGTACTCCACCACCCGTAGACGGCCAGGCGCCGCCCGGACTCCGGCCAGAGGAAGCGGTCCAGGTCGTCGTACACGATGCCCGCCAGAAAGGTGCGGACGTCGTCGGTGCCCTCGGTCAGAGCCAGCCCGGGCTTCCACCCGGTACTGACGCTTCCCAGGCGCAACCCCGCCTCCAAGAGGCCCCAGCGCTCGAGGGGCGCCTGCAGCGCCAGGGTCACCCCTCGGCGGTCGAACTGGGCTCGGTTGACCTTGTCTCCCTCCTCGTCGAAGAAGCGCGGCTTGTCGGAGAAGATGTAGGCGTCTGCCCGGTAGGCGACGTGATGGAAGAAGGGCATCTCCCCTCGCAGCCCGAGCGCGCCACCCAGGTTGGCCTCGCTGGCCACCAGCAGCAGAGACGTCTCCTCGCCGGAGCCGAAGGTGTTCCGGTTGCGGAGCCGCAGCACGCCCCGGGCCTTCTCCCACTCGGTGAAGGCGGCCCCCACGTCCGCACGATTCGCAGGCGCCTCCCGGACGACCAGGGTGATCCGCAGTCCCTCAGGCACCGGCTCGAACTCCATCCAGGCGTGCTCGAGAAGGCCCGTCGCCTCGATCTTGTCGAGGGCCCGCAGACCCTTCTCGAGGTCGAATCCAGGCCCCACCGGGATGTTGAAGATGCGCCGGAGGACGCGCTCGCCCAGGCGGTCGTTCCCTCGCACACCCACCTCGGCGATCGTGGCGCCCTCGAGGACCCGCTCGGGCCCGAACCGGGTCCGGCGCGGAAGATCGCCGCCGTGACCCGCCGCCACCAGCTTCTCGCGGATCTCGGGAATGGCGGCCTTCATCGCCTCATAGCCTGCCTCGATGAGCGTCTCGAAGTCCGAGTACCTGGTCGAGAGGTGTCGTCCCAGGTCCGGCTTCACCAGGACGTCGGCGTCTGCGGCGTAGTCCTCGTACCGCCTCACCATGAGGAGATTGGAGACCTGCTCGGCGACGCCGAGGGCGGTCCGGTAGTCGTCCGGCTCCAGGGGCGGGCTGCCGACGTCGACCGCCACCAGGACGTCCGCTTCGAAGGCCCGGGCCACGTCCACGGGCAGGTTGTCCACCACCAGGCCGTCCACCAGACGGTGTCCCTCCCACTCCACGGGAGGGAAGGCCACCGGAATCGACATGCTCGCCCGCACCGCCAGGGGGAGGTCGCCCCGATCGAGGATGACCCGCTCGCCGTCGTCGAGGTCGGTGGCCACGCACCGGAAGCGGATGGGCAGGCGGTCGAAGTCGTTGCCGGCGGCGTAGCCCGCGGGCGCCAGCTGCTCGATCAGGTAGCGGTTGATGCGGTGCTCGGCGAGGAGGCCGGCCCCGAGGCGCAGCTCCGACCAGCTGAAATCCGCTCCGGCGAAGGTCCGGAAGCGGTCTTGCCGGCGCGCCACCGGCAGGTTCCGCCGGTCCGGCCGGCCACTGAAGAGGGAGTCCCAGCCCACGGACCGGACGATCTGGTCCAGCTCCGCCGTGGTCTTGCCGGTCGCGTAGATGCCGCCGACGACCGCCCCCATGCTGTTGGCGGCAATGGCGTCGACGGGGATCTCCGCCTCCTCGAGGGCACGCAGGGCCCCGATGTGGGCGATCCCGCGGGCCCCGCCCCCGCTCAGGGCGAGGGCCAGACGGGGCCGGTCGGTCCGAGCGTTGCCCGTCTGGGGCGATGCTGTCGCCGCCCCGACCGAGAGGAGGACGAGAGCAGCGAGGGCAGGGCTGCGGGACATTAACGGCAGTCTAACCGACGGGGGGAGGGCGACGAAGGAGGACGGCTTGAAACGGAGGATTCCGAGTTCGACGGGCAGGGGTGTGGAGCCGGAACCGGCGGCTGGGGGTTGATGGTGGGACGGGAGTGCCGCCCCGGGGAACGGAGAATTCCGAGTTCGACGCGCGGAGCAGCGAACTCGGAATGACCCGGGCTTCAGCGCTCCGGGACCGTCACCCGGCCCTGCACGCGCTCGTGCGTGATGTCGCCCGAGCCGTCCTCTTCGACGGTGAAGTCGCCGTCGACGTCCTCGACGTGGATGTCACCGGAGC
>JAJDNS010000143.1 GCA_022340585.1 Acidobacteriota bacterium
GCGAAGAGCCACTGGGGAGAGTCGAAGATCACGAGCGGGTCCTCATGCGGGAGTCACCCTCAACCCGGCGGCCCAGACGAGCGCCGCCACCGCGAGGAGGGCGGCCGCGACGTGCAGGACCGGTGGGAAGAGGTCCCGGTAGCGCCGGAAGGCCTGGTGCTCGATCTCGGACTTCTCGAGCTTGTCGATCCTCGCGAAGATCTGGCGCAGGGACTCCGGATCGGTGGCCCGGAAGAACTCTCCCCCGGTCCGGTCGGCGATCCCCTTCAGCAGCTCCTCGTCGATCTGCACCTCGGTGGTGACCGTTCGCTCGACGATCTGGCCGGTGAAGGGGTCCTGGGTGCGAACGGGCATGGGAACTTGCCCCCCGTGGCCCACCCCCACGGTGTAGACGCGCACCTCCATGGCCCGGGCCATGTCGGTGGCGGTGGCGGGGTCGATCTCACCGGCGTTGTTCGCCCCGTCGGTGACGAGGACGATGACCCGACTCTCGGCCTCGGAGCGACGCAGGCGCGTGAGAGCGGTCGCGAGCCCGGATCCGATGGCCGTGCCGTCGGGCAGCATCTGGAGGTGCACGTCGTCGAGCTGGCGGAGGAGCACCGCGGTATCGGTGGTGGGCGGCGACTTGGTGAGGCTGCGGCCGGCGAAGACGATGAGGCCCACGCGGTCCGTGGTCCGGCGCTTCACGAACTCGGCCACCACCTCCTTGGCCACCTCGAGCCGGTTCCGCGGCTGGAAGTCCTGCGCGGCCATCGACCCGGAGACGTCCAGGGCGACCACCACGTCGACGCCCCGGGTGGTCACGCTCTCCCGCAGCGAGCCGTGCTGGGGACGGGCCAGGGCCACCGCGCCGGCGACGAGACCGAGAGCCGCGAGAACCGCCGGGGCATGCCGCAGCCGGACCCGCCACCCCGGAGGGGTCCCCCGCAACCGCGCCGCCCCTGGGAAGGTCACCGCCCGGCCCCCGCGCTCCCGAAGGAGGACCGCGGCCACCACGAGGGGACCCAGGGTGGCCGCCCACAGCCAGGCGGGGTCTTCGAAGCGGAAGCCAGCCCAGTCCATCACGCCGCCTTCCCTTCCTCTGGCGTCTCGGGTGCCGGCGGCCGCAGCCGCGCCTCGAGAGCGGGAACGAGCGCCCGCACCGCCGCGAGGTGTGCCTCGGCGGCCTCGGCCAGTCCCTGCCCCCGGGCGAACTTGATGTGGTCGGCGGCCTGTGCGAGGTCGCGCATGACCCGCAGCAGATCGCTCCCGTGAGCGCGATCGCGGAGGAAAGCCACGGTCTCCGTCGTGGTCATCTCGAGCACGGGGGCATCGAGGCGCCGCTCGAGGTAGCGCTTCGCGATGGCGGTCAGGCGGATGTAGAACTCGCGGAAGGCCCGGGCCTCGACCAGCCCCGAAGCGGCGAGGGCCGTGAGCGCGGCCAGGGCCTCGACGTCGGGTGGCGTCTCGGGCACGGGAATCGCCTGGGCGGCACTCTCCTTCCGGCGCCTCCTCATGAGCCAGGTGACCAGTCCCGCCACGAGCAGCAGCCCGGCGATCGTGGCCAGCCAGAATGCGCGGCCGATCCCAACGGGCTCCGGGCCACGGATGTCGGCGAGCTTCTGCTCCTCCGCGTCCCGGGGCAGGAGCGTCCCGACCTTCAGCACGATCGGCTCTGTGTCCACCTCCCCATCTGCCCCGTCGGGCAGTCGGTAGCGCACCGGGATGGGCGGGATCTCGACCTCGCCCAGGGCGTAGACCTCGGCTTCGTAGCGATGGGTCGCCGGGTCGGGAGCGGGGGCGTCCGCTTCGGGCTCCGGGGTCCGGAGCTCGATATCGTCCTCCGAGGCCCCGGCCGCGAACCGGTACGTCGTCCCGGGCGGGCCGTCGGCCTTCAGGTCGATGGAGAACGTCTCGCCGACCGTCACCTCGTCCTTGCTGGGCGCGGCCGTCACCGTGACGGGGGCAGGCGGCGTCTCGACGGCGGGCTCTCCGGAAGCGGCCGTCTCCTGGGCGAAGGCCGCGCCCGCCAGCGTCGAGGCAAGGAGTACCGGGAGGACGATGCGGGAGCCGGATCGCATCACCGCCTCCGCTCCCGCGCCTTGAAGAAGCCGCGGAGCGGCCCCTCGTAGGACTCCGCGGTGGAGAGGGTCAACGCGTCCACCCGCGTCTTCTTGAAGACCTGTCGCGCCCTCTCGAAGCCGTGGTCGGACAGGGCTCGTCGCACCTCGGGCCGCCCACTGTCGGCCACGAGCCGCTCGCCGGTCTCGGGGTCGGTGAAGGCCACGAGCCCCGCGGGCACCACCTCCTTCTCCCGCGGGTCCTGGAGGTGGAGGGCGACCACGTCGTGGCGGCGGCGCAGCGCCCCCAGGGCCCTCTCGTATCCCGAGGCCTGGAAGTCGGAGATGACGGCCACGATCCCCCGCCGCCGCAGCACCCGCTGGGCGAACTGGAGGGCTCCGGTGAGGTCCGTACCCCGGCCCCGCGGCTCCTTCGCCAGGAGGTCCCGCACGATCCGGAGGGCGTGCTGGTGGCCGGCGCCGGGGGGCACGTAGCCCTCGATGCGGTCGGAGAAGAGAACCGCTCCGACCCGGTCGTGGTTGGCCACCGCGGAGAAGGCCAGCACCGCCGCGAGCTCGGCCGCGTAGTCGCGCTTCAGGAGGTACCGGGACCCGAAGTCCTGGGAGCCGGACACGTCCACCAGCAGCAGCAGGGTGAGATCGCGCTCCTCCACGAACTTCTTCACGAACGGGGCGCCCATGCGGGCGGTCACGTTCCAGTCGATGGTGCGGATCTCGTCTCCCGGCGTGTACTCTCGCACCTCCGCGAACTCCATGCCCCGCCCCTTGAACACGGCGTGGTACGCCCCGCCGATCCCGGACTCGAGGATCACGCGGGTCCGGATCTGGATGCGGCGAATGCGTCGAAGAGTCTCGCGGTCGAGCATCTCGGAAGCTACGGGACCTCGACCCGCTCGAGGATGCGGTCGACGACGGTGTCCGAGGTGACGTCTTCGGCCTCCGCCTCGTAGGTGAGGAGCACCCGGTGGCGCAGCACGTCCTTGGCGATCTCCTTGACGTCCTCCGGGACCACGTAGCCGCGGCCACGGAGGAAGGCCACCGCCCGGGAGGCCTCGGAGAAGGCCAGAGTGGCCCGGGGAGACGCCCCGTAGGCGATGAGGGGCGCGAGGTCCACGAGCCCCACATCGCGGGGAGTCCGGGTGGCGGAGACCAGCGCCACGATGTAGTCGCGGAGCCGGTCGTCCATGTAGACCTCACGCACACGCCGGGTGAGACCCCGCACGGTGTCGCCGGCCAGGACGCGGGCCACCGGGGGAGCTTCTCCCGAGATCATCCGGTCCAGGATCTGCCTCTCCTCGACCCGCGAGGGGTAGTCGACCTTCGCCTTCAGCAGGAAGCGGTCGACCTGGGCCTCGGGCAGCGGGTAGGTCCCTTCCTGCTCGATGGGGTTCTGGGTGGCGAACACCAGGAAAGGCTCGGGCAGCGGGTGAGAGACGTCACCCAGGGTGACCTGCCGCTCCTGCATCGACTCGAGAAGCGCCGACTGCACCTTGGCGGGAGCGCGGTTGATCTCATCGGCGAGGAGCAGGTTCGTGAAGACAGGCCCCTTGCGCGCCACGAACTCCCCGGTCTTCTGCTGGTAGATCATGGTGCCGATCAAGTCGGCGGGGAGGAGATCGGGGGTGAACTGGATGCGCGAGAAGCCCAGATCCAGCACCTCACCCAGCGTTTTCACAGCCAGGGTCTTGGCCAGGCCGGGAACTCCCTCGACCAGCAGGTGGCCGCGGCAGAGGAGGGCCACCATCATCCGCTCGACCAGCGTCTTCTGGCCGACGATGACCTTGCGGACCTCGTCGACCGCGGCCTGGATCTGCAGGGACTCCTCGCGAACGGCCTCGTTGAGCTTGGCGACGTCGATCTCGGTCATGGCTTCCTTCTTCGTGAGCAGGCGTAACCGTCTCCTTCAGACGCGCGAGCGGGCCCCGGGGTTTCACCCGGCCACTCGCTCCCCGGGGGCTCTCGCCCCCGCGTGGCGCCAGGCCCTACCTCAGATGCCCGATCTTGCTCTGCAGGAAGGCACGCCCCCGCCGGAACTCCGCCACGTCCCCGCGGCGCAGGGCGACGAGGGCCTCTCCGGCCGCCCCTGCCAGCTCCGGCTGGTCGAGCGACTCGAGCTCCGTCCGCACCTGCTCCATCTTCTCCGCGATGGCATCGAGGCTGCCCACGTCGGCTGAGTTCAGCGTGGCGAGCAACACCTCGATGCTGGCCGTGTCGGTCATCCAAACGATTATACTGGGTCGTCTGCCATCATCGGAGCGAGGTCCATGCCCAGCAAGAATCACTATCGAGTCGTCATCCTGGGATCCGGTCCCGCCGGCCTGACCGCCGCCCTGTACGCGTCGAGGGCGGAGCTCGCGCCGCTGGTCGTCGAGGGCGGGGGCGGAGACGACCCCACCGACGTCCCCGGGGGGCAGCTCATGCTGACGACCGAGGTGGACAACTACCCCGGCTTCCCCGAGGGAATCCTCGGCCCCGAGCTGATGGACCGGATGCGCAAGCAGACGGAGCGCTTCGGGGCCGAGTTCGCCACCGGCGAGCTCAAGGCCGCGGCGCTGAAGGAGCGGCCATTCCGCCTGACCCTCGCCGACGGCGAGCTCACCGCCGACACGCTGATCATCGCCACCGGGGCCCGGGCGAAGTGGCTGGGGCTCCCGGAGGAGCTGGAGTTCCGCACCAGGATCGGGGGGGTCTCCGCCTGCGCCACCTGCGACGGGTTCTTCTACAAGGGCAAGGAGGTCCTGGTCGTGGGGGGAGGCGACACCGCGATGGAAGAGGCGGACTTCCTGACCAAGTTCGCCGACAAGGTCACCGTCGTCCACCGCCGCGACGAGCTGCGGGCGAGCAAGGCCATGCAGACCCGCGCCAGGGCCAACCCGAAGATCGCCTGGCTCCTCGATTCCGTGGTGGAGAAGATCCTCGGGGGCCCGGGCGAGGGCGTCACCGGCGCCATGGTCCGCAACGTCAAGTCGGACGAGGTCAGCGAGGTGGCCGCCGGGGGGATCTTCATGGCCATTGGCCATACTCCGAACACCGCCGTCTTCCAGGGCCAGATCGAGATGGACGAGCAGGGCTACCTGCTGACCGGCGACGGGACCACCGCCACGAGCGTGCCCGGCGTCTTCGCGGCCGGTGACGTCGCCGACAGCCGCTACCGCCAGGCGGTGACCGCGGCGGGCAGCGGGTGCATGTCCGCCATCGACGCGGAGCGCTTCCTGAGTCATTGAGGATCCTCTTCCTCGCCCCGCAGCCGTTCTTCGAGGTGCGGGGAACACCTCTGGCCGTCCTCCACTTCGTGCGGGCGCTCGGCACGCTCGGGCACCAGGTCGACCTCCTCACCTTCCCCCAGGGCGAGCCGTCGCCGGTGGAGGGCGTCCGCCACCTGCGCTCCCTGCGGCTTCCGGTGGGACGTGTGAAGGCCGGGGCCTCCGTGGCGAAGATGCTGCTCGACGTCCCGTTCGTTGCCGAGGCCGTGCTCCGCCTCGCCTCCGGGCGCTACGACGTCGTCCATGCGGTCGAGGAGGCGGCCCACCTCATCGCCCCCTTTGCCCGGCTCCTGCGTGTGCCGCTGGTCATGGACGTCGACTCCTCGATCCCCGACCAGCTGCGCTACTCGGGTTTCGCCACCCGCGGCCCGATCCTCGCCCTCGCCGAGGCCCTCGAGAGCCACGCCCTGCGTCACGCCGCCGCGGTGGTGACGGTCTGCGCGAGCCTGACCGAGGGCGTGAAGGGGCGGGTGGGTGACGCTCGCGTCTTCCAGGTCGAGGACCCTCCGCTGACGGAGCGCGCCGACCTGCCCACGGGCGAGGAGGTGGCCGCGCTCCGTCGGGAGCTCGGCCTCTCCGACCTCCCCGTCGTTCTCTACTCGGGGAACTTCGAGCCCTACCAGGGGGTCGAGATGCTGGTCGACGCGAGCCCGCTCGTCGCCGGAGCCCAGTTCCTGTTCATGGGCGGAGAGCCCGACGAGATCGAGACGCTCCGGGCCCGGGCCCGCGCTCTCGGCACACAGTCCCGCTGCATGTTCTCGGGCAAGCGGCCCCCCTCGCGGCTCCCCGAGTTCCTGGCCGTCGCCGACCTCCTCGTTTCGCCCCGGAGCAAGGGCGAGAACACCCCGTTCAAGGTCTTCACCTACCTGGCCTCCGGAAGGCCGCTGGTGGCCACCCGCATCCCCTCGCACACCCAGCTGCTGAGCGATGAGACCGCCTTTCTGGTCGAGTCGACGCCCGAGGGGCTCGCCGTGGGGATCCGGGAGGCCCTCGGAGACCCGCCGGGGGCCCGGGCTCGGGCGGAGCAGGGTCACGCCCTCATCGAGCGGGCGTACTCCACCGCGCGCTATCGGGAGAAAGTGGCGCGGGCCTACGCCGAGGTGGGAGCGTCGGTCCGCGGCCGCGCCTGATCGGCGAGGCGACTTCCCAAACCGGTCTCTTCATTCAACCCGGAGGGCGGCGAAGGGCTCGACCCGGGTGGCGCGGCGGGCCGGGATGAACGTGGCGACGGCGGCGGTGGCGGTGATGGCGCCACGGCTCCGGCGACTACGACGGGATCGAAGGGGCTCGCCCGGAACACCAGGCCCGCGACGCCGAGCGGTCCGAGTTCCGTCCGTTTGGGGTGGAACCGGGAGATGAGGACGTCCGTCGTCGTCAACGTCAGCAGCATGGGAGGCTCGGACGCCCCTCTACCGCACGAACGACTCGCGGCGAGAGGCCTCGGACAGCGGGATCAGGTACTTCTCGGGCTCGCGGGCGATCTTCGAGTGGGCGTCGCGCAGCGTCGACTCGCCCGCGTAGCTGACCGCCGACTGCAGGTGACCCCGGATCCGCGCGAGGATACCGACGACACTGCCCACGTAGGGCACCCGGACGGACTGCCCTTCGGCCGGTGTCCGCAGGGCCTCGGCCAGCTCGTCGCCCTCCGATCCGTCGGCCACCGCCTCCGGTGACGTCATGCCCCGGTAGAGCTTCATCTTCTGGCGCGTGGCCGGGTCCTCGACCAGGAGCCCAGGGGCCTCGTCGGTTCCCGACAGCAGGCTGCCGAGCATCACCGTGGAGGCCCCGCAGGCGATGGCCAGGAAGACGTCCTTGTCGTCCTTCACGCCGCCGTCGGCGATGATCGGCACCCGCCCGTCGGTCGCGAGGTACGCCTCGCGCACGGCCTGAAGCTGGGGCACACCGGTTCCGGTCTCCAGGCGCGTCCGGCATCCGCGCCCGGGCCCGACTCCCACCTTGATGGCGTCGGCCCCGAGATCGGCCAGCCACCGCGCCGCCGCCGCGGTGGCCACGTTGCCCACCACGAGGGGCATGACCTCGTGCTGCCGCCTCAGCTCGACGACCGCCTGCTCCACCGCATCCGAGTCGGCGTGGGCGACGTCGAGGAGCAGGACGTCGACCTCCTGGGCCACCAGCGCCGCGGCCCTCTCCGCGGCGTCGCCGGTCGCACCCACCGCGGCCCCGACCCGCAGGCGCCCCCGGACGTCCTTGTTCGAGTGCGGCTTCTGCTTGTAGAGCTTGAGGTCACGCATGGTCACGAGGCCTCGGATGCGGTTCTCTTCGTCCACGAGGGGGAGCTTCTCGACCCGATGGTCGAACATGGCCTGCTCCGCCTCCTCGAGGGAGACCGTGGGCGGGCGGGTGACGAGACGCTCCCGTGGCGTCATGAAGTCGCTCACCGGGTGAGCGTCCGAGCCCGCGTGAAGGGGCACGTCGCGGTGGGAGTAGATCCCGGCGAGCCGGCCGGTCCCCGGCCCGTCCTCGATGAGGAAGCTGCTCGCGTTGTGCTCCCGCATCGCGCGGCGCGCGTCGGCGATCGTGGCCGTGCGCTCGAGGACGATCGGGTCCTCGATGACGTAGGAGTGACGGGTCTTCACGTAGCGGACGTGCTCCGCCTGCTCGGCGATGGAGCAGTTCCGGTGCAGGAATCCGATCCCGCCCTCGAGGGCGAGGGTCTTGGCCATCTCCTCGCCCACCACCGTATCCATGTTGGCGCCGAGCACGGGAAGGGCGAGATCGATCCCGCGCACCAGAGGCATGGAGAGGTCCACGTCGCGCCGACGCCGGACCGGGCTGTGCTGGGGACGAAAGAGGAAGTCGTCGAACGTCCGGCCCACGAAGAACGACTCGAGCTCGCGCATGGAGCCATTGTCCCACTCCTTCCCCGGGGGGACATCTGATTGCCCGGAGAGGTCGTTCCCGGGGCGGCGACGCTCTCTCGTGGCTTCCCCGGTCCGAGCTCTACGGGACCCGACGATGGTGTGCCGCGATGGCCAGGCGCGAGTACCAGTCCGCGCGGTCTGGTCGTGGGCGTTCGGCGAGCGCGTGTCGCCGCGCGGCCCAGCCGAGGTCCGGGGTGAGCCACTCGTCCCAGGCCCGGCGTCCAGGGGCGGTGTGGATGAGCACCTCGGCCAGGCGCCACGGGTCGGAGGACACGTGGGGAACGATGCGGAGCGCCGAGACCGTTCGTCCTCCCAGGGAGATGGCGAGCACGTCGTGATCCAGCACCGCCTGGGGGGTGCCATCCCTCCACCTGATGTCGCCCCGCTCCTGGCGACGGCGGCGGCGGGCCACGGTCTCGAACGTCTGGCCGTCGGCGCTGACCTCGACGTCCATGCTCCGGAGCAGGCGGGGGCCTTCCAGGGCCGCGACGAGGGTGAGCCCGACGAGGGGTGTCGGCCGGGGCAGACGCATCACCAGGGGCTCTACGGGATCCGGGACCAGGAACGTCCGCGGATCGCCATCGCCGGCAGCCCCCGCGTCCGGCCACGGGCTCACCTCCGGCGAGAACGGGGGGACGAAATCGAGGAACAGCTGGGCTGGTCCCGCTTCGATCTGCTTCCAGCGGCCCCCGAGCCGGCGCAGGGTCTTGTCGAGGTCGTCGGGCGGAGGCAGGTCCGTCGGGATCTCCGGCGTCAGCACCCACGCAACGTTCCTCGCGAAGCGGACCTCGTCGAGGCGGGGCAGCGGGTAGTGGCGGAAGCGCTCGTTCCAGGGCTGCGAGGCCACGATCCTCTCCCCGCTCTCCCAGGTCAGGCGCCACGCCGGGCCGTAGGAGGCGTATGCGTGGCGGACGCCACGCTCGCCGAGCGCCTTCCGCACCGGCCCCAGGTCCGGGAGAAGGAAGGGGGCCTCGGCCCGGTCCAGGCTGCGCCACGCGCCGAGGAGCTGCGTCGCCCCCGTGAGCTGCAGGGCCGCCAGGGCGAGCACCACCACCCAGGGCCGCCGGGGTGAGGCGCCCCGCGGGGACGCCGCCCAGGCCACGAGAGCGGCCACCGGGAGGTAGAGGGGGGTCAGGAAGCGGATCGTGTGGGGCGCGGCCCGCGCCGGGAACGGAAACGCGAGGAGGGCGAGCGCGGCGGCGAGAAGGTAGAGCGCCGACGGGTGGCCCCGGTGCGCCGCCCGCCCGGCCAGGACCAGCATCAGGCCATACAGCAGCACCAGGACCGCGGCGATCCATCCCGGAGGGTGGAGCACGAAGTCCTCCGAGTCCGCGAGGACGGGCACGTGCGTCCCCAGGAGTCCCCCCAGCGGCTCGTACAGGCGCGGGACCACCTCGGCCAGGTGGGCGAGGGCCGTCGAGTCGCGCTCCGCCACTCGCACGATGCTCGCGGCCGGCCCCCCGCGGAGGGCCCGCAGCCACAGCGGCGCGCTCGCCACGAGAAAGGGGACGAGGGCGAAGGCGAGCAGGGGCCGCCGCCCCCGGGACCGAAGGAACAGCCACACGGCCGCTGCGGCCAGCACGCTCGCCGACATGAGGTGGGTCCACACGGCGAGGCCGGAGAGGAGGCCCAGGAGCGCGAGGAGTCCGAGTGGTCGCTCCTCCTCGTCGAACGCCCGGCCCGCGTGGACCGCCAGAAGGAGGACCAGCCCGCAGAGGACGAGCGTCGTCGGGTACAGGGGTGGAGGGAGGGCAGACAGCAGGATGAAGTACGGTGGACCGCACGCCACCAGCACCCCCGCGGGCAGTGCTGCCCCCGGGTGCAGCGCGCGGGCGAGGCCGTAGGCCAGGGGGACCAGGGCCAGGCCGAGGAGGAAGTAGGGCAGGCGCAGGGCCTCGGAGCTCGTGCCCCAGACGGCCACGAACGGGATCGCCAGCCAGGAGTCCAGGGGCGAGCCGTAGGGCTGGCCCCAGAAGGTCGTGCCCTCTCCCGGGTGCCGGGCCATGAGCCCCACGATGGCGGTGTCCGCGTCCACCGGCGTTCGCAGCGCCTCGATCCAGAAGGGCACCCGCACCGCCAGGGCGAGGAGCAGGGCGAGGGGGAGGGCACGGGAAGGCTTCACGGCCCCTGGTCCTCCCCCATGTCTCCGGGCTCCACCGGGCTCTCCACGCCGCGGTCATGGAACCACGCCGGGGGCCAGGGCTCGGTGGCCCAGGTGACCAGGCTCGGCCCCACGGAGAGCGCGAGGACGAGGGCCACGGCCGCCGCCGCCCCGAGTCGCCGCGGTTCGAGGCGCGGCCGGGGACGGGATCTGAGGAAGGCCCAGCCCTGGCCGGCCACCAGGAACAGGACCGGCAGCGATGGCAAGCGGTAGCGGGGGTAGCCGTGCGCCGCCACGTGGAGGAGCACGTAGTACGCGAGGAAAGCCAGGAGGAGCCACGTGGGCCGTCCTCGGGGCAGGGCGGCGATTCCCACGACGAAGAGTCCCAGCACCACCAGGTAAGGGGCCAGCACCACGAAGACGGCGGCGAGGGCTCGGGGCCGCGAGACCTGGCCGTAAGCCCCTCGCTCGATGTGCACGACGGGCTGCCCGTGAATGGCAAAGTACGCGGGCATCTCGTCCCGGAGCTTCTCGAAGATCCACAGGGGCTGCCGCTGCAGGATCGACTCGAGCGCCCTCCTTCGCGTGTGCTGGTACTTCTGCGCCCGGCCGTGCACGGACCAGTACTCCTCGTAGACCTCCTGCCGCGTCATCCGCGTGTTCCCCTGCCACAGGTTGAGGGCGCCCGCGGTCGAGACCGGGATGAAGGTCTGGAACACCATCCAGTTCCGGACCGTCCAGGGGGTGATCACCAGGAGGGCCGTCGCCACCAGGAGCGTCGCCCGTCGCCCCCCACCGGGACGGCGCCAGTAGAGCCAGAAGGCGGCCACCGGGAGGAAGTAGAGGAACGTCTCCCGGGTCAGAACGGCGAGACCCCACGACACCCCCGCCACCGCCGCCGCACGAGCCGACCCCTGTGCGTCGGCGTGCACGAGGCGCTCGATGGTCCACCACACGAGGAAGGTGAAGAGCGTTTCCGCCCAGAAGTGGGCGCAGAACCACACGAGCTCCGGATAGAGGGCCGTGACCGCGGCGGCGGCGAGGCCCGCTCGCTCGCCGAAGGCACGCTCCCCGATGCGACCCACCGCCGGCACCAGGAGCGCTCCCAGCAGGCACTGGGCCACCTTCACCGCGCCCAGACTGCCGAAGATCGTGTAGAGAGTGGCGATGAAGTAGGGGTAGAGCGGTGGGTGAAAGACGAAGTGCAGTTCCAGCGGAGAGAACGCGACCCTCTCGGAGGGGATGATCTCGGTTCCCCACCTCGTCCACATCCACTCGTCGCCGACGAGACGGCACCCGGGCTCGAGGAGGACGAAGAGGAGGCGTGCGGCGAGGCCGGCCAGGGCCAACGCGACGAGGCCGCGGCGAAAGGAGCCGGACACGTGAGCGACCTTAGCACACCTCGCCGCGAGCCCTCCGTCGTCCCCGGTGGGGTTTGGCCGGGTCCGAAGGCCCGTGCTACGGTTTCCTGTTCCTCCGATGAGAACCCTCCTCGCCTCGATCGGCCTCGGCCTCCTCGCTCTGGCGGTCCTCTCATGTGATCACGCCTCGGATCCCGTCGATCTGATGGGAGGCGACCGGCTCGTGGAGGCGCGGGCCGCCGAAGATGGCCGGCAGGCCGTGCTCGACGCGGGTGCGGCCGGCCTCCTCATCAACGACGTCCGGTATCGAGGCTACCCGGCGGGTCCTCCCGGGCGGCTCGTCTTCGACCTCGACATCCCCGAGAACGCGCGGCTGACGTTCCACTGCGCCATCGACCCGCGGTTCCACGACCAGCCCGCGGTCGAGTTCTTCGTCAAGGTCGGCGACCGCGGCCGCGAGGACCTCGTCTGGAGCCAGCTGCTGGACCCCATCTCTCGGCCAGAGGACCGGCACTTCGTGCCCGTGTCGGTGGACCTCTCGGATCACGCGGGCCGGAACCGCCGGCTCGTGCTGGAGACGCGTGGCTACGAGGAGAGAGGCGAGGCTCACCGGGCGTGGTGGGGCGCCCCCGCCGTCATCGTTCCCGGCGCCGAGGCCCCCCTCGTCGTCCTCTACCTCGTCGACACCCTGCGGGCGGACCACACCGGAGTCTATGGCTACGAGCGGCCGACGACGCCGGAGCTCGACGCCTTCGCCGAGGACGCGGTGGTCTTCGATCACGCGATCGTCCACGCCTCGTGGACGAAGCCGTCGGTGGCCTCGATCCTCACCTCGCTCCTGCCCGGACAGCACCGGGCGGTGCAGCTCCGCGACGCCCTCGCCGAGTCGAACGTCACCCTGGCCCAGCGTCTCGACGAGCACGGCTGGGCTACCGGAGCCGCCATCGCCAACTCGGTGATCTACGGCGCCGAGTCCGCGTTCGACCGGGGCTTCGATGCCTTCGTCGGCCTCCACACCGACGACGATCGCCGCAGCAAGCTGGTGGACGCGGATGTCGTGGTAGACGCCGCCCTCGCCTGGGAAAGGTCGCGCCAGGGCCTGCCCACCTTCCTCTACGTGCACACGATGGACCCGCACGTCCCCTACACCCCGCCGGCGCCCTTCGACCGGATGTTCGAGCCCCACCCCGCCGACGGCCACCCCGCCCGCGACCCGCGCACCGACTTCCGGGAGCCCCTCGACCGCGAGCGCATGGTCGCCCAGTACGACGGGGAGATCGCCTACGGCGACGGCGAGTTCGGTCGGTTCGTGGAGGCGCTCAAGGGCGCCGGAGTCTACGAGGACGCCTTCATCCTGTTCGTGGCCGACCACGGGGAGGAGTTCCTGGACCATGGACGGTGGCTGCACGGCCGCAGCGTGTTCGACGAGCTCGTCCGGGTGCCGCTCGTGCTCAAGCTCCCCGGCAACCGCCACGCCGGGCGGCGGGTGGCCGGGCAGGTGCAGGGGGTCGACATCGTCCCCACCGTCCTCGAGGCGCTGGAGCTGCCGCTGCCTCCCGGCCTCGCCGGGCAGCCGCTGCAGCGGGCCATCGAGAGCGAGGGGCCCGAGCGCCCCGCGCTCTCGGAGATCAGCCACCGCGGGTTCGTGGCCTTCGGCGTCCGCACCGACAAGGACAAGTTCATCCGGCGTTTCAGCCCCGAGACCGACGAGCTCTTCTTCGATCTCATCGAGGATCCGGGGGAGCAGGTCAACGTCATCGCGGACCACGCCGACAGGGCTCGCCTCCTGCAGACCCGGGGCGAGGAGGCGATGTCGCCCAACCCGTACCGCTACGTCGTCCAGGTCACGGGGAGCGACCGCTACGCCCTGCGTTTCGAGACCAGGGGCTGGATCGAGGACGTCGAGGCGTCGGGCTTCGGTGCGGACGAGCCGTGGTCGGTCGAGGCCAACGGGCGGCGCCTCCAGCTCGAGGCGTCGCCCCGGGCCGGGGCGCCACGCGAGATCGCGTTCACCCTCCGCCCCCTCGGCGTGCCTGTGGTGCTCTCCGGCACGCGGGGAAGCCAGCCGCTCGAACCCGGGCGCGTCGCGATCGCCGGGTCCTCCTGGCACCCGCCGTCGCTTCCCTGGCGTCTGCCTGACGTGGAGTCCGAGGCCGAGCGCGAAGGAGGGCTGGACCTCTTCGTGCCCCCGACGAGCGAGACGCCGGGCGTGCGGGTGTGGCTCACGCTTCCCGAGGGGCAGTCGCTCATGGAGCTGGACGAGGCAGACCGGGAGCGGCTCCGCGCCCTCGGATACCTGGGGCCCGAGTAGGGCGCTCGTGGCCCGTCTGCTCGTGTTCGACCTCGACGGGACCCTCGTCGACTCCTCTCGTGATCTGGCCGCCGCCACCAACGCTGCGGTTCGGCGGGTGGCGCCGGACGAGCCCGTCATCCCGGTGGAGACGGTGCGCACGTTCGTGGGAAACGGCGCCCGCGTTCTCATCGAGAGGACCCTGGACCACGCCGGCATCGGCCGCGCGGTGGACGAGGTGCTACCGATCTTCCTGGAGTGCTACGACCGCTGCCTCCTCGACACGACCAGGCCCTACCCCGGGGTGGCGGAGGCGCTCGGGGCCCTCGACGATCCTCCCTGCGCCGTCCTCACCAACAAGCCCGGACCCTTTGCCCGGCGGATCCTCGAGGGCCTGCACCTCGGCCCCCGCTTCGCCCGCATCTGGGGCGCGGGGGACGTCCCGGAGCGCAAGCCCGACCCAAGGGGCCTGGAGCGACTGATCGAGGAGCTGGGGGCCACCCCGGAAGGAACCTGGATGATCGGTGACTCCCCGGTGGACGTCCGCACCGCCCGGGCGGCCGGGGTTCGCGTGGCGGGGGTCACCTGGGGCCTGGCTCCCGAGGGTCTGCGCCAGGAGGGACCGGACCGGCTCATCGACGATCCCCGGGACCTCGCCGCCCTGGCCGACGAATGAGCCCGGGCCCGGGGCCCTGTGCTACGCTTGCCCGGACCGTCACCACCTCTGCCATGACTCAAGTCCTGATCTGGGGCCGATCCCGCGAGATGCTGGCCGGAGATCCCTTCCCCGGCTCGCCGGAGGAGGTCGACACGCTGGACACCCTCTGCGAGTCCCTCGACGGGAAGGGTGCGACCCTCGTCCTCGCCGAGGCCGACCGCATAGAGGCCGAGCGCGACGAGGTCCAGGCGTGGCTCGACAACGGCGCGGCGTCCCAGGTGGTCCTGGTGGCCGTGGCGGACCGCGAGAACGGAGACGCGGTCCTCGAAGCCCTGCCCTTCGTGGACGACGTGATCGCCCCTCCGGTCAGCCCGAACCGGCTGATGCGGAAGCTCGGCCAGGCGCACCAGGCCCTCACCAACCGCCGCGAGAAGCGCCAGCTCGAGATCGCCGTCGAGCGCAAGAGCAAGGAGCTCGACACCCTCAACAAGATCGGGGTCGACCTCTCCGCCGAACGAGACATCAACAAGCTCCTGGAGCGCATCCTGACCAAGAGCCGCGAGATCACCGGCGCGGACGCGGGCAGCCTCTACCTCGTGGAGCGCGAGAAGGTGAACGGCGATGTTCGGGCGGAGCGCCTGCGGTTCAAGCTGGCCCAGAACGATTCGGTACCCGTTCCCTTCGAGGAGTCTACCTTCCCCCTCGACGACAGCTCCATCGCCGGCCACGCCGCCCGGCAGAACCAGCCGATCCGCGTCGACGACGTCTACGACATGCCCTCCGACTCGCCCTTCCGGGCGAGCCAGGCTTTCGACGAGAAGTCCGGCTACCGCACCAAGTCGATGCTGGTGGTCCCGATGCGCGACCACCAGAACGAGGTCATCGGCATCGTCCAGCTCATCAACAAGAAGCGCGACCCGGCCGCCCTGCTCCGACCGGTGTCGATGGTGGACGAGGAGGTGATCCCCTTCATCAACGTGGACGAGCAGCTCGCAGGCTCCCTGGCCAGCCAGGCCGCCGTGGCCTTCCTGAACGCGAAGCTTCTGCAGGACATCCAGAACCTGTTCGAGTCGTTCGTGAAGGCAGCCGCGTACGCCATCGAGCAACGCGACGTGTCCACGGCTGGCCACTCGGAGCGCGTGGCAATACTCACCGTGGGCCTCGCGCAGCGCGTGGACGCCATTCGCACCGGTCCCTTCGCCGACAAGCGTCTCAGCCCCGATCAGATGAGGGAGCTGGAGTACGCGGCCCTTCTCCACGATTTCGGCAAGGTCGCGGTTCAGGAGAGGGTCCTGCTCAAGGAGAAGAAGCTCCTTCGGAGTCAACTGAACATCATCCAGCACCGCTTCGCCTACATCGCCAAGTCCCTGGAGGCCGAGTACCTCCGTCGCCGGCTCGACGCTCTCACGTCCGGCCAGTCGAGCTCGGCCGAGCTTGCCGCGCTGGAGGCCGCCTACCAGACGCGGCGGGCCGAGCTCGACCGGATCCTCGAGATCGTCCTCAAGTCCAACGAGCCTACGGTCGTCTCCGACGAAGCGAACCTCCGGGCCCTGCGTGACCTCCCCAGCCGCCCGACCCCTGATTGGGAAGCCGAGGAGGAGATCTCGCTCGACGACTGGGTACGTGGTCCCTTCCTCAGCTCGATAGAGGTCGAGGCGCTCTCGATCCGCAGGGGCAGCCTCTCCGACGAAGAGCGGGGCGAGATCGAGAACCACGTCGAGGAGACCTATCACTTCCTGTCGCGCATCCCGTGGACCGGCGACTTCCGGCGCATTCCCGAGATCGCCTACGCCCACCACGAGAAGCTGAACGGCACGGGCTACCCCCGGGGGTTGACCGCCCCTGACATCCGCGTGGAATCGCGGATGATGACGATCTCCGACATCTATGACGCCCTCGTGGCCCAGGACCGTGTCTACAAGCCTGCGGTCAGCCCCGAGCGCGCACTGGACATCCTGACGGAGGACATGACGGCGGGGAAACTCGACGAGACGCTCCTGTCCATCTTCATCGAGGCCCGCATCTGGGACGACCCGGAATTCAAGAAGCTCATACGATGGAAACGGCGTCGGTGACCCCGCGCCCCCTCGTGATCGCTCACCGGGGCGACTCCGCCCACCGCCCCGAGAACACTCTCGCCTCCTTCGCCAGCGCCCTGGAGATCGGGGCGTCGCTGGTGGAGCTCGACGTCCAGCTCACCGCCGACGGGCACGTCGTCGTCCTCCACGACCCCACCGTGGACCGCACCACCGACGGCCGGGGGGACGTCCGGCGCATGACCCTGGCCGAGGTGCGGGCCCTCGGCGCCGGCTACCCCGAGAGATTCGGGACCGCCTGGCGCGGGGAGCGCGTGCCCACCCTTGCCGAGGTCCTCACCCTGGTCCACGAGCGCGCCCGGGTCATGATCGAGATCAAGAAGGAGTCCGTGTCCGACGACGTCGACGGCGGCATCGAGGCCCGGACGGTCGGCGAGATCCGGCGCCAGGGCCTCGCCGACCGGGTGGCCCTCATCTCCTTCGAGCACCGGGCGCTCCTCCGCTGCCGGGAGCTGGCTCCCGAGATCGCCCGGGGACACCTCTTTGGGCGCACGCTCCCCCGCGACATGGTCCCGGCGGCCCGGGACGCCGGCTGTGGGATCGTCATGCCCCACAAGGGCCAGCTCAGCGAGACGGTCGCCGCCCAGGTCCACGAGGCCGGCCTCAAGCTCGCCACCTGGGTCGTGGACGACCCCACGGAGCTCAAGGGGCTCGCCCGGTTCGGGCTCTATGGGGTGGGCTCGAACTGCCCGGGGGTCCTGATGCAGGCCCTCGACGACGGCCTGCTCGACGACTGAGTCACGGTCCGGGCCAGCGCTCCATCGGAGTGGTGGAGTGGACCCGGTGCATGCCCGCCTCGGCGAAGCGGGCGTAGGCGGCCTCCGCCGGATCGGTGAAGTCCACGATCCCGGGCACGACGACGGGCGAGGCGCAGTCGTCGAGGAGGTAGACCCGCGACGCCCGCCGGGGATCGCGGAGCCGGATCTCGGTCAGGAGGTCCTCCACCGTCCACGCGACGCAGTGGCTCTTGGCCTGCCCGGCCACCACCACCGCGTCGAAGGAGAGAAGGTGGTCGACGAGGGCCAGGTTGGCGAGAGCGATCCGCTCGCCGTCGAGGCCCTGGGTCACCTCGGGCTGGAGAACGGAGTAGTTCTCGGTGAGGGGGTTCTGCCCCTTGATCTCCACCCGGGTCGGGGACTGTCGGGCGATGGCGTGGAAGAACACCGCCTCCTCCACCACCGAGACGAGGGCGTGGCCGAGGCCTCCGACCATCGAGTGGTACGGCCAGATCACCAGCGGGTACTTTCCCCCCTCGTGGAGCTGCCGGGCATAGTGCCGCGCCCAGACGCCCACGTCGAACCCGGGGCGGGGTGCCACCGCCGCGGCGATCCGGGGATTGACCCGCCAGCGCCCAGCCTCGATCTCCTCGAGGGTCAGGACGGTGTGAGGAGCAGGGTGCTCCCCGGCCTCGTCCACCCAGAACACGGGGTGGAAGATCTGGACGGCGGTGTGGGTGTCGAGGGTCACGACGACCTGGGAGATGCGCCCGATGTTCTCGTAGAGGAAGGCGCCGATGCGTGCGCTGTCGTCCACCGCGGCCCGGCCCGAGCGCCCCCCGACGAAGAGCTCGAACTCAGGGAGACAGAAGGTGTTCTGCACGTCGACGAGGAGGAGGGCGACGCGCACGTCGTCCTCCGCCGCCGGGGGAATCCGGTGGACGGTCGCCCACTCGCGAGCCTGCGCCGCCCTCTCCGCGTAGGACACGCGGTAGTACCGGGAGGCCGCCGACTCGTCGAAGAATGGCGGGAGGGGCACCGGCCTAGCTCGTCTCGGCCAGGGGATGGATCACGAGTCCCGAGGGAAGCTTGGGATGGAAGAACGTGCTCTTGGCCGGCATGGACTCCCCGGCGTCGGCCACGTCGACGATCTGCCCCACCGGCGTCCCCCGCAACAACACGGCCAGGCGACAGGTCCCCTTCTCTACCGCCGCCTCGGCCTCGGACAGTGAGTGCACGTAGCTCACCGCGGTGTCCGGGATGCCCAGGAGCGGCCCCAGGACGCCGTGGTGGAGGAGGTAGGGGTCGAGGGCCCGCAGGCAGGCCGGGGCGTCGTCGGGAAGAAGCGTCTCCGCCGAAGGCCGCGACTCGGCCACCAGGCCCCCGTGGCCGGGCTCGACCAGGGCGAAGGCCCAACGTGCTCTGGAACGGGCCACGGCAGCGGCAGCAGCCCCGGGGTTGGGTACCCGAGACAGGTCGAAGTGATCGGCGAGGCGCGGGGTGGCAGCGTCCAGAGATGGCCCCTCCGAGAGGATCCGGTGGTAGGGCAGGACGAGAAGACCCGGGGACTCCATCGGGGTCAGGTATCCGAAGGTCCAGGCGCCGTCGGGACCGTGCTCGTCCCGCCACCGGAGAGCGGTGGCGTGGCGGTGGTGGCCGTCGGCGATGTAGGCCTTCGTGCCGCCCAGGAAGTCCTGCCACTCGGCGACGCGCGCGGGGTCGTCCACGCCCCACAGGCGGTGGTCCACCCCGGCGTCGTCGGTGACACGGGCCAGGGTGGGCTGCTCCAGGGTGCCCGCGGTCAGGGCCGCGAACTGCGCCTCGGGGTCGGGAAGCATGAGGAAGATGGGACTGAAGTTCGCCTGTGTCGTCTGCAGCAGACGCCACCGATCCTCCTTGGCCGCCTTGCGCGTCTGCTCGTGGGGCAGGATGATCCCTCGCTCCGGGTCCTCGGCCCGGAACCGGGCCAGGAGACCCAGCCGCTGGAAGGTGCGCCCCCCCTCGGTGAACGTCTGCTCGAGGACATAGAGGGCCGGGGTCACCTCTCGCCGCAGCACGCCCTCCTTCTCCCAGCCGTGCAGGGTCTCACCGGCCTCGACGTAGCCGGCCTCTCCGGGCGTGCGGTTGAGGACCAGGCGCACGACGTTGTGAGGGTCCCGCGCGTAGAGCTCGTCGCGCAATTCGGGGGAGATCACGTCATAGGGCGGAGCGAGGACGCGCGCCAGCTCGGTGCCGTCGCGCTCGTAGCGGATTCCGGGGAAGGGCAAAATCTCGGGCACGGCCTCTCGACCTCCAGGCAGGGGGGCGCCCCTCGCGGCGCCGATCGATCGCCCATGGTACCCAATCTCGGTGCTTCGCTCGAAGGAGGCGGTCTCGGAGAGCTAGCGTCGGGAGCGCTTCCCCTTCTTCTTCCTCTTCAGGCGGGCCGGGCGCACGAAGGCGAGAGCGAGGGCGAGGATCGCCACCGCGATCTCCCACGGCGCGAGCCAGACTCCACTCGCCAACCCTCGCACCCAGGCCACGGTGCCGATGGTCAGGAGGCCCAGGAGGGGCGTGACCGCGAGGGCCGTGGCCCATCGCGCGCGGCCGAGGGGCAGGACGAGGTTCGGGAGGAGGAAGACCCAGAGCGCCGGGATCGGGTGCCGCCAGAAGAGCAGGGCAAACAGAGTCACCTGGAGCAGGCGCGCCATCAGGACCGGCCCACCCCCGGCCAGCCCCGTCCGGAGCCCGGGGAGGGCACTGACCGCGGCCAGGGCGGCGAGCACGGTCGGGCCGACCACGTGCCCGAGGGCCGCGAACCAACGCTCGTCCCCGGCCGGCCCGCGGGGCACGACGTCCAGAGCGCGGAGCGCCCCGAGCACGGCGTTGCCGGTGCGCTCCAGCGCCATCGCGTCGAGCTTGTCCGCGGTGTCGGAGGGCTGGTGGTAGTGAGGATAGAAGGCGGTGAAGGAGGAGTCTGACACGAACAGCGCGGGAAGCCCGGCCTGGAGGAAGGAGAGGTCGTCCCCGTAGAGCCCCGCCCGGAACGTCCGCACTGCGGGCTGGTAGAGCCACGACAGCCAGGGGTCTCCCACACCCAGGGGCGCGCCGGCGTCCCGCGCCCCGTCGAGGACGGCGCGGGCGAGCCAGCCCGGGGCCACCACGGGCTGGTTCGCACGCCGGGGATCGGTGTACGCGATGGGGTGAATGACCGGCGTTCCTCCCTTCCAGCCCGACATCTCGACGACGATCACTCCCACCACCCGACGCGCGTCGGGCCCGAGCCTTTCGATCCAGGCTCGTGAGCCCGCAGTCAGCCCCCTGCCGGTGGACCAGGCCTCCTCGCCGTCGAAAGAGACGAAGGCGAAGGTTCGGGTCCGCGTCGGCTCCTCGGCCATCGCGCGGGCGAGCTCGATGAGGATGCCGACCCCGCCGCCGCCGTCGTAGGCGCCGGGGGCTCCGGGCGCGGTGTCGTGGTGTGCTCCCACGACCACGATCTCGTTGGAAGGGCCACGGAGGGTGGCGCTCACGTTCGTGCCGCGGATCCCGTGCCGTTCGAAACCCTCGACTTCGACCTCGGTCAGCCCGGCGTTCCGGAGCTCGGCGCCGACGTACTGGGCTGCCGCCTCGCTGCGGGACGAGCCCCAGGGGTGGGGACCGAGGGCGGCCAGGGCCGAGGCGTGGCCGAGGGCGGCCTCACCGTCGATCGAGGAGGCGAGCAGGAGGCCGAGGAGGAGGCTCACCGAGAGCCACTCGGGTCAGACCTGGAGCGCCTTCGCCGCGCGCTCACAGTCTTCTTCGCGAACGTAGATGACGTATCCGTACTTGCCCGAGCCGTCCGACACCCCCATCGTTGCATACACGTTCACGTCGATCCGGTAGAGCTTCTCGTGCACCTCGACCAGCGCTCCGAGCTCGTCGTCTCCCTGGAGGAGGAGCGCCGGATGAGGCCCGTCGAGGGTCATCCGTGCCTTCCCGGCCTCGGCCTCCATCTTCGCCGGATCGGCTGGAAACAACGTCAGCTGGGTCCGGTCCGGTCCCACTGGCACCGCGGTGAAGGCCAGGAGGTCCACGCCGAGGCCTTTGAGGGTGGAGAACACCCGGTAGGCCTCCCCAGGCTGGTCCACGACGGTCGCGTGGAAGTACTCGGCTCGTCGGATCGTGTAGGCCATGACGCCTCTCCCGCGGTCAGGCCGGGATCACCCCGGCTTCGGGAGCTTACTCCATCCGGCGGCCGACTGACGTGTCAGCCCACCACCGTGGTGGCGCGCGCGTGTCCGGCCTCGCGGGCCGGCTCGGCCTGATCGAGGGCCTGCTCGATGTCGGCCCAGAGGTCCTCGGGGTCCTCGAGGCCGACCGAGATGCGCAGGAGGCTCTCGGAGATCCCGGTGGCCGCGCGCCCTTCCTCGGTCACGCAGCGGTGGGTGAGGCCGGCCGGGTGCTGAATGAGCGTGTCCGTCGCCCCGAGGCTCACCGCCGAGACCATGAGCTGGACCGCCCCGAGCACGCGGCCGGCTGCTTCGAACCCGCCGGCCACCTCGAATGCCAGCACGCTCCCCGGACCCGCCATCTGCCGGCCCACGAGACCCTGGGGATCCTGGCCGGCCAGACCCGGGTAGTGGACGGATGTGACCTGGGGGTGGCGCTCCAGCCGCTCGGCGATCATCCGCGCGCTGTCCTGCGCGGTCTTCACGCGTACCGCCAGCGTGGGTAGACCTCGATGCAGCAGGAAGGCAGCCAACGGATGCAGCACCGCGCCGGTGGCGACGCGGACCTTCCGGAGCCGGGTCGCCCACTCCTCGCTCGCGGCCACGATTCCCGCGATGACGTCGCCGTGGCCGCCGAGAAACTTGGTGGCGCTGTGGAGCACCATCGCCGCCCCGAGCTCGAGCGGACGCTGCAGGACGGGGGTCATGAACGTCGAGTCGACCACGACCGGGACTCCGTTTGCCTGCCGGACGGCGTCCTCGATGTCGACCAGGCTCAGCGTGGGGTTTCCCGGGGTCTCGAGGATCACCGCCGCGGTGTCGAGGCGGATCGCCGCGCTGATACCGTCAGGGGCCACGAAGGTCACCTCGTGGCCGAGAAGGCCTTCGTCGAGAAGATGGTCACTCCCCCCGTACAGCGGACGAACGGCGACCACGTGGTTCTTGCCTCTCTCGCGGACCGCGAGGAGCACCGCGGTGAGGGCCGCCATCCCCGAGGCAAAGGCCACCGCCGCCTCCGCGCCCTCGAGGGACGCCAGGGCCGACTCGTAGCGGGCAACGGTGGGATTGTGCAGGCGGGCGTAGATGAAGCTGCCGCTGGGAGGGCCCCCGTTTGCCATGGCGTCCATGGACGCCGTGGCCTCCTCGAGCGGGCCTGTCGGGTAGGTCGTTGAGAAGTCGAGGGGAGGGGCGTGAACCCCGATCTCCTGGAAGTCCTCGCGTCCGGCGTGAACCGCGAGTGTGTCGAAAGAAAGGCCCTTGTGTCGAATCGAATTCGGCTTCATCATGTGTACATGGTGCCAATTCGGAGCTGATTCAGTCAACCGAATTCATTGCGGAGAAGAGCCATGAGGACTCGCTTGAACCGAATCGACTTCGCCATCCTGGCGGCTCTCCAGAAGGATGCTCGGCTGTCGAACAAGGAGCTGGCCGCCAAGGTCGGCCTGGCCCCCTCCAGCTGCCTCGAGCGAGTCCGCCGCCTCCGGGAAGGCGGAGTACTCACCGGCTTCCGGGCGGAGGTCGAGCCCCGGGCCCTCGGCATCGCCATCCAGGCCCTCGTCTTCGTGCGTCTGGCTCGTCACGCCCGCGAGCAGGTCCGGAGCTTCCGGAAGCACGCCCTCTCCCTCCGGGAGGCGATCGGGGTCTACCACGTAGCCGGGCAGCACGACTTCCTCGTGCACGTTGGGGTCCGCGACGCCAACCACCTGCGCGACCTGGCCATGGACGCCTTCACGAGCCGCCCCGAGGTCGCCCGCATCGAGACGCACCTCATCTTCGAGCACGTGCCCAGGGCGGTGATGCCGGTGCTCACGGAGACGGAGGACGACGAGCAACGGGGCCGAGTCGTGCCCGGATCCACCGGAGAACGTCGGTGAGCACCTCCTCACGCTCCGGCTCGTTGAAGATCTCGTGGAAGAGGCTGGGATAGACCTTCAGGTCCTTGTCGCCGACCTGGAGCCGCGAGAGGAGCTCTTCGCTTCCCCGCGGCTCCACGACCGAGTCGGCGCCCCCGTGCAGGAGGAGGGTGGGCGCCCCGACCCGGTGGGCCTCGGCGAGAGCCAGGGGCCCCGCCTCGAGAGAGGCCAGGCCCAGGCCCGTCGTCACGTGTCCGGGCACCAGGGGATCGGCTTCGTACTGGCGCACCACGGCCGGGTCCCGCGAAAGCTGCCCGGGCCTGACGAGCCCGGGCACCGGCGTGGCCGAGGAGAGCGCGTTGAGCCGCCGGAGCACCCACCTGATCGGGGCCGACGGCGTGATCGCGGGCCGCAGCGCGGCGCCGGAGGTGATCAGACCATCGATCGGGGCCCGTCGTGTCTCGGCGTGGCGAATGGCGATGAGGCCCCCGAGCGAGTGTCCGAGCAGGAACACCGTGGGGGCGTGAAGACACACGTGGCCAAGGAAGAGATCGAGGTCCTCGAGATAGGACTCGAAGGCCGGGACCCAGACGCGCCGACCCTCGCTCCGCCCGTGCCCTCGCAGGTCCATCACCGAGACCCCGACGCGGTGGCCGGCGAAGAACTCCTCGAAGCGACGGTACCGCCCCCCGTGCTCGGCCACCCCGTGCACCAGGAGGATCTGCGCGTCCGCCCCGGGGGGCCGCCGCTCTCGGTAGTGGAGCCGCAGTCCGTCGCCCGTCGTCAACACCCCTTCTTCGACCGGGCCTCCTCGGGCGGGCATCGGTTGATGGTAACAACGGTCCCGCAGTTCTTCCTTCACGAGTAGCCCGAGCCGGCCTCTACCAGGCCGAGCTGGTCGACGACCACGGATGGCGGGGCCTGTCCTTCGACACGTTGGCCCTGGCCGTGGAGCCGCCCGACGGGCCGACGGGAGCGCGACCTAGCCGACGGCCTCTTCGTCGACGGGGGTGAACGGGTCCGTGGCCACCCGGGCCAGCTGGCGGGCGAGCAGCTCCGCGCTGGGACGGGCGTGCTTGTCCTTGTCCAGGGTGGACTTCACCAGGGCCTCGAGGAAGGGTGAGACCTCGGGGCAGAGGGGTCGGAGCGGGGGCGGCTCGTCCTCGACCTGCATGGCCACAAGCGCCAGGGGGTCCGGCGAGGACGGGATGAACGGGAGCCGCCCGGCCAGCATCTCGTAGAGCACGGTGCCGAGGCTGTAGACGTCGGACTCGGGGCCGTAGGGACCCCGCCGGAAGCGCTCGGGGGCCATGTAGGCGGGGGTCCCCAGGAGTGACCCGTCGGTGGTCAGGTTCTGGCCGAGGGCGGCCTCGCCCACGATTTTGGCGATGCCGAAGTCGAGGATCTTCGGAGTCTCCTCCGGGCCGTGGAGGAAGATGTTGGAGGGCTTGATGTCCCGGTGGACGACGCCGACGGCGTGCGCGGCGGCCAGGGCCCGGCACACCGGCGTCAGGATCGCCGTGCTGCGGCGGGGCGTGAGCCGTTGCTTCTCGTCGAGGAGCGCGTCGAGGCCACGCCCCCGCAGAAGCTCCATGACGAGGTACGCCACGCCACCGTCGTTGACACCGAGGTCCAGGACTTGAACGGCGTTCGGATGCTGCACCCGGCAAGCCGAGGACCCTTCCCGACGGAACCGGGCCAGCGCCTCGGGATCCGTGCCCGCGCTCGTGCTGAGCACCTTCACCGCCACCGGCCGGTCGAGCTCGAGGTGGTGGGCCCGGAAAACGGTGCCGAAGCTCCCGCCCCCGATCACCGACTCGAGCCGGTACCGCCCTCCCACGACGGTGCCCGGCACCGCCTGGGCGGGGGTGCGGGGCTCGTCGTCCGCCGTTGGCAGCTGCGCCTTCGTCGCCTCGCGGGTGCGGAGATGCGCTTGAATGCGGGCGAGGGCCACCGGGTAGTCGACGGGCTTGGTCACGTAGTCGTTGGCGCCCAGGCCCAGGGCCTCCACGACATCCTCGCTCTCCGTCTTCGCGGTGACCATGATCACCGGCAGGACCGCCGCCGACCAGGTCGCTCGGATGTGGCGCAGGACCTCGAGACCGGTCATGCCCGGCATCATGATGTCCAGGAGCACCAGGTCCACCGCCTGCGTGCGCAGCACTTCGAGGGCCCCGGGGCCCTCGTAGGCGGTGAGGACCTCGAAGCCCGAGCGCTCGAGCCGGCGTGCCATGAGCTCGACGTTCGCGGGCAGGTCGTCGACCACGAGCAGGGAGGCGGGGCGCTCGGTCACGACGGGGACCTCCCCAGCGGCGCCGGACCCGCCGCGAGATACCGCGAGGGCAAGGGCCGGCCCAGTCGGTGCGCGACGGCCCGCGAGGCGGTGGCCACCGCGGCCAGGTCGACATCGGTCACGATTCCCATCCCCTGAAGCATGTACACGAGGTCCTCGGTGGCGAGGTTGCCCGAGGCGCCGGGGGCGTAGGGGCATCCGCCGAGACCGCCTGCGGCGCTGTCCACGACCGTGATCCCCTCCTTCAGTGCCGCGAGCACGTTGGCGAGAGCCGTCCCCCGGGTGTCGTGGAGGTGGACGGCGAGCTGCTCCACGGGAACCACGTCCCGCAGCCGGCCCACGACGTCGGCCACCTGGGTGGGCACGGCCACACCGATGGTATCTCCAATCGAGACCTCGTCACAGCCCATCCCGGCGAGACGGGTCGCCACCTCGACCACCCGCCCGGCCGGGATGGCTCCCTCGTAGGGACAGCCGAAGCACGTGGAGACGTACCCCCGCACGTGGAGCCCGTCGCGCCGGGCCTCGGGCACGAACTCGGCGAAGCGATCGAAGGACTCGGCAATGGTGGCGTTGGTGTTGCGCCGGTTGAAGGTCTCGCTGGCGGCGGTGAACACGGCGATCTCCCGGGCCCCGGCGGCTCGCGCCAGCTCGAAGCCCTTGCGATTCGGGACGAGAACGGGAAGCCGCACGCCGGTCCGCGTCGCGAGACGGCGCAGAACCTCCCCCGAGCCCGCCATCTGCGGGACCCAGGCCGGCGACACGAAGGCCCCGACCTCGACGACCGGCAGGCCGGCCCCGATCAGGTCATCGCAGAAGGTCACGCGGTCGTCGACGGAGAGGGGTGTCGCCTCGTTCTGGAGCCCATCGCGGGGCCCCACCTCCACCACGGTGACGCGAGAGGGAAAGCTCACTCTTCCGTCTCGAGCTCCACGAGGGCTCGACCCGGCGCCGCCATCTCTCCCGCCGAGACGTGCACCGCCCGGACGACGCCGTCCCGTGGCGCCCGGAGCGCGTTCTCCATCTTCATCGCCTCGACGACGAGGAGCTCCTCCCCTTTCTTCACGTGCTGGCCGGGCTCGGCCCTGACCGCGACCACCCGACCCGGCATCGGCGCTTCCAGGGCCCCCCCCTCGTGCCGGCGGGCAGGATGGGTCCCTTCGCGCTCCTCGGTGAGCTCGTAGACGCGTCCTGCCCAGAACAGGGAGACGGCGGTCCCCTTCCGGGCGACGTGGAAGCGGACCGCGCGCCCGGCCTCCCGAAGGACGAAGACGCCCGGCCCCTCCGCCGCCAGCGAGAAGCGGTACGTCCTTTCTCCAAGGGTGACCTCGAACGCATGCCCCTTCTCTCGTACCACCGGATCGAAGAGCTCGTCGCCGCAGCGGAGGCGCGTCACGCGCCCTCTCCCAGCCGCCAGGGGCCGAGGGCCCCCCACGGGTCGGGCACGGCTCGCGCGGATCCCCTCGACGAGTCACCGCCGGACCGCGAGAGGGCGGCGGCGAGGGCCGCCACCGCCTCGGGGGGAGGACACGGTGCCCTCGAGAGCTCCCGCAGGTGCTCGTCGATGAACCCGGTGTGGAGCTGCCCCGCCTCGAACGCGGGGTGCTCGACGATCGCGCGCAGACGGGCGAGGTTCGTCACCACCCCGAGGACGACGGTCCGGCGGAGCGCGTCGCGCATCCGCTCGGTGGCCTCGCGCCGGTCGAAGCCCCACGTCACGACCTTGGCGAGAAGCGGGTCGTAGTGGACGGTGACCTCGGAGCCCGTGGCGAGACCGGAATCGACGCGGATACCCGGGCCTGCGGGCTCGGACAGGTGAAGGATCCGGCCCGGCGACGGCAGATCGTCTCGCTCGGGGTCTTCGGCGTACAGCCGACACTCGAGAGCATGACCACGGGACACCACATCGCCTGCGACGAACGGCAGCGGCCGACCCGCCGCCACCTCCAGCTGGACCCGGACGAGGTCGATCCCGGTGACCGCCTCCGTCACCGGGTGCTCCACCTGGAGGCGAGTGTTCATCTCCAGAAAGGAGAAGCCGCCGTCGGGAGCCAGGAGGAACTCCACCGTCCCCGCGTTGACGTAGGAAGCTGCTCGCGCCGCCGCCATCCCCGCCTCGCAGAGCTCGGCCCGCTGGGCGGGACTGAGGGCAGGGCTCGGCGCCTCTTCGACGACCTTCTGGTGGCGCCGCTGCACCGAGCACTCGCGCTCCCCGAGAGCCAGGGTCCTTCCCTCCCGGTCGGCGACGACCTGCACCTCCACGTGGCGGGGACGCTCCACGAACCGTTCGATGACCATCGCGTCGTCACCGAAGGCCGCTCTCGCTTCCCGCCGCGAGGCCGCCAGCTCCGGAGCAAAGTCCTCGGACCGGCGCACGACGCGCATTCCCTTGCCGCCACCCCCGCGGGACGGCTTGAGCATCACCGGCCAGCCCACCGCCTCGGCCTCGGCCCGGAGGCGGGTGTCGGACTGATCGTCGCCGCCGTAGCCGGGGAGGACCGGCACGCCGGCCGCGGCCATGAGCTGCCGGGCGGCCTTCTTGTCTCCCATCCGGCGGTGCACGTCACCGGGGGGGCCGACGAAGGTGAGGCCAGCGTCCCGGACGGCGTCGGCGAAACCGCCTTTCTCGCTCAGGAAGCCGTATCCCGGGTGAACCGCATCCGCTCCCGACCGGCGGGCCGCATCGATCAGGGCATCGATCGAGAGGTACGACTGCAGGGCTTCCGCGGGCCCGATGGCCACGGCTTCGTCCGCCTCGGCGACGTGCCGAGCCCCACGGTCCGCTTCGGAGAAGACCGCGACGGTGGGGATCCCCATCGTCCGGCACGTTCGGACGATCCGCACCGCGATCTCGCCACGGTTGGCAACGAGGACCTTCCGGAAGAGTGCCACGCGGGTACTTCAGCACAAACGCCTCGCCGAGACAAAGATGCCCGGCTCCGGGGGTGACGTTGCCCTGTTCGGAGTGGGCTCGCTCGGGAGAGCCCTCCTTCCGAAGTAGCCAATCCACGACAGACCGGCTCTGGGCGTCCCACCGCTGTCTTTGCGGCCCGGGCGTCTCCCGCGGACGCCCGGGCCGATCGTCGGCACGAGCTAGCGGCTGGCTCTCTGCGGGTTGGTGAGGGTCACCTCGTCCGCGGCCTGACCCTCCGAGCCCGTTGCGTGGTAGACGACACGGACGTGGCGTCCAACGGCGAGGTCGTCCGGCAGCACGGTGCTCCCATCGACGGCGAACGAGATCTTGTGACCGTGATCGTCGGTGCGGACGACCAGCGTGTCGGAGCTCTTCTTGACGACCTTCCCGGTGGCCACGAGATCCACCCCTCCGTCGATGACATCGCCCGGCCCGGCCACGGCCAGGCCGTGGCCCGCCAGCAGGGCGATCGTGATGCCGAATACCAGAAATGCGACACGGCTTCTCATGCTCTCCTCCTTTGACGCCCGGGCGAGAGCGCCCGAAACGCCCGGGGTGCGTGAGGGCTCCCGAAGGCATCCACTCCCCGCCGGTCGAGCCGACGGGACATTTCTCCGGGCCGCCCCCGGGGTTGGGTGAGCGGCGGCTCTGCTGAACATCTGCCTTTCAGGCTGCGCCCCGGAGGAAGTCGAGGACGTGACCGGCCTCACACATCGCGGCGGAGGTGAGAGGGCTCACACTCGCGCTTCCGACCAGGCGCCGACCGACGTCCGACCAGGGGATTCGCGTGGATTGACACCGCGTCCCGGGCCTCGGTAAGGTGCCTTCGCGACGTGGTGGAGCTGGCTCCACGGGCTCACTCGTCGCTGGCCCACCATGTTCCGGTCGACTCGCACGCGCCTCGTTGTCCTCGCCGCCGTCCCAGCCCTCATCCTGGGAGTCACGGTTCCCACGCAGGGCGGGGACGCACGGGTTTCCGAAGAGACACGCACCCTCGCGACCTACCCGTTCTCGGAACCCAATCCCGTGCCCATCCTGGGCCGGGACGCTCGTCTCTATCCCTACCACTCCTTCGAAGGCTACGCGGCCACCCCCCAGTCTCTCGACTGGAAGGTCGTCACGCTGGAGAACGACTACATCGAGGTCTTCGTCCTCCCCGAGGTGGGGGGTAAGGTCTGGGGAGCTGTCGTCAAGGAGACGGGCCACGAGTTCATCTATCGGAACGAGGTGATGAAGTTCCGGAACATCTCCCTGCGGGGACCGTGGACCTCGGGTGGCATCGAGTTCAACTTCGGCGTCATCGGGCACACTCCCGCCACCGCGACCCCGGTGGACTACGAGCTCGAGGCGAACGCCGACGGGAGCGTGAGCTGTTTCGTCGGTGGAATGGACCTGCCCTCGAGAACCCACTGGCGCGTCGAGATTCGACTCCCGGCCGACAAGGCCTACTTCGAGACCAACGTCCTCTGGTACAACCCCACCCCGGTGGAGCAGCCCTACTACAGCTGGATGACGGCGGCCGCATTCGCCCGGGACGACCTGGAGATGACGATGCCCGGTGATTCCTACCTGGAGCACTCGGGGCGCGAGCGGGGCTGGCCCGTGGACGAGAAGGGTCGGTACCTTCCTCGCTACCGCAACAACGCGTTCGGAGGACACAAGTCCTATCACGTGGTGGGCGAGCTCCACGACTTCTTCGGCGGCTACTACCGGGACGGCGAGTACGGATTCGGGCACTGGGCCCCCTACGAAGACATGCCGGGACAGAAGCTGTGGCTGTGGGCCCTGTCCCGAGAGGGCGGCGTCTGGGAGGACCTGCTCACCGACACCGACGGCCAGTACGTCGAGTTCCAGGCCGGGCGGCTCTTCGTGCAGTACTCACCCGGCAGACACGTGAGCCCCATCACCCAGGCCGGCTTCGACCCCCTGTCCGCAAGCCGGTGGTCGGAGACCTGGTTCCCGGTGGAGGGGATCGGGGGCCTCACCGACGCGTCCCGGGATGGTGTCCTGCACGTCGAAGAGAAGCAGGGTCGTCTCACGGTGGAGGTCAGCGCCCTGAGCGCGGTGAGCGACACGCTGCAGGTCTGGGCCGGAGACAGCCTCGCCGCCGAGATCCCGGCCGACATGGCGCCCCTCGGACACCTCAGTGCGACGGTGGACCTCCAGGGCGCCGACCGGTATCGAGTGCGGATGGCGAAGCTGGGCCTCCACTACGACTCGGACCCCTCGACCCGGCGGCTGAGCCGACCTTTCACCACCGATTCCGAGGCCGTCGCCTCCATCGGAGAGGTCGACCGGTTGGTGTTCCAGGCCCGCGAGCTCCAGAAGGGACGGGAGTACGGTCGGGCCCGGGACCTCTTTGCCAGGGCGCTGGATCGTGAACCGTGGCATCGCGAGGCGCTGCTCGGACTCGCTGAGCTGGACCTCCGAAGCGCCCTCTACGACGACGGCCTGGTCCGCGTGAACCGCGTGCTCCAGCTCGACGCGTACGATGCCGAGGCCAACTTCCTGGCCGGGACGCTCTCCCGGGCGGTTGCGAAGACCGCCGACGCCCGGGACGCGCTGGGCTGGGCAGCGCGGTCCACGGCATATCGCTCGGCAGCCTACGTCCAGCTCGCCGAGATCATGATCGGCCAGGGGAACCTGGCCGAAGCGGAGCGCTACGCGCGCCTGGCTATCGACTTTGACCGCCACAGCCTCCCGGGGTGGCGCGCCCTGGCGGTGGTGGCCCGGCTGGGCGATGACCCCTCGGCGGCTCGGGCGGCTCGAGCCGAGCTGCTGGCCATCGACCGGCTGCACTACTTCGCTCGAGCCGAGGAGCATCTGGCTGCCCCGGCCGTCGCCACCGCCAGGAGCCTGGCTGATCACCTGGGCGGTGAGTATCCGGACCAGACCCTTCTTGAGCTGGCCATCGAGTACGACAGCCTGGGCCGGCCGGGCGACGCCCTGGCCATGTTGGCCCTCCCCAGCGGGCGCCCTCCTTCGCCCCTCCATCAAGCCTGGCGGGCGTTCCTCCTCGAGGACCCGTCACTCCTGAACGATCCCGCCGGGCCCGACTTCGTCTTCCCCTACCGGCGGGAGTCCCTGCGGGTCCTGGAGTGGGCCGACGCGCAGTCTCCGGACTGGGTCTGGAGCTACCTCTACGCGTTGAACCTCTGGGCGGTGGATCGGACGGACGAGGCCGCGGCGCTCCTCGACGGTCTCGGAGAGCAGCCGGACTTCGCCCCGTTCTACGTGGCCCGGGCCCAGCTGAAGGGCCCGGACAATGGCAGCGACCGCGTCGGAGACCTGCGCCACGCAGTGGCCCTCGATCCGGAGACACGAGTCCTGCGCGAGTACCTGGTTCGGGCCCTCCACGATCAGGGTCGCTGGAACGAGGCCCTGAGTGCGCTGGGCGACGCCCGGGCCCGGTTCTCCGGGGACTTCAACCTCGCTCTCCTCGAGGCCGAGACACTCATCAACCTGGAGCGCGGCGACGAGGCCACGGAGATTCTGGGAGGCATCCAGGTCCTCCCGTCGGAGAACGCCCGGCAGAGCCATCGGCTCTGGGTACAGGCCCACGCCCTGGGGGCGCTGGACGCCCTGGAGGCGGGGAACGAGGGGAAGGCCATCGAGGGCCTCCACTCCGCGCTCGAGTGGCCCGAGTCCCTGGGCCAGGGTCGTCCCTACGCGCCCGAAGAGCGGCTCGTGCGCTTCCTCCTGGCGGTGGCGAGCGACCGAGCCGGGAACGGCCGCGCGGCCCGGGACGGGTGGGAACAGGTCATCGCGGCCTCCCCTCCATCCGAGACGCCCACCCGCCTCGACCTGCTCTCGGTCGCGGCACTGGGCACGGTTCGGCCGGCGGAGCTGGGCCCGATACTGGAGGGGGACCCGGGGTCCACCGACCCCGCGCAGGCCGTGCGCCGCCTCGCCGAGGCCATGATCGCGGGTGGGCAGCCGCTCTCCGCCACCCTCCGATCCCTCCCCCGGCGGTACCCGTCCCTGTTCGACGATTCGGAGGGTCGCCTGATTCTCCGGGCACTCACCGCCGGGCTCGTCCACCAGTGAGCTGCGAGCTTTGTCCTCGGTGCGGTCCGTGGTTCTCGTACGCCATTGAGACGAGGGAGACCCCATGAACAGTCTTCGCTCAGCTTCTCGTTCGTCGGACGTTTCCCGGTGCGGGCCAACGTCTTCCGTACATCCGTGGGCCCTGCTTCGCGCCGTGCCGGGTGCCCTCCTGCTCGTCCTGCTCGGCGGGATGATCAGCGAAGGCCAGGCTGCGAAGCTCACGGATGTCAGCGTCCTCGACAAGGACTACCTGGTCGTCCACGTGTCCGACGGGAAGGTGATTCACGACGAAGGTGTCGGCGAAACGGTCATCCGCCACACCCCGGAGCTCGACACCGGCGCCGCAGTCCGGACCGACAGCTGGACGATCGAGTCCTCGGGAGACGCCAGCTACGGCGAGTCCGGACGGCACCCCCAGGGTTGCCATCGCAAGACGAAGCTGAACGGCCACGCCCAGATGGAGTGGTCCGGCCGCGACTACCGGTACGAGTCCACCTACGAGCACTGGATCTACCTCCGCCTGCCTACCTCCCTGCAGCAGGGGGCGACCTACACGCTGAAGATCGACGCGACCACGAACATCGACAGCGACTCCGCATCGTTCACCTACGACGTCTTCCACAGCCGCTCCGAGGCCGTGCACGTGAACCTCGTCGGCTATCTCCCGGACGCAACCCACAAGGCCGCCGATCTCTACCACTGGATGGGGGATGGCGGAGCCCGCGACTACTCCACCTTCGAGGGCAACACGGTCTACGTCTACAACGTCGACGCCAGCCAGGCACACCCGGTGGGGCTCGTGAGCTTCTGGATGCCCAGCGGGAGCGACGTGGGCAAGTACAACCTCACGCGCTCCGACGTCTGGAACGTCGACTTCTCCGCCTTCACCGACACCGGCACCTACCGTCTGGTCGTCGAGGGCGTCGGCTGCAGCCAGGACTTCGAGATCGCGAACGGCGCCTATGCCGATCCCTTCAAGGTCGCGGTGCGGGGCTACTACTACATGCGGATCGGGGAGGAGGAGACTCCCGGCATCAAGCCACCACCGCGCACTCCGCCCTACATCCCCGGGGTCAACCCGGGCTCGACCACGGTGTACCTGACGACGATGCAGCCCTGGCACTCCGAGTGGAAGACCTTCTCACGAGGTGACGTCTGGGACAGGCCCGACGACTGGGCGGCCTACCGCAAGCCCGGCAACCCGACCAACCCCAACGCCTGGGGAGGGCACTCCGACGCGGCCGACTCAGATCGCCATCTGGGTCATGTCTCGAGCATCTACGACATGCTGCTGCCCTTCCTCATGACGAACGGCGCCATCGGCGACGACGACACGGGGATCGCGGAGAGCGGCAACGGGATACCCGACCTCCTGGACGAGGCCCGCTACGAGGTGGACTTCTGGCTCCGGCTGCGCGACGGAGACGGGTACTCTCACGGCCTGACCAACCCCAACCGGAGCAACCAGCTGTTCCAGGCCGGGCCGACGGCCATCGCCGCCTGGGCCAATGCCGCGGGCACCGCCATGCTCGCCGACGCTTTCCGCGTCGCCGGCCGGACCTCCCTCATGGACGAGTACAAGGACGCGGCGGTCACCGCCTACGACCACGCGAGCGGCCTCGCAGACCCGATGCTCGACCAGGGTGAGGATCTCGACGGCCTCGTGAGGGGTCGCGACTTCAAGATGATGGCCGCCGCCTTCCTGTACAACGTGACCGGTGACCGGGCATACGAGGAGGTCGTCAACACGGAGAGCGTCTGCGCCAGCGGTCCCGCGGCCCTCAACAATGCGGAGAGGAACCAGGTCTGGGCGACTGCCGCCTATCTCATCACGCCCCAGCCCGTCCACTACCCCACGCTGCAGAGCAACATGAGGGCTGCCATCGTCAGCGAGGCCCGGACCAGGGAGGCGGGCCTCATCGACCGGCGGCCTTCACGGCGAGCCACTGACGAGTACCCGGCCTACTTCCGCACCGCCCAGAACGTACAACGCACCATCATCGCCCACGCGGTGACCGACGACCCCTCCGACCGGGACTTCTTCCGCAAGGCTCTCGCCCTCGAGGCCGACTGGAGCCTGGGCCGAAACCCCTTGAACATGATCCAGATGACGACGGCGTGGACGCCTCTCGCGTCGAAGCGCAGCGTCCCGGAGGCCCACACCTCGGGGATGGAGGACGGCGTGGCCGGCGTCGACCCCGGGCACACGCCGTACATGAACCTCGACGACTGGTCGCGCGGCATGCTGATGGGAATGCCATCACGCCTCTACGAAGACAGCTACCCTCCGGACGTCAAGTCCGCCTGGCCGGCCGGGGAGGCGTACTTCCCCTCACGCTGGGTCTGGGCGCACACCGAGTTCACGCCGCAGCAGACCATGCGCGGGAAGCTTGCGCTCTATGCCTATCTCCACGGACTTGGTCGAGCTCCGGCGCCCACGGCTCCCACCCTCACCGTCAGCACGTCGGGCGCCGGGAGCGGCACCGTCACATCCTCACCCCCGGGCATCGAGTGCGGCAGCGACTGCAGCGAGGCGTACGGCAGCGGGACGAAAGTGACTCTCACCGCTGCGGCGAGCGGCGGGTCGAAGTTCACGGGTTGGACCGGCGCCTGCTCTGGCGCCGGCCCGTGTGCTCCGGCCATGAGCTCGAACCGGTCGGTCGCGGCCACCTTCGAGCCGATCGGGCTTGCCTACCCGCTCTCCGTCACCCTGCCGGGAACCGGGAGCGGCACCGTCACATCCTCACCCGCCGGGATCAGCTGCGGCACCGAGTGCACCAAGGCCTACCCCAGCGGCTCGCGCGTCACGCTCTCGGCTTCGGCCTCGAGCGACTCGACGTTCGCCGGCTGGAGCGGCGTCTGCTCCGGAACGGGGGCCTGTACCGTCGGGATGCGTGCCGCGCGGTCGGTCACGGCCAACTTCCGGTCCAATACGCCGGCCACGGCGACCATCTACGGTGACGCTCTTGCCGATGGTTGGAGCAACTGGTCCTGGGGTGCGACGATCGACTTCTCGGGAACGTCGCCGGTCCGGGTGGGGAAGCACGCGGCCAACGTCACGCTCGCGGCCTGGGGTGGCTTCTCGCCACGAAAGCGGACGGCGGTCGACACCTACGGTTACGCCGCCCTCAAGTTCTGGGTGCACGGCGGCACCGGATCGGACAAGGTCCTCACCGTCTTCACCCAGACGACCGACGAGGGCGGTGTCAGCCCGGTGGTCGAGGTGACGGCGACGGCGAACACCTGGACCGAGATCACGGTGAGCCTGGACTCCCTGGGCAATCCCGCATCGATCAAACGGCTGAACCTGTCCAACAACACTCCACGCGCGCTCCCGATGGTGACCCTCGACGACATCCGACTGGAGCCGGCCAGCTCGAGCGACCCGCCTTCGGGGGACCGGCCCCGGTAGTGGGGTAGGGTGTCAAGATAGAAGAGACAGAACGCGATCGGAGAAGCGTTCCGCCGTCTCGGAGCTCATCAGCGGCGTGAAGTAGGCAAGAGTGTGGAACAGCTGGTCGTGGAAAGTCACGAAGTTGCTTGCCACGTTCGGTCCCAGCAGATGCTCTCCCGCCGCAGAATAGATTCCGGTGATGCGGTAGCGACCGTACGTGTCGGGGAGGTCGAACGCCCCACGGTTGGAGATGGCCACCGCGCAGGAGCGACCGTGGTTGTGGTCCTCGGCAAGAGTGTCGCGGATCGCTCTCCGAGCCGCGTCGTGGCTCCCGGGCTTCTGATCGGCTCGCCAGAGCAGCCTCTCCGCCGGCTCACGGCGCTCGCGTCGACGACTGAGGTCTTGGGAAATCTGTCTGGCCAACAGCCAGAAGCTCACCGAATCGTCCATGCGGAATCCCGATTTCAGGCGCGAGGCGAAGCAACCCACCTGACCATCGACTCCGGGGTGGCAGAGCTGACGCAGGCTGATGCTGGAGGCACAGACCACCATCGGGTTCTCTTCGATGGGCCTCAGCATCTCATACGCCGTCAGCATCGTTGCCGCGCACAACGCACCGTGAACCGTCCCGCCCTCTCCGTGGCAGGCACGTCGCAGCGTGGCGGTCGCGTCTCGACCCAGGGACCGACACAGGAGGCGAGTTCGACGCTCTCGAGGGGGGGCAGGACGATCGAAAGGCAGCAGGGCGTTGGGCGGCTTGTGGATGCGCCGCAGGACCTTCTTCACGAACACGCGAGGGCGCGAGAAGCGACCGCCGGGGGGCAGCAGCTGCTCCACCGCGGGCGGCAGGGGGAGAGGGGACACGTCGGGGCTGGTGCCGACCTCGAGCTGGCCACATGCAGTCAGGATCTCGTCGATGATCGTCATGCAGGCGGTGCCATCGACGGCGGCGTGGTGAAGGGCAAGCAGCATGACGCACCGGTCGCGGGCCGAGTCGCGGACCAGGATGACCTTCCACAGCGGCTCGGTCGCGGAGTCGAAGCCGGAGGAAAAGACGTCTTCGATTTGCTGGTCCAGATGCTCCTCACCACCCCAGGCAATGGTGGTCAGGGGCACCGTCGGTGCATCTGGTCGCTCTGCGAAGGAGACAACGCGGTCCTCTTCCACGAGCTGCGCGCGGAGCAGAGGATGGCGCGCCTGGGCCAGGGCCAGCGCCTGGCTGAGGAGTCGGGGCTCGAGGGCGGGCTCGACGTGAACCACGTTGACATCGAGCAGCATCCCCTCGGCGTGCGCGGCCGCGTAGAACGTCTCGAGTGGTCCCAGTCTTCGTCGCATACCGCGTCCGCTCCCTCCACCAGCGTCGCTTCGGCCCAATCATCGTATTACACCCGCCGGGACTGCTGGAGCCGAGGGGGCGAGATCAGGGCACCCAGTTGGGCTTGCGTTTCTCGAGGAAGGCGCGTAGGCCCTCCTGCCCCTCGGGCGAGGCCCGGACGGCCGCGATGCGCTCGGCCGTCTCGTGGAGGACGTCGTCCAGGCCGCGGCCGGCCACGGCACGAAGCAGCGCCTTGGCCTCCGCCACCGCGCCCGGGCCCGCCTGGCGCAGCTCCTCGACCCGGGCCTCGACCGCGGCGTCGAGGTTCCCCGCCGGCACGACGGCACGCACCAGACCGATCTCCCGCGCCTTCTCCGCCTCGAAACGCTCGCCGGTCAGGAAGTACTCCCGGGCCGCGGACTCCCCGATCTTGCCGAGAACGTGGGGCGAGATGACCGCGGGAATGAGCCCGAGCCGGACCTCGGGGAAGCCGAAGCGCGTTCCTTCGGCGGCCACGGCAATGTCACACGCCGCGACCAGCCCCACTCCGCCCCCGAGGGCCGCCCCCTGCACGCGGGCGACGACGGGCTTCGGCAGGCTGGCGAGGGTGAAGAAGACGTCGGCCATCTCCCGGGCCTCACGGAGGTTCTCCTCGCGCCCGAACCCGGCTTGCTCCTTCATCCACTCGAGGTCAGCCCCGGCGCTGAAGACCTCGCCCCGGCCCCCGACGACCAACACGCGGACCGAGCTGGACGTGGCCAGCTGGTCGAGAACCGCGCGGAGCTCCGTCACCATCCGCCCGTCGAAGGCGTTGCGGACCTCGGGACGGCTCAGCCAGAGTCGGGCCACGTCGTCGTCGATCTCCAGCTCCAGACGCTCCAGATTCAAGGCCACTCTCCCTTCAGCGATCCGCTCCCACCGCCGCCGGACCGAGCAGCACGCGCCCGGGCCGCACTCCGGTGAGGCGCCCCTCGTCGACGACGAGAGTTCCGTTGACGAGCAGGAGCGAGACGCCCTCGGCGTAGGCATGTGGCTTCTCGAAGGTGGCGCGGTCCCGAATGGTCGCGGGATCGAACACCACGAGGTCGGCCTTCATTCCCGGGCGCACGAGACCTCGCCCGGAGAGCCCCACTCGCATCGCGGGAAGGGAGGTCATCTTCCTCACCGCCTCTTCGAGCGTCAGCAGTCCCCTCTCCCGAACATAGAACCCCAACACCCGCGCGAAGGTCCCGTAGCTGCGCGGGTGAGGCTGCCCGCGCCCAAAGACCGGAATCTCCCCGTCCGACGCCACCATGGTGAACGGAGAAGCGAGGATCCGCTCCACGTCCTCCTCGGCCATCGCGTGGAAGATGCCGGTGGCGCCGCCACGCTCGACGATCTCGATCGCGAGGTCCGCCGCGGCCTCGACCGTTGGCTCCTGGTTCTGCTCGCGCAGCACGTCGGCCAGGGTCTTGCCGTCGAAGGAGGGATCCCCGGGGAAGGCCGCGATCTGGAGGCGTGAGGCGTCGCCGCCCCCTCTCTCTTTCCGAATCTTGCCGATCACCGCCTCTCGCACCCGGGCGCGGCTCTCCGGCTCGGCCAGACGCGCGGCCCGGGCCTCGGCCCCACCTTCGAGGGCCCAGCGCGGGAAGAGCGCGGCGGAGAAGGACGTGGACGAAGCCGTGTAGGGGTACTGGTCGATGGTCACGTCGATGCCCCGGGCCCGCGCCTCCGCAACCAGGCGCAGTGTCTCCACGCTCCTCCCCCAGCCGGCGCGCCCGATGATCTTGTGGTGAGTCAGCTGGGTCGGGAGCTGCCCCTCCTCCCCGATGGCGATCGTCTCGGCCACGCTTTCCAGCACGCCCGCCGCCTCGTCCCGCATGTGCGAGACGTGAATGCCCCCGCTTTCACCCGCAGCCCGGGCCAGCGCCACCACCTCGTCGGTGCTGGCGAAGGCCCCCGGCACGTAGAACAGACCCGTGCTCAGGCCGAAGGCCCCCTCCTTCATGGACTGGGTCACGATGGCCACCATGCGCTCGAGCTCGGCCGGGGTAGGGGCACGGTCCTCCCGGCCCATCACCTCCTCGCGCGCCGAGCCGTGGCCGACGAAGGTGCCGAAGTTGACGGCCGGGGGCAGCGCCGCCACTCGCTCGAGCAGGCCGGCGACCGGAAGGGGGGACGAGCCGTCCTGGCCATCGAAGACGGTGGTCACTCCCTGGAGAACGTAGTTGTCGGCGGTGGGCACCTCGATGATCCCGCGGCAGGTGTGGGTGTGAACGTCGATGAAGCCGGGGGCGACCACCTGATCGCCGAGGTCGATCGTCCGCCGACCCGTCCCGGGGAGTGAAGGGCCCAACGCGACGATCGTCTCGCCGCTCACCGCCACGTCGGCACGAAACCAGGGACCACCGGTGCCGTCGACCACCCGCCCGTTGCGCAGGATCAGGTCGTACTCCTGGGCCGCGGCTCGCGACGTGGCGGCGAGCGACACCCCAAGGCCGACCAGGAGAGCCAGCCCGGCCGAGTGACGGGCGCGAGTGAGGAAGCGAGCGACCACCCGCGGCGCAGTATGCCACGCCCTGGCCCTTGGGGGCGGCCCCCCACCTGGAGGCCGCTCATTCCAACGATCCGTACACCGCGGGAGGTCGAGACGGGATGAGGGTGGACTGTCTCCAGGATAGGCCCTGAGGAGCCTCCGTGTTCCTGGGTTTGCCTCAGCACTTGGACCTCGGGCCACCCTCGTCCGGTGTCGCGTCCCCGTCG
>JAJDNS010000147.1 GCA_022340585.1 Acidobacteriota bacterium
TGCCGCCAGTCCGCCCGCCTCTCCTGCACCACCGCCGCCACCGCCACCACCACCAGCAGCAGGGAGAGCACGGCGAAGGTCCGCACCAGCCAGGCCGGGCTCCGCCTCGCCAGCCCCCGCCGGCCCGCTCTCCCGTCACCGCCGGGGGTCACGACGCCCACGGCCACACCCAGGCCCAGTTCGGGCCGCGGAAGAAGGTCCCCACGATGGTCAGCACGACAACGGCCAGGGCGAGCACCCCGAACACCAGGTTGGCGGTGCGCCGCTCCCGGGCGAACCAGACGCCGACACCGCCTCCTCGGCGGTCCACGTAGGGCAGGAAAAGGAGGGCCAGGACCATCGCGGTGGGGACCACTACCCCGCCGAAGACCGCTCCGTAGTGGACGAGCTCCTGGAGACCCAGGAAATACCACGGGGCCTTGGCCGGGTTCGGGGTCCGGGCCGCGTTGGCAATCTCCTCGAGGGGCGCGTCGACGACAAGGGCGGCGGCGTGGACCACGACGAGGATCAGGACCAGAACCACCACCTCACGGAAGAGCAGGTGCGGCCAGGCCGGGGCGCGGCGCGTCGGGCCGGGAGGAACGGCGAGCCCTCCGTCCTTGCGCACCCGCCAGAAGTGCAGGGCGATGAGGAAGCCCATCACCAGCGGCAGGACCAGGCAGTGGAGCACGTAGAAGCGCAGGAGCGCCGCCTGCCCGATCTCGTGGCCACCGAGGAGCAGGTACCGCGCCGGCTCCCCCACGAGGGGGAAGTAGGCCACGATGCTCGTGCCCACGGTGATGGCCCAGTACGCGAGCTGGTCCCAGGGCAGCAGGTATCCGGTGAAGGAGAGGGCGAGGGTGAGGAGGAGCAGCACCACCCCCACCACCCAGTTGAACTCCCGGGGGCGTTTGTAGGACCCGGTGAAGAAGACCCGGCACATGTGCAGGAACACCACCGCGACCATGCCGTGGGCGGCCCACCGGTGTGCGTTCCTGATGAACATCCCGAAGGTGACCGCGAACTGGATGTCCTTCATGCTCCGGTACGCGGCGTCGGTGTGGGGAACGTAGTACAGCATCAGCGCCAGACCGGTGACGGTGAGTATGGCGAAGAGGTAGAAGCCGATCAGCCCCAGGCCCAGGGTGGACTTGAGCTTCAGGCTGTGGACGCGCACCCGGGTGGGGTGCACGTGCAGCACGAGGCTGGAGAGCATCGCGGCCAGGCGCTGCTGCCGCGTGTGCGGCCAGCCGATGCGAAAGACGGAGCGGTAGACCCGCCGCCAGGTCCGGTGCAGCCGGTCCCGGGCGCTCTCGCTCATGCCTGCAGACGGAAGCCGGGGTCGACCTCGCGCCGGGTGTCCACGACCAGCTCCCCCCGCCGGGAGAGGCTCATGGCGAAGCGCGGCAGGGGCCAGGCGGCGGGACCGCGGGTGACCTCACCTCGCTCGTCGTAGGTGCTGCCGTGGCACGGGCAGGTGAAGCCGTGACCCTCCTCGTGGTTCACGTTGCAGCCCAGGTGGGTGCAGACCGTCGAGATCGCGTGGAAGCCCCCGGCGTCCCGGAACACGAAGACCCGGCGATCGGCGAGCAGGGTCACGCTGTCGGGGGGGAACTCCTCGGGGCGACCCACCGGGAACCGCCGCGGGGCCTCGTAGAGGACGTCGGGCACCACCGAGCGCGCCAGGGCCACGAGGAGCCCGAGGCTGCCGGCACCGAGGCCGGCCGTCCCCACGGTGAGGACGAAGCGACGGCGCGAGGGCCTCTCGCTCATCTCTCGATGACGAGGTCGAGGTCGAGGACCTGGCCCGCCTCCACCGTGATCTCCCGCTCGAGCCCGTCCTTCTTCTCGTGCCACGCCCAGACCAGGTACTTCCCCGGGGGCACCCCCTTCACCTCGAACCTGCCGTCGGCGTCGGTCACCGCGAAGTAGGGGGTCTCCACCACCACCACGTAGGCCAGCATGTCCGGGTGGATGTTGCACAGCTGGGTGAAGATCCCGGGCTTGTCGAAGACATGGTCCCGGGTCTCACCCGTGGGCCAGGTCCCGAGGTTGTACCGTCCCTCGGGCGAGTAGACGTTGTGGGGCTCGGGGTCGTTGTTGAGGAAGCGGATCGTGGTCCCGGGGACGACGAGGGTGATGTGGGGAATGAAGCGGAATCCCTTCTGATCGATCCGGACCGGCTCGGCCGGGGGCGTGAACGCGAGGCCGGGCGCCTCGATGCTCACGACGGCGTTGGCATTGGTCTTCTGCTTCGTCACCGTGACCGTGCCCCGCACCGTGCCCGGCGTCTCCGCGGCCCACACCCCTCCCACGGGAGCCAGGGCGAGAGCGAGCAGCAGGGTCGGATACCGCATGGTGGTCTTCCCCGGGAACCTCATGGGGGTGGAGGCTCCGCCGACGCCGACTCCCCGTCCCCCGCCGACGACTGCTCGAGCAGCTCGCTCATCGACTCCTTGACCCCCTGGAAGGCCTGGCTCTCGGCCTCCTGTGCCAGCCGGCCCGCGGTGGCCCGCTCCCGCGCCGCCTCCTCCGTTCGTCCCTGGCGCGTGTACAGCACCGCCAGCCAGCGGTGGGTGGGCATGTGGTCGGGGACCGCGGCCGCGACCTCCTCGAGCAGCGGCTGGGCCTCGGCGTCGCGGCCCAGCGCCAGGTAGACCGCCCCGAGCGAGTAGTCGACGGCGACGTCCCCGCTTCGGAGCCGGCTGGCGTGAACCAGGTAGGGCAGCGCCTCCTCGTGCCTGCCTTCCTGGCGAAGGAGGTTGCCGAGGAAGAGGTTGGACTCGAAGTGGTTCGGGTCGATGGCGATCTCCCGCCGGAAGGCGGCCGCCGCTCCCGCCCAGTCGCTTCGCTCCTGCATGAGGCACACCCCGGACAGGTAGTTGACCGTCCGGAGCTGCGGGTTCCCGGCGCGCGCCTTCTCGAGCTCGGCGAGGGCACTCTCGCAGTCCCGCCGCTTCAGGTGGAGCGTGGCGAACAGTGCATGGCCTTCCGGAGAGTCGTCCCGGAGGACACGCTCGATGATCCGCTCCGCGGTCTCCACCTCGTCCTCGGCGAGGAGGGCAGTGCCGAGCAGGTAGGCCACGGCCTTGTCGTCCGCGTCGTCGGCCGCAACCGGGGTCAGGAGGGCGATCACCTTCTCCTCCTCGCCCAACCGCAGGTCGATGTCGGCCAGGAGGAGAAGGGTGTCCCGACTCGCGCCTCCTCCCGCCAGGAGACGCTCCGCCTCGGAGGCCGCCTCCTGAAATCGCCCGGCCTTGTAGAGGGCGAGGCTCAGGTTCTGGCGAATCGAGAGCTCGGTCTCCCCTCCCTCCTCCCCGGTCAGGGCACGGCGGTACTGCTCGATGGCCTCGTCGTAGCGCCCGAGCCCCGCATAGACCGCCCCGAGGTTCGAGCGGACGCGGGACGCCCCCGGAACCGCCCGGAGGAACAGCTCGTAGGCCGCCGCCGCCCCCTCGAGGTCTCCGGTCTGGTGGAGGATCACCGCCCGGGAGAGCATGGCCTCCGGATCCTCCCCGACCTGCCCGGAGGCCGGGCGTGACGCGGCGAAGAAGACGCCGCACACCGCCGCGCCGAGAAGCGCCACGACAGATCGGGACCGGGGTCTCACTCGCTCAGTTCCTCTGGGTTGGCCGCCACCCGCGAGCCGTGGGGCGTGGGGCGAAGAAGCCGACCCCTGATTATAGTCCGCAGGCATGCAGGGAGCCTACTGGTAGAGTGGAGGCGTGATGCCCTCGGCACCCGGCCTCCTCCTCCTCGCCACCGCGCTCGCTCAGGCCGCGTCGGACGCGCCCTCGTTCCCGTCCGAGGCGTCCGCCATCACCGTGGACGTGGTGGTCCTCGACGACGACGGGCACCCGGTCCGGGGGCTCACCCGGGACGACTTCACCGTGCGCGAGGACGGCCGGGAGCAGACCCTGGTCGGCTTCGAGGCCCGCGACCTCGACGTGCCCGGGGACACGACCGCCGAGACCTTCGATAGTGCACTCTCGCAGGTCACCAGCGACAACTCGGGTTCGGACGCACGGCCCGGCCGGGTCTTCGCCCTGCTGATCGACGACCTCGGCATCTCCCCGCCGGTGGCGACGCAGATCAAGCCGGCCCTCGCGGGCTGGATCCGCGACCAGGCCGGCCCCCGGGACGAGATCACCATCATGACCACGAGCGGCGACCTCTGGTGGAGCGATGTCGTGAGCCGGGGGCGGAGCGACCTCCTGACCGTGCTGGGACGCGTCGAGGGCAAACGCCTCGAGGATTCCCAACGCTCCGAGAACCTGAGCGAGTGGGAGGCCTACCGGATCCTCTTCGTCGAGGACGGCATGGGCCCGGAGCGCCTCGGGGACACGAACGTGTCGGCTGGCGGCATCCCCCAGAGCTCAGACACCCCCCGTCTCGCCGGCAACTCCGTCACCGAGCGCGTCGTCCAACGCTTCTTCGACGCGGGGCTCTGTCACTGTGTCCCCTTCGACTGCAACATCCCCCGCTGCCTCGGCCTCGTCCGCCAGAGCGCGGGCGCCGTGCACGAGACCTGGCGTCGGCGCGCCGAGTCCGTCTACGGAGCGATCGGCCGCCTCTCCCGGAGCCTGGAGGGCGTGCGGGGGCGCAAGTCCATTCTCTTCGTCTCCGAGGAGTTCATCCAGGACCCCTCGGTGGACCGCCCGTTTCGCGAGGCGATCGACGCCTCGCAGAAGGCCAACACCGCGATCTACTTCCTCGGGGCGCGGGGCCTGACCGGGCTCTCATCCTTCAGCGTGGCGCAGGGCGGCCCGGAGGGGTCTCTCACGCGCATCGGCCCGCGCCGCGACCAGGACATGGGGATGCTCGCCGCCGAGGCGGGCGTCCTCGCTACCGGCGGGGCGGAGAACCTGGCCGACGCCACCGGCGGCGCTCTCACCGTCTCGAACGACCTCGCAGCCGGGCTCGAGCGCCTGGCCCTCGACTCCACCGCGTACTACCTCCTGGGGTACCAGCCCGAGAGCCCCCCCGACGGGAAGTGGCACGACCTCCAGGTCGACGTGACCCGGCCCGACATGAAGGTCCTCGCCCGCCGGGGCTATGTGGCCGCACGGCCGGAGGACCTGGCC
>JAJDNS010000159.1 GCA_022340585.1 Acidobacteriota bacterium
GGACGGCTTGTCTTCGGCATTCCGCGCGCCGGGCTTCGCCCCGGCGGTTCGGGCGCCGCGCTTCGCGTCGCGCCCCCGATAACGGGCCCGTTATCGGCCGCCGGGGCGCTCGGCCCACGGGGACGCGCGCCTGTCGGTAGCGGCCCGCGGCGGGGAGGCCGGCTCGGTCACGCGCCGTGAAGGGTTCCTCAGGTCGGCGTCACGGCGCGCGCCCTTGCGTCGTCGTCGTGCATTCCGGGCCGCATCTTCATCGAGGCGCGCTCTTGCCGTAACGGCATTACGGCAACCTGGCCCGAGGGTCCTGGCCTGTGTCCTGAGGGACAAGGCTGCGCTCTGCCGGCCTGGCTTAGGCCGTGGCTGGGGCTCACCGCCGCAGGAGGGCCTATAATCGGCGAGAGAAGAGGGTCTGGTGGTGAAAGGGAGGGGGCCGGGAAGACGGAATGCCCACACTGCTTCGGATCGAGGGTTTCCGCTTCTTCTTCTACAGCAACGAGCAGGACGAGCCCCCACACGTCCACGTGGAGAAGGGCGACGGCGAGGCCAAGTTCTGGCTTCAACCCGTCGCGCTCGCCTACTCGCAACGGGCTCACACCGGCCGAGCTTCGGCGCGTGCGGGAGCTGACTTTCGAGCACCAGGCGGAATTTCTGGGGCGGTGGAATGAACACTTCAGTCGTTAGTCCTCCGCAGGCTCGCGCTCGCGCATTGGAGTTCGTCCCCGACGCTTTCGTCGTTCACCTCGAAGACGGGCGCTCGCTGAGCGTCCCGCTGGAGTGGTTTCCGCGTCTGCGCGACGCCACCGCCGAGCAGCGGAATCGCTGGCGCTTGATCGGGCCGGGAACCGGGATTCACTGGCCCGACCTCGATGAAGACGTCTCCGTCGCTGGACTGCTCGGCCTCCCGGACTGACGGATCCCCCTCATGGGGGGTCTCCGTGGCCCCGCGGGTGTGATCCGCAGGCTCACTCTCCGGAAAAGGCTGGCCGATCGAACAAGAGGCGCACAATCAGCCCGTCGATGCAGGCCGAACCGGTATCAAACCCGCCACGGCGCCGCCCCCTATATGGGATCTATGCCTACACAGCTCGTGAATGGGATCCCGAAACAACCCTCTACTTCTACAGAGCCAGGTACTACGACCCCAAAGTGGGACGGTTCATTAGCGAGGATCTCATTCGAAACGAAGGAGGGATCAACTTCTACGCATACGTCCTTGGCAATCCGGCGAACGCGGCCGATCCAACCGGCCTGAAGATCCAAGTGTGCCAGCGCAAGGCAAAGAAATGGTGGATGGGAGCCGTAGGCGGCAACCACGCATACTTCTGGGACCCGCGTGAGCGGAGCCACATGACTCCTAGAGACTCTGGCAAGGACGACTTCATGAGCAGTTCGCCCGCCACCACTGGCGCCGAGAAGCCGGATCCGATGACTACTGAGTGTCGGGATGTCGAAGATAGCGACGGGAAGGAAGACCTCCTCATGATCTGCTGTCGCGCTGAGTCGAACTCGACCGCTTCTACATGTTGGGGGGGGCTCGTGCACTGCCTGAAGAAGTACGGGCTCACAATGCCGGACGACACGCCCATGTTTGGCTGTACTGGGGCGCATTGTTCACCGTGACCTCGAGCCGATAGCCACGCCGCAGGTGCGCTGGTGTGACTGCTGCAAGGTAGCCTGAGGAGACCAGATGCGACAGCCATTGCGGGCAGGTGTTACGAGCGCGGCGGTGACTGCCCTACTCCTCTTTCTGTGGTTTCGGATCGAGGGCTGGCTGATCTGGCGCAGTGGCTATACAGATCTGCCGGGGCAGGACACGCTTCACCTAGCCCACAGCCTTGATCCATACGTGTTAAGCCTCTTAGCTCTTGCTGGAGGCCGGCTTTCTGGTCTTCTGTCCCGATCGAGGCGATGGCTTGCGGCTGTGCTCGGTGTCAGCCCGCTTCTTCTTCTCGTGTCGCTTTCCTCCCACGGCGTCTCGTTCTGGTACGGCGTCTTCCCCTTGCTTGCACTCATTGGCGCGTATGCACCCACCTGGACGGGGAAGCGGTCAAGGACGATGTCTTCGCAAGAGCCTACGGCGCATCGGGACACATAAGAGCAGTCGGAACGTGCGGCCGTCAGGGATCGACAACGCCCTCGCCTCCATCCAAGCGGCGCGCTGGCCTCTCGCGGCGCGCGGTGGTCACGGACGGGCGCGCGCACCGAGAGCCCAGCGGTCTTCGACTGAAGGCGGGGCCGCGCCGTCTGGTGTCCTGCTGGCTGTGGAACCCGCGGGCCAGGTCGGCCCTCGGGCGTCGCGCCCGTCACGCGCCGTGCTGGCCGGCATGCGCTTAGGGGACGGCTGTCTTCGCACGGCGCGCGCCGGGTCCCGCGGCTGTGCGCTTCGCTCCCTGTGGTCGCTACACCCGAGAATGCCCGGGGCATTCTCGGCAGCCGCGCGCTTGGGCCCTTGGGCACGCCGCCTGGTGGTGACGCGCGGCGGTGAAGTGACGAGCGGTCACGCGACCCGCTGATGGATGCGCGTCATGGCCGACTCGCGGCGACGACGGTGGGATTCGCAAGTCCCCCTTCGAGACAGGACGCGGCGGCGGAGAGGCAAGGCCTAGAATAGGCTCGCCGATGCTGGCTGGCAGAGAATGCGAGCGCCACTCGTCGGACCCCTCGTATGGGATCTATGCCTACACAGGAAGAGAGTGGGATCCCGAGATAGGCCTCTACTACTACAGATCCAGGTACTATGACCCCAAGGTGGGGCGCTTAGTCTCGGAGGATCCGATCGGCTTCAATGAGACCCGCTCCGCTGCGCCCGTGGACGGACGCCGTCACTCCGCCCGCACCTTCCTGACGACCGTGAGCGTGCTCGAGCCGGCGCCCGCCCGGGGCGCCTGTCCCTCGAGCGCCCAGTCGCAGTGCCCTCCCTTCGGCAAGGACTGGCAGGGCACCCAATGGACAGCCTGACGGGTGTCTCTTTTGTAGTAATATTGCTACATCGGAGGCGGAGATGACGAAGAAGACCTTCACCAGTCGAGAGTTCAACCAGGACACTGGCGGTGCCAAGAAGGCCGCTGAGGCTGGGCCGGTCTACATCACCTACCGTGGCCGGCCCTCCCATGTCCTCCTGACGTTCGCCGACTACCAGCGCCTCTCGGCCAACCAGCCCTCGATCGTCGAACGCCTGTCACAGCCACCGGGAATCGAGAACGTCGTCTTCGAGGCCCCGACGAGTCGCGACGTCGCTGAGCCCGCGAGCTTCGACTGATGTTCGTCCTCGACACAAACGTCGTTTCCGAGATGCGCAAGGCGGGAGCGGGGAAAGCCAACCCGGGGGTTGCCGCGTGGGCCAGAAGCGTTCCCGCGGCGCTCATGTTCCTCTCGGCCATCTCGCTTCACGAGCTCGAGCACGGCGTCCTTCTCGCTGAGCGTCGCGACCCAGCACAGGGCGCCCTCCTTCGTCGGTGGCTGGACAGCAGCGTCGCGGCTTCGTTCGCTGACCGCATTCTCCCGGTCGACGAGCGTGTCGCACGCAAAGCCGCAGCGCTGCACGTGCCCGACCCCGCGCCCTTCAGGGACGCGCTGATTGCCGCCACCGCCCAGATCCACGGAATGACCGTCGTCACGCGGAACGTGAGCGACTTTCGACGCTTCGCAGGTCTCGAAGTCACCAACCCTTGGACTTGATGGGCATGCGGGAGGCAGACGAGGGGCCTCCCAATGCTGGAGATTCCGCTCCGGAGCATCGTGGACTTCCCGAGGAGCAGCCCGGAAGGACGACAGGGCAGTGGCTCGAGCACGTCGAGGCGCGCGTGCCGGCTCGCTGGCCGGAAGGAGCGACGGGGTTTCGGAGTCAGCGGCCGGCCGCCGCCTTTCCCAGCTCGAACCCGAAGTAGTCGCGCGCGTTGAAGAAGCACACGTTGGCGACCAGGGCTCCCAGGGCCTCGGCGTCGTCCGGGAGGTGCCCGCGGCGGACCTCCTCGCCCAGGATGCGGCAGAGGAGGCGCCGGAAGTAGTCGTGGCGGGGGAAGGAGAGGAAGCTTCGGGAGTCGGTCACCATGCCCACGAAGCGGGAGAGTAGGCCCATGTTGGCCAGGGTGCGCATCTGGGCCTCCATGCCGTCGAGCTGGTCGAGGAACCACCAGCCCGACCCCCACTGCATCTTCCCGGGGGCGCTGCCGTCCTGGAAGTTGCCGACCATGGTGGCGAAAAGCGCGTTGTCGGCCGGGTTCAGGTTGTAGAGGATCGTCTTGGCCAGGTGGTCGGTCTCGTCGAGCCGGTCCAGGAAGCGGGAGAGGGAAAGGGCCTGCTCGAAGTCGCCCATGGAGTCGTAGCCGGTGTCGGGGCCAAGGAGGCGGTGCATCCGGGTGTTGTTGTTGCGCATGGCTCCCAGGTGGAACTGCTGGACCCAGCCCCGCTCGTGGTCGAGGAGGGCCAAGACGTGGAGCAGGGTGACGCGGAAGACGCGGGCCTGCTCGGCCTCGAGGAGGCGGCCCGTGCGCAGGCGCTCGAAGGCCGCGGCCGCCTCCGAGTCGCCGATCGGGCCGTCCGGGAGCCTCTCGAGGCCGTGGTCGGAGGCGCGACAGCCCAGGTCGTGGAAGACGGTGTGGCGGGCCTCGAGGGCCTGCAGGAAGGTTTCCCAGCTGCCGATGGGCACGAGCGAAGCCCGCTCCAGGGCCTCGACCCACGCGTTCCACGAGACGACGTCCGCGACGGCGAGTGCCTTGTCGGGTCGCCACGTGGGGTAGACCCGGGTGTCGGGGTTCTCGCGTGCGGCGAGAGCGGAGTGAGCCTCGAGGGAGTCGGTCGGGTCGTCGGTGGTGCAGACCACCGCCACCCGGAACTGGCGCAGAAGCCCCAGGGCGGTGAAGTCCGCCCCGCCGAGCTTCTCGTTGCATTGGTCGAAGATCGTACGCGCGGTGTCAGGCGAGAGCGGCTCGTCGATCCCGAAGGGCCGGTGCAGCTCCATGGCGGTCCAGTGATAGAGGGGATTCCCCAGGGTCGCGGGGACGGTGCGGGCCCAGGCCTCGAACTTCTCCCAGTCGGAGGCGTCGCCGGAGCAGAAGCGCTCGGGGACCCCGTTGGCCCGCATGGCCCGCCACTTGTAGTGGTCCCCGTCCAGCCAGATCTCGCTGATGGAGCGGAAACGGTGGTCGGCGGCCATGGCCTCGGGAGAGAGGTGGCAGTGGTAGTCCACGATGGGGAGGTCCTTCGCCACCCGGTGGTAGAGGTCGCGCGCGGTGTCGGTCTCCAGGAGGAAGTCGTCGTGGATGAAGGCGGACATGGTCGACCTCACTGGATCAGGCCCAGCACGTCGCGGGGGAGCCACAGGCTGAGGCCGGGGAAGTAGGAGACGGCGAGGAGCGCCGCCACCATGGCCGCGAAGAAAGGCAGGAGGGGCCGCACGAGCTGGCCGATGGACAGCTTCGCGAGCGAGCACCCGATGAAGAGGACCGTCCCCACCGGCGGGGTGCACAGCCCGATGCAGAGGTTGAAGACGATGATCACCCCGAACTGGTACTTCATCTCCTCGGGGGTGATCCCGAACGCCGGCGCCAGCTGCGTGACGATGGGCAGGAAGATGGGGGTGAAGATCAGCACCCCCGGCGTCATGTCCATGAACGTCCCGACCAGGAGCAGGATCAAGTTGATGAGGAACAGGATGACCAGGGGGTTCTCGCTCACCCCGCGGATGAAGACGTCGATGAGGTGGGGGGCGTCGGCGTAGGCGAAGATCCAGGCCATGGCCATCGAGGTCCCGATGAGGAGGAACACCATGCCGGTGATGGCCGCGGTCTCGAGGAGGACCTTGGGGATGTCGCGCCAGCCCATCTCACGGTAGGCGAGGGCGAGCACGAGGGCGTAGAAGACGGCCACCGCCGAGGCCTCGGTGGCGGTGAAGAGGCCGCTCACGATGCCCCCCATGATCAGGACGAGGAGCCCGATCGTGGGCAGCACCCGCAACGATGCACCGGCGAGCTCGGGCAGGGTGGGACGGCGCTGCCGGGCCCCGAGGCCCTGCCGGCCGGCCACCGTGACCGCCACCAGGATCAGGGCGAGGCCCATCAAGAGGCCCGGGAGGTACCCGGCCACGAAGAGGGCCCCGATCGAGACGCCCCCGGCCACCATGGCGTACACGATGAAGACGTTGCTGGGAGGGATCAGGAGGCCGGTGGTGGCCGCGGTCACGGTGAGAGCCGTCGCGTACTCCCGGGGGTAACCCTCCTTCTCCATCGCCGGGATCATGAAGCTGCCGATCCCCGAGGCGGCGGCCCCCGCCGATCCCGACACCGCGCCGAAGAGCATGTTCCCCATGACGTTGGTGAGCGCGATCCCGCCCGGGAGGAAGCCGACGCTCGTCCGGGCGAAGTCGAGGAGGCGACGGGCGACCCCGCCGGTGGCGAGCAGCTTGCCCGCGAGGACGAAGAAGGGGATGGCGAGGAGCGGGAAGCTGGTGACGCTCATCCCCACCCGCTGGGCGATGGTCATCGCCGCGGGGTCGACGGGCATGCTGCACAGCATGGCCGCGAGAGAGCTCAGGCCGATGCAGAAGGCCACGGGGACCCGGAGGAAGAGCAGGAGGACGAAGACGCCGGCGAGGACGGCGAGGGTCATGGCCCCTCCTCGGACGGCGGCTGCAGGGCCTGGAGGAAGGACTCCAAGGCGAAGAGGGCGAGGAGCATCCCCGCCACCGGCACCACGGAGTACACCGCGGCCATGGGCCAGTTCAGGGCCGCGGTGCGCTGCCCGAGCTCCCGGGTCATGAAGACGAGGCGCAGGCCGCCGTAGACGAGGACGACCACCGAGAAGAGGCCGACGAGGATGGCCACGAGGGCGTCGACACCCCGGCGCAGGCGGGGGCCGAGCTCCCGGTAGGCGAGGTCGAGGCCCGGGTGGGCTCCCTCCCGCAGGACCCAGGCCGCGCCGAGGAGGGCCACCCAGGCGAGCTGGAACCCGGCGAGCTCCTCGGTCCAGCGGCTGGGCTGGATGAACACCGGCCAGTCCATGGCCAGGCAGAGACGCGCGAGGAGGCGGGACGAGACCTGCCAGGCCACGGTGAGGGTCATGACCCCGACGAGGACCATCAGGGCCCGGCCTAGGGTGGCCTGCACGCTGTCGCAGAGCCGTTTCACGAGGCCTCCCCCGCCGGCCCCGACTCGGTGCCGACCGCGCGGATGCGTTGGATCAGGTCCTGGACCGCGGGATCCGCGAACTCGGGGTCCGAGTAGATGGGCAGGGTGCGCTCCCGGAAGGCGTCGCGGTCCACGTCACGGACGACCTCGACGCCGGAGCTCTCGATGGTGGCGAGCATCTCGGCCTCGGCCTCGGCCCACAGCTTCCGCTGGTAGGCGGTGGCCGCGCTCGCCGAGGACTGCAGCCAGTCCTGCTCCTGCGGGGAGAGACGATTCCAGGTGTCGGTGCCGATGATCAGGATGTCGGGGATGCTGGTGTGCTCGTCCAGCGTGTAGGCGGCGGTCACCTCGTACTGACGGGTGGTGTAGAGAGATGGTGGATTGTTCTCGGCTCCGTCCACCGTCCCGGTGTCGAGGGCGGTGTAGAGCTCGCCGAACGGGATGGGGATGGGCTTGGCCCCCAGGAGCTCCACCAGGCGCACCGCGATGCGGCTGCGCATGACACGGATCGAGAGCCCTTCGAGGTCGTCGGGGTGCCTCACCACCCGGTTGCGCTTCTTGCTGATGTAGAAGCTGCGAGACCCGGCGTCGAAGTAGGTGAGCCCCTTCAATCGATAGGGGATCGACGCGTCGAGGAGCTCGCGTCCGATGGGGCCGTTGGCCACCTGCCAGAAGTGCTCGCTGTCCCGAAAGAGGAAGGGAAGCGAGAAGACCTTGAGGAGAGGGGAGAAGTTCTCCAGCGGGGCGGTCGAGACCTTGGTCATGGCGAGGCTGCCGATCTGGAGCAGCTCGATGAGGTCACGCTCCGGGCCGAGCTGGCCGTCGGCGTAGATCTCGATTCGCAGCTTCCCGCCCGACCGGCGCTCGAGGTCGGCGGCCATGTACTCCATGCCCTTGTGGACGGGGTGGTCGCGGTTGAGGCTGTGGCCCAGGCGCAGGACTCGTCCGCTCGCCTCGGGGGACGTCGCCCCGACCCAGAGGCCCCAGATCACGAGCGCCGCCGGGGCGGCAAAGGCTGCCGCCACCGCCGCCTTGGAGAGCCCCGCCTTGAGGCCGCTCACAGCGCTCTCCCGGGACTCACTGGTTCACCCCGGAGGCGAGGAAGCCCCCGTCGACGGCGATGATCTCGCCGTTGATGAAGCTCGCCCCCTCGGACGAGAGGAAGACGGTGGCCCCCACGCACTCCTCGACCTGCCCGAACCGACCCAGGGGCGTCCGCAGCTTCAGCTCCCGTCCACGCTCGGTTCCGTCGAGGAGCTTCGAGTTGAGTGGGGTGCGGAAGACCCCGGGGGCGATGCCGTTCACGTTGACCCCCTTTGGCCCCCACTCGATGGCCAGGGCCTTGGTGAGGCCCGCCACCCCGGCCTTGCTCGCGGTGTAGGCCGCCACCTCGAAGAAGGCCACGTAGGACGTGAGCGAGGCCACGTTGACGATGCGGCCGTACCCCTGGGCGAGCATGGAGGGGGCGAAGACCTGGCAGGCCCGCAGCGTGCCGGTGAGGTTGATGTCCAGGATGGAGCTCCACTCCTCCTCGGGGAGATCCAGGGCCGGGGTCCTCTTGATGCGCCCGGCGGAGTTGACGAGGATGTCGACCTTGCCGAGGTGGTCGATGATGTCGTCCCGGGCCTCCTCGAGGGAGCGTCGGTCGGTGACGTCGGCGGTCACGCGGAGGGTCTGTCGGCCTCGCGCCTCCACCTCCTCCGCGGTGGCGTCCACCGCGTCCCGGGTGCGGGCGCAGGGCACGACGTCCGCCCCCGCGTCCGCCAGCCCGAGGGAGAGAGCGCGGCCGATGCCCGACGTGCCGCCGATGACGACGGCCACGCGGCCCGAAAGGTCCAACGCGGGGTGTCCCACGGCTTCCTCCTCAGCTCTTCGCGGCTTCCCGCGCCTGGGCGTGCTGCGCGCGTTTCAGATGCTCGGCCATCGCTTCCCGCGCGGCCTCGGGCTGACCCGATCGTACCGCCCGGTAGATCCGTCGGTGCAGCTCCGCCGACTCACGCAGGTCCCGGGCCCGGCCCACCGTTCGCCTCCGGTGCTCGTAGAACTGCGCCGCCACCATCTCCACGAGAGCGGCCAGGACCCGGTTGCCGCACCCGGCGGCCAGGGCCTGGTGGAATCGCACGTCGTGCACGAGGAACGCCCGGGGGTCGCCCACCGCCGCGAACATCTCGGTCAGCTCCTCGGCCAGGGTGGCGAGGTGCTCGGCGGCGGCGTTGTCGGCGGCCAGTCCGGCCACCCCGACCTCGAGGAGGCGACGGGCCTCGAACATCTCGTCCGAGGTGAACCCGTGCAGGGCGGCGAGGAGCCCGAGGGGCTCGCGGCCGAGGTCGGGGGGGCCGTCGGCGATGAAGGTCCCGGCGCCGCGGCGCGAATGGACGACCCCCATGGCGGCCAGGGCCTTGAGCCCGGAGCGCACCGTCGGGCGGCTGACGCCCAGGGCCCGGGCCAGATCGCGCTCGGCGGGCAGGCGGTCCCCGGGGTGCAGCTCCCCGGTCTCGATGAGGCGGCGGACGTGCTCTTCCACCCGGTCCCGGGCGGAGCTCGCGACCGGGGCGGCCCCGACCTCGGTGATCACGTGCGCTCCGGTCCCGCGGCCCGGGCCGCGGCGTAGAGAGCCTCGACCAGGGCCAGACTCCGGCGCCCCTCCCGGCCGTCGCAGGCCGGAGACCGGTGCTCGCGGATGGCGTGGGCAAAGTCCTCCAGGACGCGGCGGTGGGGCGTCGCCGTCGCCAGCGTCGGCGAGGATGCGCCGGACACCGGCCCCTCCGCCGTGGTGATCAGATCCGGGCGGGGGGTGCGCAGGTCCGCGGCCACCACGGCGTCCCCCTCGACCGTCACCGTGCCCTCGGTCCCGGTGATCTCCACGCGGCGGGGATACCCGGGCCACGCGGCCGTCGTGGCCTCGAGGGTCGCCACCGCTCCCGACTCGAACTCGAGGAGGCCCAGGGCCACGTCCTCTCCCTCGATGGCGTGGACGGCGGTGGCGGTGAGGGCCCGCACCTCGGCCACCGGACCGAGAAGCCACAGGAGGAGGTCCACGGTGTGGATCCCCTGGTTGATGAGAGCGGCTCCGCCGTCGAGGGCGAGAGTTCCCCGCCATCGAGAGTCGGAGTAGTACTCGGGCGGGCGGTGCCACTTCACGCGAGCCGAGGCCAGCACCGGCCTCCCCAGGGCGCCCTCGTCCACCGCGGTCTTGAGCCGGACGAAGGCGGGCTCCAGGCGGTCCTGGAAGAGCACGCCGAGGCGAAGGTCCGCCTTCTCCGCGGCGTCGATGAGGGCGTCGGCCCGCTCAGTGGTGACGTCGATGGGCTTCTCCACCAGGACGTGGAGGCCCCGGGCGACCGCCTCGAGGCCCTGCGCGGCGTGGAGGCCCGAGGGGCTCCCGATCACCACGAGGTCCAGGGGGACCGCTCGGAGCATGTCGTCGAGCCGGCTGAAGTGGCGCGCCCCGTACTCCTCGGCCAGGGCGGCGGTCTTCTCGGCGTTGGTGCCGCAGAACGCGACGACCTCCAGGTCCGCGCACTCCCGGACAGCCCGGGCATGAGTTTCGGTGATGCCGCCGCCGCCGGTGAAGCCGACCCGGAGTGCTCCCACCGGGGGCCCTACTCCGGGTACTCGGCCACGAAGGCCTTCCAGGCCGCTTCCGCCCGCTCGGCGGAGAAGGGGTCGGAGAGGATCAGGAGGCGGTGGCGGAACACGGTGCTCTGTGCGGGTTCGAGGGCAAAGCCGAGCTCCTCCCGGCCCTCGGAGAAGACCTTCTGCCCCAGCGGGTTGGCGGCAAAGAGCCCGTATCCCCGCGCGTGCCAGTAGGTCGGGTAGCCGGGGTTGGCCGGGTGGTCGAGGATCAGCAGGACGACATCCTCGTCCTCGACCCGTCCCGACAGGGCCACCCAGCGGCCGCGAGTGCCCCAGACCGCCCCGCCCTCGAGTCCCTCGCTGCTGTGATACACGCCGTTCACGCCCTCGTTGTCCAGGGCGGCGACCGTGGTTGGCTTCCCGCTGGCGTCGGTGAACACCTCGGGCGTGTCGGACGGCGCCTCGAGGGCGCGGGTCACACGGAGGCCGAGGAGCCCTTCCTTGTTGTCGGCAAACAAGACCCGCTCACCGGCCGCCTGGAGCGTGGTGATGCGGTCGATGCTGCGGCTGCCGTCCGTGCCGCGGAAGACGAACCTCGTGGACTCGCGGATGACCGTGCTTCCGTCGGGCATGACCCAGTCGGCCGCGATCTCCAGCGTGCCCCGGGTGCCCCCCCCCTCGGCGTGCCGGATGTCCCGGTGGTGGATCGTGCCCATCTTCGCCGCGTCCTCGGGCGAGAGGGCCTCGGAGTTGTTCCAGAAGTCGACCCCGTTCACGTCGCCGTAGTTGAACCAGAGGCCCACGTGGTGGGGGTGGTCCACCCGCTCCCCGGGGCGCGGATCGAGGGGAAAGCCCCGGGTCACCAGGGTCCCGCCGGCGCTCCGGATGGGGAACAGGACGGGTTTGGCGAGCCGCTCGGGCCAGACGTAGGCGGTGAATGGCTGGCCGTCGATCCGGACGTCGACGCGGCGCTCCTCGGGCCGAGGCGTGACCTCGACCCCCTCGGCGAGGGCAAAGGACCCGGAGGTCGCCATCATGAGGCTCGTGGCCAGGATTGCGGCGCGTGGATGTGCTTGAGAGGAATACTCACTATTGGTCATACCACCCCTGCTTCTCGCATGCTGTGTGCTGGGTCTTCTACCGCCACCCGTGGCACCCTGTCAAGGTGTTTCCGAGCAGAGAGATATGGGCGCTGGTCGCGGCTCGGCCAGGACCAGGGACGGCCCGAGCCAGCGGCGGCGCCGCCGACGGCCCACTACAGGGATCGGTCATACCACAGGGCTTGACGGTCCGCGCGCGTTTCGCCTAAGCTTGGCCGTTCGACGGGTGTGGCCCGGCCCCGGAACCTGTCGCCGCCGCCCGACCAAGAGGTCTGATGAAGAGTCGTCTCGACGAGTTCCAACTCGAGCTCCTCCCTCGCTCCCGGACGGCCGAGGCCGGCGTCGAGTGGGCGCTGGCGCGGGGGGAGGGGGGACTCCAGCTCGTGGTGGTCGTGCCCCCGGGGCGGGCGTCCCTCCTCGAGGACCTCGAGGGACGGACGGAGGGCGACACCGACGGCACGCTCCTCGTCGGGCCGACCTCGTCACGCAACGCCGCCGGCCTCCGGCGGCACCTGGACTGGCTGCGCCCGCGGCCGTTGGGAACCGCGACCTCCGCCGGCCTCGGCGACCGCCTCGGGCTCGCCACCCCCGGCCACGTCCGGGCGATGCGGGCCGCGGGTGGCGGCCTGCGGCCGATCTTCGCCCAGCAGTCCATTCGTGAGATGTCGCGCACCGGGCGCACGCCCCTCGAGGTGATGGACGACGCGACCTGGGGCACGCTGGCCGAGGGCTGGCGTGACGGCGTGGGGGCGGATGCCGACCACCTGAAGACGCCGGAGGACGTGGACGCCTGCCTGGCCGCGGGGTTCTCCTTCTTCACCGTGGATCCCGGCGATCACGTCGACTCCACCGCCGACGGCGCCGGACAGAAGGAGCTTCGATCCGCGGTGGCCGCCCTGCCGTGGACCGAGCTCGAGGACACCGAGGCGGACCTTCGTGCCCGCTATCTCGGCCGCACGGTGGTCGTGGAGGACCACACGTTGGAGCTCGACGAGGCCACCGTCCTGCGGGCCGCGGCGAAGTACGGCCGGGCCGTGGCCCACGTGGCGCGGATGGACCGTCACCTCCGGAGCGCGGTGGCGGGGTCACGGGAGGTCGAGCTCGAGGTCTCCGTCGACGAGACCGAGACTCCCACCACCCCCGCCGAGCACTACTGGGTGGCGAGCGAGCTGAGACGGCTGGGGGTCGAGTGGGTGAGCCTGGCTCCCCGCTTCGTCGGTCGCTTCGAGAAGGGGGTCGACTACATCGGCGATCTCGACGATCTCGAGGCGGACCTCGCCGCTCACGCGGCCATCGCCCGCCAGCTGGGTCCCTACAAGCTGAGCCTGCACTCCGGCTCCGACAAGTTCAGCGTCTACCCCATCGCGGCACGGCAGACCCGTGGGCTCGTGCACCTCAAGACCGCGGGCACCAGCTACCTGGAGGCGCTGCGCACGGTGGCCGGCCTCGACGCCGGGCTCTTCCGCGAGATCTACGTCTTCGCCCGCGAGCGCTACGAGACCGACCGGGCCAGCTACCACGTGTCGGCTCGACTCGAGCGTGCCCCGCGGCCCGACCAGGTCCCCGAGTCCGGCCTGGCCTCGCTCCTCGAGCACTTCGACGCGCGGGAGATCCTCCACGTGACGTTCGGCTCGGTTCTCACCGAGCCCGCCGCGGGAGGGGGCCTTCGCTTTCGCCACCGGCTCCTGGGTCTGCTCGCCGCGCACCCCGAGAGCTACGCCCAGAACCTCGAGACGCACTTCGTGCGGCACCTCCGCCCCCTCGTCCGATGAGCGTGGTCGGTCGTGGTCTCGCCGACGGGCACCTGACGCCCGAGGAGTTTCTCGCCATCGCCGCCGAGGGGCTTGGACGGTTGCCGGTGGAGGGCCGACGGGTCCTCGTCCTCATCCCGGACGGGACGCGGACCATGCCCATGCCCCTCGCCTTCGACGCCCTGGAGAGCGAGCTGGGCTCCCGGGTGGCCGCGCTCGATTTCCTCGTGGCTCTCGGCACCCACCTGCCCATGAGCGACGCCCAGATCGGGACCCTGGTGGGGCGGAAGGTGGCGGACGGACGGACCGGGGCCCGCCGGATCTTCAACCACCGCTGGGACGACCCGGCCACCTTCACGACCCTGGGCACGATCCCGGCGCCGGAGATCGAGCAGCTCAGCCAGGGACGCCTCTGCCAGGACGTGCCCGTCGCCCTCAACCGTCTCGTGCTCGACTACGACCACATCCTCATCTGCGGTCCCGTCTTCCCTCACGAGGTGGTCGGGTTCTCCGGGGGCACCAAGTACCTCTTTCCCGGCATCGCCGGCGCCGACATCATCAACTTCACCCACTGGCTGGGCGCTCTCATCACCAGCCACGAGGTGATCGGGACCCGTGACACCCCGGTCCGGGCGGTGATCGACCGCGCGGCCCGGCTCGTGGACCGGCCCCTCTCGCTCCTGGCCCCGGTGGTGACCCACGAGGGGGTGGCCGGCCTCTTCTGCGGCGACGTCCGGGAGACATGGGAGGCGGCGGCCGGCCTCAGCGCCCGGCGGCACGTGATCTGGGTGGACGAGCCCTTCCAGAAGGTGCTGTCGGTGATGCCCCCGATGTACGAGGATCTCTGGACCGCGGGCAAGGGCATGTACAAGGTCGAGCCGGCAGTGGCCGACGGCGGAGAGGTGGTGATCTACGCCCCCCACGTCGACGAGGTGAGCCACGCTCACGGCCGGATCCTGGACGAGATCGGGTACCACTGCCGCGACTACTTCGTGAAGCAGTGGGAACGGTTCGAGGGCTATCCGGGTGGCGTCCTGGCCCACTCGACGCACGTCAAGGGCGCGGGCGACTACGACGCGGCCACCGGCGTCGAGACGCCTCGCGTCACCGTGACCCTCGCCACCGCCATCCCGCCGGAGAGATGTCGCCGGGTCAACCTCGGTTACCTCGCTCCCGCCACCGTCGACCCGGAGGCGTGGTCCGCTTCCGCCGAGGAGGGTGTCCTGGTCGTGCCCCGGGCCGGCGAGCACCTCTACCGGGTGGGACCGCCCCCGAACGACGACACCCAGCCCATCGAGACACCCCCGGGGGTCGCTTCCAGCGGCGGCCCGGAATGAAGACACTGGAGACGAACTCATGAGCTCAGGCCTGAACATCCCCGCTGAGGCCGCCTTGGACCTGGTGTCCGTGGGCGCGATGGTCCACCGCCTCGATCCTGGCCAGGTCCCGTTCCGCAAGGCGAACCAGTGCTCCATCCACGTGAGCGGGGGCGAGTTCAACGTGGCCGCGAACCTCGCCGACTGCTTCGGGATGAAGACCGGCATCGCCACCGCCATGGTCGACTACCCGATCGGCGACCTGATCGCCGAGCGGGTGAGGGCCATGGGGGTCCAGGGCTTCTACAAGCGCTTCGAGCACGACGGGGTCCGGGGACCGAACATGGCCACCGTCCTCTCCGACCGGGGCCACGGGGTGCGGGCCCCGGTGGTCTTCTACAACCGCTCCAACGAGGCGGCCGGCCTCCTGAAGCCCGGCGACTTCGACTGGGGGGTGATCTTCGACGGGGGGGTGCGCTGGTTCCACAGCGGTGGCATCTTCGCGGCCCTGTCTCCGACCACTCCCGAGGTCATCATCGAGGGGATGAAGGCCGCGAAGGCCGCCGGCGCCGTCGTGTCCTTCGACCTCAACTACCGCGCCAAGCTGTGGAAGATCTCCGGCGGGGCGGACCGGGCGGTGGCGACCATGAACCGCATCGTGGAGAACGTGGACGTGGTGGTGGGCAACGAGGAAGACCTGCAGATGGGGCTGGGCCTCCCCGGCCCCGAGGTCGAGAAGAAGTCGAAGCTGGATCCCAGCGCCTTCTTCGCCATGATCGACATCGTGCGGAAACGCCACCCCCACCTGAAGGTCATTGCCACGACCCTGCGCGAGGTCCATTCCACCAGCCGCCACTCCTGGAGCGCGGTGGCGTGGATCGACGGCGAGACTCACCAGGCTCCCACCGCGGAGCTCGAGGTGCTGGATCGAGTCGGAGGCGGGGACGGCTTTGCCTCGGGCTTCTTCTACGGCCTGATGGGCGGCGAGTCCCCGGAGGAGGCGGTCAAGCTGGGGTGGGCCCACGGGGCCCTGCTCACGACGTTCCCCGGGGACACCACGATGGCCACCGTGGCCCAGGTTCGGGCCTTCGCCAGCGGGGGATCCGCCCGGATCCAGCGCTAGCAATCAAGGAGAGTCAGGAATGTCGAACACCAGCGACACCGCGGACATCGGTCTCATCGGCCTCGCGGTGATGGGCCAGAACCTGGTCCTGAACATGAACGACCACGGATACACGGTGGCCGTCTTCAACCGGACGACGTCGAAGGTCGACGACTTCCTGGCCCAGGAGGCGAAGGGCACGAAGGTGATCGGCACCCACTCCCTCGAGGAGCTCGTGAAGGCCCTGAAGCGCCCGCGCCGGGTCTTCATGCTGGTCAAGGCCGGGGCGGCGGTGGACGCCCTCATCGAGTCCCTCCTGCCTCTCCTCGAGAAGGGCGACATCATCATCGACGGCGGGAACTCGCACTTCCCGGACACGATCCGTCGCGCCGAGCTGGTCGAATCGAAGGGCCTGCTCTACGTCGGGACCGGGGTTTCCGGGGGCGAGGAGGGCGCCCGCCACGGCCCCTCGATCATGCCCGGCGGCTCTCCGGCGGCCTGGCCGCACGTGAAGGAGCTGTTCCAGGCCATCTCCGCCAAGACGCCCGAAGGCGAGCCCTGCTGCGACTGGGTGGGGGAGGACGGGGCCGGTCACTACGTGAAGATGGTCCACAACGGCATCGAGTACGGGGACATGCAGCTCATCTCCGAGTCCTACCACCTGATGAAGGAGGCCCTCGGGATGTCCAACGAGGAGATGCACCGTGCCTTCACCGCGTGGAACGAGGGCGAGCTGGACTCCTACCTCATCGAGATCACCCGCGACATACTGGGGACGAAGGACGAGGAGGGCCGCTACGTCCTCGATCTCATCCTCGACACCGCCGGCCAGAAGGGGACCGGCAAGTGGACGGTGATCTCCGCCGCCAACCTCGGGATGCCCATGACGCTGGTGGCCGAGGCGGTCTTCGCCCGCGCGCTCTCCGCGCTCAAGGACGAGCGCCTCATGGCCGAGAAGGTGCTGACCGGTCCCGACGTGTCGTTCGACGGCGACCGCGCCGCGTTCGTCGAGGACATACGCCAGGCCATGTATGCCTCGAAGATCGTGTCCTACGCCCAGGGCTACATGCTCATGCGGGAGGCGGCGCGGGAGCACGGGTGGAACCTGAACTACGGGGGCATCGCCCTCATGTGGCGGGGGGGGTGCATCATTCGCAGCCGCTTCCTCGGCAAGATCCGCGACGCCTTCGCCACGGACCCGGCCCTGAGCAACCTCCTTGTGGACGACTTCTTCAAGCAGGCCGTCGACCGCTGCCAGGCGAGCTGGCGCCGGGTGGTGGCCCGCGCCGCGGAGATGGGGATCCCCCTGCCCGCGATGTCGTCGGCCCTGGCCTTCTACGACGG
>JAJDNS010000162.1 GCA_022340585.1 Acidobacteriota bacterium
CGGTCCTCCGAACAACGACGGAACCTCGGGCCCCGGAATCGATAGGCGACGTCCGCAAGTCGTTGAAGGGATGGCGCGCCCCAGAGGATTCGAACCTCTGACCTACAGATTCGTAGTCTGTCGCTCTATCCAGCTGAGCTAGGGGCGCATCGTGGAGTCCTCGATAGTAGCGCATCCCCCGGGGGGCGGCAAGCCGGACGAGCGGGCTGACGGCGTACAATCCGGGCGGCGGAGAGGCTCACTGCGCCCGGGTCCCCTGCCAAAAGGAGATCCCAAGATGAGAGCAGCCTTTCTCCTCGCCGTGGCCACCGCTCCGGCCCTGCTGTTCGCCTGTAGCTCCGAGCCGGTGGAGGCACCGGCCCCCGAGACCCCGGCTCCCCCAGCGGAAGCGCGGCTCACCGAGCAGGAGATCGCCGAGGGATGGAAGCTCCTGTTCGACGGGGTCTCCCCCGCCGGGTGGTGCGGGATCCACAGCGACACGTTCCCCGTGGTGGGCTGGGTGATCGGGGATGGCGCGCTCGTTTCGACCGGCCAGGAGGGACGCGACATCATCACCGTGGAGCAGTACGGCGACTTCGACCTGCGGTGGGAGTGGCGGCTGGACACGAAGGGGGGCAACAGCGGGGTGAAGTACTTCGTCCAGGAGCAGGGGGACGACGCCCAGAAGCACGGCGTGGGGCTCGAGTACCAGATCCTCGACGACGCGAACCACGAGTGGATGCTGGATGGCCGGATGAAGCCCAACGACTTTCACACGGTCGGAGCCCTCTACGAGCTCTATCCGCCCTCGCCGGAAAAGGTCTCCAGGCCCGTGGGCGAGTGGAACACCAGCCGCATCGTGTCGCGGAGCGGCCACATCGAGCACTGGCTCAACGGCGCCCTGATCCTCGAGGTGGACAAGGACAGCGAGGATTTCCGCGAGCGCGTCGCGGCGAGCAAGTTCAAGGACGTCGAGTGGTTCGGCCGGAACGAGACCGGGCACATCCTCCTGCAGGACCACGGGAGCGTCGTGCACTTCCGGAACCTGAGGATTCGAGATCTTTCGGACGGGGAGTGACGTGCTCTACACGCTGCCGGTGAAGCTCTGAGGACCGAACCGGCCTGCGGCCGGACGCCTTGGCCAAGGACACGATTCCGCCATGGCGATCGTGTCCTTGGCAGGCAGGTCGACGGAGAGATTCTTCGTCGCGCACTCCAACGACTAGTTCCAGCTCAGAATGACGGGCGCTGGGTTCGGGGATCGCGATTAGAAGATCGCCGTCCAGCCGACCTTGATGGCGACGAGGACGGCCCAGGGGATGAGAATGCCCCACAGGGCCGAGCCGGTGCTCTTCTTCACGGCAACACCGAAGCCCGAGGCCAGCAGGAAGATCAGCCAGAAGGAGACGAGATCCATGCTGGTCACGAAGGCCCACAGAGGCTTCGCGGTCTCCGCTTTGTCCAGGAGCAGGCCCAGGTTGGCCTGGAGGATTTCCTGGGGATTCAGGTTCCAGTCGCCCTTGAGGGCCATCACGACCAGACTCAAGGGCGTGGTCACCAGGCTGACGGTGAACATGCTCCAGGAGGTGATGGCAAGGGACTGCTTGTAGCCCAGTTCCCCGGCGTAGAAGAAGCGGTAGATGAAGAGGAGCACGCCGGCAAACACCAGGATGGTGAGGACGGTGCCCAGGGCGGCCGAAGGCCACATCATCGCGGGAAGGAACTTCTCCTGCTGGTCGAGAATCTGCTCCCGCTGCTCCGCCGGGATCTTGTCCCACTGGCCCCGCTCCTGGATCTGGGTCTTGATGAACTCCCGGGGCTCCATCTTCTGCAGCCAGACGCCGGTGAAGGCGAGGGCGAGCACCGTGGCGCCGATGACGGGGACGATCCAGGTCGGGTTGGGGACGATCCGACCGAACGCCTCGCGGGGGGCGAAGTAGAGGTCCATCAGGTTCTGGAAGAAGCCTCCCGGCTTTTCGGGAGTGATGGGCTCGGGCGATGGGATGGGGGGGGATTCGCTCACGGTTTCACCTCCGGGACGCAGAGATCCTTCGGCCGTAGGCCCGTTCGGTCCTCAGGATGACGAGGGGGGTCATTCGTATCTCAGGGCCTCGATGGGGTCGAGGCCGGCGGCCTTGGCCGCGGGCCAGAGCCCGAAGGTGAGGCCGACGACGATCGCGGTGACGAAAGCGATGGTCACCCAGGTGGTCTGGATGACCGCCGGGAACGGGGAGAAGGTGTTGATCAGGAGGGCGGCCAGCCCTCCGATCAGGATCCCGATGAGCCCGCCGGCGCCGGTGAGGGTCATGGCCTCGGTGAGGAACTGCCAGAGGATGTCCTTCTTCGTGGCCCCCAGGGCCTTGCGCACCCCGATCTCCCGGGTCCGCTCGGTGACCGAGACGAGCATGATGTTCATGACGCCCACGCCGCCCACGAGGAGGCCGATGGAGGAGATCGCGATCATCACCGCGTAGATGCCGCTGGTGATGCGGCGGTAGATGTCGGTCAGGGTGTCCTGGGCGAAGATCGCGAAGTTGTCCTTCTCGAGGTACTTGAGCTTCCGGTACCGGCGCATGGCTCCCCGGGTCTGGTCCACGGCCTGGTCGATGTGGGCGGGAGAGATGGGCAGCAGGTCGGCGACCATGAAGTTGAAGCGCTGGTCCTTCTTGACGAGGGAGTTCACGGGGATGAGGAGCATGTTGTCCATGCTCTCCCAGAGGAACTTGCCCTTGCGCTCGAGGACGCCGATCACCTGGAAGCGTCGCCCGTCGATGGTGATCTCCTTGTCGATGGGGTCCAGGTACGGGAACAGCGCGTCCACGATGTCCGCGCCCAGCACCGCCACCTTGGCGCCGCGGTTGACGTCGAGGCGGGTGAAGAAGCGGCCCTTCTGGATGAAGCTGTCGTGGACCTCCATGTAGTTCTCGGTGGTGCCGAGACAGGTGACCTCCCGGGCCCGCTCCGGTCCGTACTTGACGCTGTCCGCGAAGACGATCTGGAGGGGGGCGATGGACTTGACCGCGGGCTGGGCGGCGATGAGCTCCGCCTCGTCCAGGGTGATCCCCTTGGCCTTCCGAAAGTCCTCGTCGCTGACCGGCTCGCCCGGCTTGAAGGGGCGGATGTAGATCGTGGACGAGCCGAGGGTCGCGATCTGGCGGGCCATCGAGGCGTTGAGCCCGGCCACGATCGAGCTCATCCCGGTGACGGTCATGATCCCCATGACCACTCCGAGGATGGTGAGGAACGCGCGCATCTTGTAGGCGCGGATCCCCTGGAAGCCCATGCCCATCGCCTCCCAGATGCCGAGGAGGACGTGGTGACGGGACGCGAAGCGGCGCAGCGCGGCGAGCATCACTCGTTCCGGAGGGCCTCGACGGGGTCGAGGGCGGCGGCCCGGCTCGCGGGGTAGAGGCCGGCGACGAGGCCGACCACCGAGGAGACCCCGAGGGCGAGGGCCACCGCCCAGGGGCGCACCGGGGCCGAGAAGTCGAGGCTCATCATGTTCCCGATGATGCCGCCGAGGCCGAGGGCGATGGCGGCGGCACCCAGGACCCCGAGGAGGCCCCCGAAGCCGGAGAGGACCACGGACTCGACCAGGAACTGGCGCATGATGTCGCGGCGTCGGGCGCCCAGGGCCTTGCGGACACCGATCTCCTGGATGCGCTCGGTGACCGAGACCAGCATGATGTTCATCACCACGATCCCGCCGATGAGCAGGCTGATGCCGGTCACCACGATCGTGACCACGTAGATGCCCCGGGTGGCGGTCTGCCAGAGGTCCATGATGCTCTCGCCGGTCTCGATGGAGAAGTCGTCGTCCTCGAGGTAGGTGAGGTGCCGGCGGTTCCGCATCGCCAGCCGGACCTGGTCCTGGGCGTCCTCGAAATCCTCCATGGACACCGCCTCGACCTGGATGGTGATGGAGCGGCGCGACCCGTACAGCTTCTGGAACGTCGTGATGGGGATCCAGACGAAGTTGTCCTGGCTCTGGCCGAAGATCGAGCCCTTGGCCTCGGCGACCCCCACGATCTTGATCTTGTGGCCGTCGACGTCGATCTCCTTGCCCATGGGGTCGACGCTGCCGAAGAGCCCGTCGACGAGGTCCATGCCCACCACCCCCACCCGGCGGGCCTGGTCGATGTCCTGCTGCACCAGGTGGCGCCCCTGCTCGAGCTCGCGGATGGCGCCGATGCGGGCGATGTTCTCGGTGATGCCGGTGATCCGCACGTTCTTGTGGATCGTGCGGCCTCTCTTGGCGCTGCCCCCGGTGCCCACCGAGGCCCCCACCTCGGCGCACAGGGTGCAGGTGCGGGCCACCGCCTCGAGGTCGTCCAGCTCGATGCGCTTGCGCTTCATCATCTCCTTCCACTCCTCGTGGCTGGTGATGATGTCGGGCTGCTTCTGGAGGCGGAAGCTGCGGGACCCGAGCTCGAGGACCTGGTTCGAGATGTAGGAGTCGAGCCCCTCGGTGATGGCCACCACCGCGATCACCGAGGAGACACCGATGAGGATTCCGAGGATGGTGAGGAACGAGCGCAGCTTGTTCGTCCGCAGGGACGAGAACGCGATCCAGATGGCTTCGGTGAACGGCACCCTGGTCTCCTCCTGCTAGGCCGTCCTCCGCTCGTCGCTCTCGATCTGCCCGTCGCGGATGTGGATGGTCCGGTGGGCGTGGTCGGCGATGTCCCGCTCGTGGGTGACGAGGATGATGGTGTGGCCCGCCTCGTGCAGCCTCTCGAACAGCTTCATGATGTCCTGGCCGGTGGCGGTGTCGAGGTTGCCGGTGGGCTCGTCGGCGAGGAGGATCGACGGGCTCATGACCAGGGCCCGGGCCACCGCCACCCGCTGGCGCTGCCCGCCCGACAGCTCGTTGGGCTTGTGGGTGACCCGGTCGCCGAGATCGACCATCTCGAGGGCCTGCTTGGCCTTCTCGATCCGCTCCTCCCGGGGGATCCCCGCGTAGACGAGGGGAAGCTCGACGTTGTGGAGGGCGCTCGCCCGGGGCAGCAGGTTGAAGGTCTGGAAGACGAAGCCGATCTCGCGGTTCCGGATGGCGGCGAGCTCGTCGTCGTCCATCTCCGACACCACCTTGCCACGCAGGACGTAGGTGCCGCTGGAGGGGGTGTCCAGGCACCCGATCAGGTTCATCAGGGTCGACTTGCCGGATCCCGACGGCCCCATGACCGCCACGTACTCGCCCTTCTGGATCTCGAAGCTCACGCCCCGGAGGGCGTGGATCTCCTCCGCCCCCATCTCGTACGTCCGCCACAGGTCCTCGGCGTGGATGATCGGGCCGTCGAAGGTGTCGGGTGCCGCGGTGCTCACGATTTCTTCTCTCCCTTCTTCTTGTCCACCTTGAGGCGGGCCTCGTTCTCCAGCTGCCGCAGGGTGCGGTAGGAGCCGGTGACGATCTCCTGTCCCTCCTCGAGCCCCTCGGTGATCTCGATCTCGGTGTCGCCCATGATCCCCGTCTTCACCGGGGTGAAGACGGCCTTCTGGTCCTGGACGACGAAGACGCCGTCCTTCTCCTCACCGCGCTTGCGCGCGCTGGGCCTGTCCTCGTCGTCCTCGGAGGCGGCCGCCCCGGCTTCGACGACGTTCCCCTCCTCGTCGACCTCGCGCACCACCACCGACTGGATCGGCACCGCGAGGACACCCTCCCGCGTCGCGGTCGTGATGTCGGCGCTGGCGTTGAGCCCGGGGCGGAGGTTGGGGGGCGGGTCCTTCAGGACGATCTTGACCTTGAAGTCCTTGGGCTGGTTTCCGGTGTTGGCCCCGAGCTGGGCCTGGGCCTGCGTCCCGTCGGTGCCGCGCACGATGGCCGAGGCGCCGATCTCCGTCACCTCCCCCTCGATCTCCAGGCCCTCGAGGGCGTCCACCTCCACGATCGCCTTCTGACCGATGGTGAGGTTGCGAATGTCGGTCTCGTCGACCATGACCTCGGCCTCCATGACCGAGAGGTCGGCCACGGTCATGAGAACCGTGGGGTTGAAGCTCATGGCCCCGATGACCATCTCGCCCTCCTCCTTGGGAAGGCTGGTCACCACACCGGACATGGGGGCGTAGACCGTGGTCTTGTTGAGCTCGTCCGTGGTGGAGTCGAGCTGGGCCTGGAGCTGGGCCACACGCCGCCGGGCGGCCTCGACGCCCGCGGTCTTCATCTTGAAGTCGGCCTCGGCCTGGTCGTAGACCTGCCGGGAGATCAGCTTGTCTTCCTGCATGCGCTGCGTGCGCTCGAAAGCCAGCCGCGAGCCTTCGAGGTCGGCCTCCGCCCGCTGCAGCTCGGCCCGGGCCGCCGCCACCCCCGCCCGCGACTGGCGCTCGCCGGCCTCGTAGCGCTCGGACTCGATCTTCGCGAGGACCTGGCCTTCCTCGACGGCATCGCCTTCCTCGACCCGCAGCTCCACGATCCGACCGGACACGTTGGCGCCCACGTTGACGTAGCGCTTGGGACGGACCTCGCCGGAGGCGGTCACGACCTGGACGAGGTCGTGGGTCTCGACCACGCCGGTCTCCACCTCGGTGCGGCTGCGCTTCTCGCGGATGACGTTGGCGGCCACGATGCCGCCGATCGCGGCGACGGCGACAACTGCCCCGAGTGCTCGTTTCGTCTTGGTGGTCATGGGGGCCTCCGAGATGTCCCAGAATGTTAAATACGCTGGCGACGGCCCATTTGTTCAATGATTTCAGCGGAAACTGCTGAAGTCCAACGGCTTAGCATACTGCCTGGGCTTCCCGAGGCCAAGGGTCGAGGGTTTTGTGCGCTCCCTGCGCGCCTGCTCCGAGCCGTGGAGGGAGCGCATGGCGAGCGCCCTCGGCCCTGGTCAGCCCAGGCCAGGTGCTGGCCGTCCACCGCGCGATTGACCGCCGGCCGGCCGTCAATGATTCGAGGGGCCCGCGCTGCTACCATCGGGGAATGCCCCACGATGAACGAGCCCGGACTCCTGCCGACGTCCCGGTGTCGGAGATGGAGACGCTGCTCTCGCGCGCGCTCTCGCGCGGCGGGAGCTTCGCCGACCTCTACTTCGAGCACGAGACGACCTCGTCGCTCCTCCTCGAAGAGGGGATCATCCGCACCGGCAGTGCCGGGGTGACCTGCGGCCTCGGGGTGCGGGTGGTCTCCGGCGAGCGCACCGGGTACGCCTACACCGACGACCTCTCGTGGGACGCCATGAGCCGGGCCGCCGACACCGCGGCCCACATCGCGTCGGACCCGCGGACGGTGCCCCCCCAGAGTGTCACCGCGGCGCCGGTGGAGCGGCGGTACGGGGAGCAGAGCCTGGGGGAGCTTCCCCTGGCCGAGCGGATCGCCCTGGTGGAGCGGGCGGACCGGGCGGCACGGGCGTACGACCCGCGGGTGGAGAAGGTCATTGCCACCCTCGCCGAGGAGACGCGGCGGGTCCGGATCGCCAACTCGGCGGGCCTCCTGGCCGAGGACGTGCAGCCCCTGTTCTCCATGCGCGTCACCGTCATCGCCAGCGAGAAGGGGGTGCGCCGGGAAGGATCGGCCGGCGGGGGCGGCCGGCTGGGCCCCGAGTTCTTCGAGGAGAAGTCGCCCGAGCACTTCGCCCACGAGGCGGGGCGCATGGCGGTGACGCTCCTGGGCGCGGTCGAGGCCCCGGCCGGGCCCATGCCGGTGGTGCTGGCCCCGGGGTGGCCGGGCATCCTGCTCCACGAGGCGGTGGGGCACGGCCTCGAGGCGGACTTCAACCGCAAGGGGCTCTCCGCCTTCTCGGGCCGGATCGGCGAGCGGGTGGCCGCGCCGGGGGTGACGGTGGTCGACGACGGCACCATCGCCGACCGGAGAGGAAGCCTCAACGTCGACGACGAGGGCCACGCCACCGGGCGCACCGTCCTCATCGAGGACGGGATCCTGAAGGGCTACCTCTCCGATCGGCTCAACGGCGAGCTCATGAAGATGTCCCTGACCGGCAACGGCCGGCGCGAGGGCTACGGGTCGGTGCCCCTGCCGCGCATGACGAACACCTTCATGCTCGCGGGCGAGGAGGACCCGGAGGACATCCTCCGCTCGGTCCCGCGGGGACTCTACGCGAAGCACTTCGGCGGGGGGCAGGTGGACATCACCAGCGGCAAGTTCGTCTTCTCCGCCACCGAGGCGTACCTGATCGAGGACGGCCGTCTCGGGCCTCCCGTCTTCGGGGCGACCCTCATCGGGAACGGACCCGACGTGCTGACGAAGGTGACCCGGATCGGACACGACCTCCGCCTCGACGAGGGCGTGGGGATCTGCCAGAAGGCCGGCCAGAGCGTGCCGGTGGGGGTGGGGCTGCCCACCACCCTCGTGTCCGAGATCACCGTCGGCGGGACGAAGGCCTGAGCCGTGGACTACCGCGATCTCGCCGCCGACATTCTGAAGAGGGCGCGCGGCGCCGGTGCCGATGCCGCCGACCTGCTCGTGGCCGAGGGGACGGAGTTCTCGGTCACCGTCCGGCAGGGTGAGGTGGAGACGCTCAAGGAGGCCGGGAGCAAGGGCCTCGGCATCCGCGTGTTCGTCGGGAAGCGCACGGCGTCGTCGTACACCTCCGACTTCTCCCGGCCCGCCCTCCAGCGCCTCATCGAGGAGACGGTGGGGATGGCTCGCGCCACCGGCGAGGACGAGGCGGCGGGGCTGCCCGACGAGATGAACCCGCCCGAGGACGTGGACCTGGCCCTGTACGATCCCTCCCCCGCCGCGCTGCCCACCGAGGAGCGCATCGAGCGGGCCCGGAAGGGGGAGGCCGTGGCCCTGGAGACACCGGGCATCACGAACTCCCAGGGCGCGTCCTGGGGGTCGGGGGAGGGCTCCGTCCTCCTGGCCAACACCAGGGGGTTCATGGGCGGGTACCGCACCTCGTCGGTGTCGCTCTCGGTGGTGCCCCAGGCCGAGCGGGACGGCCAGATGGAGAGGGACTACTGGTACACGACCGGGCGCGGGCTCTCCGATCTGGAGACCCCCGAGCAGGTGGGCCGCACCGCGGCGGAGCGCACGCTGCGGCGCCTGGGAGCGAAGCAGGTCGCCACGTGTCAGGCGCCGGTGGTGTTCGACCCCGACACCGCGGCCGAGCTGATGGGTGCCCTGTTCTCGGCCCTCTCGGGATACGCGGTCTTCCGCAACGCGACCTTCCTCAAGGATCGGGTCGGCCAGGCGGTCGCCTCGCCGCTGCTTACACTGGTGGACGACGGCCGGATGGTTCGCGGCCTCGGGGCCCGGCCCTTCGACGGCGAGGGCCTGCCGACACGGCGCAACGTCCCGGTGGAGCGGGGGGTGCTGGGCTTCTACGTGTGCGACTCGTACGCCGCCCGCAAGATCGGAGGGACACCGGCGGGCTCGGCCCGGCGGGGACTCAGCGGGGGGCCCGGCGTCGGGTCCGGCAACCTCTTCTTCGAGCCCGGCGAGACACCGCCCGAGGAGATCGTTGGGGGCGTCGAGAGCGGGCTCTACGTGACCGACCTCATCGGCTTCGGCGTCAACGTGGTGACCGGCGACTACTCACAGGGCGCGGTCGGGCACTGGATCGAGAAAGGAACGCTCACCCACCCGGTGCACGAGGTCACGATCGCCGGCAACCTGAACGAGATGCTGAAGGACGTCGACGCGGTGGGGAACGATCTGGTCTTCCGGGGCAGCTCCGCCTCGCCCACCCTGCGCATCCGCCGGATGACCATCAGCGGATCGTAGATCCTTCGTCGCACGTCCGACCGAAGGACTCAGGAAGACTTCCGCGGCCCGGGGGCCGCAGAAGTCACTTCCCGAGCTCGCGGATGTAGGCGACGAGAGCCGTGACCTCCTCGTCGGTGAGCTGCTTGTCGAAGCTGGCCATCATGGTGCCCTTCCGGCCCTCGCGGATGGACTTCTCGACCTGGGCGTCGTCCGTGGCCTTCTGCCACTCCGCGTCCTTGAAGCTCCGCACGCCCTGCTTCGCGAACACCTTGTTGGGCTCCCCCTCCTTGCCGTGGCAGGGGGCGCACTTCTTCTTGAAGACCGTCGCGGCGTCGGCGGCGTCGGCCGCGGGGGGAACCACGAGAGCCAGGGCGGCGAGAGCGGTGACGACGGGTGCGGCCATGAGCGCCAGGCGGCGAGAGATCATGAAGCTCCTCCTTGGTCGGACCTCCCATTCTCCAGCACGGGGGCCGGCGTCGTCCAGTCGGTCGAGTTGTCGGAAAACCTCATGGGCTGCCGGATTTCGCCGATGAGTTGCCGGATTTTCTCATGGGCTGCGATGGCCCCGCGGACGGTATAATCCGCGATCCGATTCACACGAGTGCCGGCGACACCGTACGAGTCCCCCATCCCAAGCCGGGGGGCACGCAGGGTGTCCCCACGATGAGGAGGTCGTGACCATGGGGCAGATCAACCTGGCCCGCGTCGTCGCCGGCGGACTGCTCGCCGGGCTCGTCATGAACATCAGCGAGTTCGTCCTGCACGCGATCGTGCTGGGGCCGGACGGAGAGAGGCTAGCCGAGCAGTGGAAGCAGGCGGGGCTCATGGGCGACCCGGACCCCACCCTCCTCGTCTGGCTGGTGGGCGCCACGTTCGCGCTGGGCGTCCTGGCCGTCTGGACGTACGCGGCCATCCGGCCGCGCCTGGGCGCGGGGCCGAAGACCGCGATCTGCGCCGGCCTCCTGGTCTGGGCCCTGTCGTACCTGTACGCCGCCGTGTACGTGCACGCCGGCGTGACGATTCTCCCGCCCAAGCTCACCTGGTTCCCGGCGGCCTGGAGCCTGGTCGAGGTGCCGGTCGCGACCCTTGCCGGAGCCTGGCTCTACCGGGAGTAGTCCACGAGCCTGGTGGGGCATCGGGCACTTGAACACGCCGGCCGGCGGCCATAGCATCGGCGCGGACGGAACCATGCGGCCCTCTCGGTGGATGCCTCGACGACACTTCCTGCGCCTCGCGGCGTCCGGTGTCGTCTTCCCCGCGATCGTGCCCGCCTCCGCCCGTGGGGCTTCCGGCCTCATCGCCCCGTCCAACCGCATCACGCTCGGCTTCGTCGGCGTGGGCGGGATGGGCACGAACCACGTCCGCGGGTTCCTGGGCCAGCCGGGGGTCCAGGTGCGGGCCGTGTGTGACGTCAAGGGCGCCCACCGGGAGAGCGCCGTGCAGCTCGTCGACGCGACCCAGGGGAGCGGGTCGTGCGACGCCCACGGCGACTTCCGCGAGCTCCTGGCCCGGGACGACATCGACGCCGTCTGCATCGCCACCCCCGATCACTGGCACGCCCGCGTCGGGGTCGAGGCCGCGCGCCGGGGCAAGCACATGTACTACGAGAAGCCCTGCAGCCGGTCCATCGCCGAGAACCAGGCGCTGCGGGCGGCGGTCCGGCGTTCGGGCGTCGTCTTTCAGTTCGGGACGCAGCAGCGCTCCTCGGATGGCTATCGGCGCGCGTGCGAGCTGGTCCGGAACGGCCGGATCGGCCAGCTCCAGACGATCATGATCGGCTCGGCCACGGCGCCGCTTAATCCCCTCCATCCGGAGCAGCCCGTCCCCCCCGACATGGACTACGACATGTGGCTCGGTCCCGCTCCCTGGGCCCCCTACTGCGACATGCGCTGCTCCCGCAACTTCACCCACATCTACGACTACTCCCTCGGCTGCCTGAGCGGCGCCTGGGGCATCCACGACGTGGACATCGCCCAGTGGGCCCTGGATGCGGACGACACCGGTCCCCTCGAGACCGAGGGGTGGGGCCGGTTCATGAAGGATGGTCTCTTCGACACGGCGGAGAGCTGGGAGATCGAGCACCGCTACGCGAGCGGCGCGACCCTCGTCCACATGGACATGCCCACCGCCCTGAAGCGGGCCTGGCAGTTCCGTCTGCACTGGATGAGCATGCTGTTCACCGGCACCGAAGGCTGGATCCACGTGAGCCGGGACAGCTTCGCGACCGATCCCCCTTCCCTCGCCCGGGAGGTCGTCGGTCCCAACGAGATCCGGCTGCCGTTCAGCCGCGATCACCGGGCCAACTTCCTCGACGCCATCCGCACCGGGAGCGGGACGATCTCGCCCCTCGAGGCCGCGGTGCGCTCCGACGCGGTCTGCCACCACGCCGACATCGCCATGCGCCTCGGGCGAAAAGTGCGGTGGGACCCGGTGGCCGAGGAGTTCCCGGCGGACGAGGACGCGAACCGCCTTCTGGCCCGGCCCATGCGCGCCCCCTGGCGCGTCTAGCAAGGAGCAGCAGATGAAGCAGATCCTCCTGGCCATGACGACCCTGGCGCTCGGCGCGGCCCTGGCCGCCGAGGACCTGCCGAAGGGGGCGATCGAGACGAGTCCCGAGGACCGGCAGAAGGTGGAGGCCGCCATCCCCACCGCGGCGCCGGCCCCGCCGCAGAAGCCCCGCCTCATGCTGGTCGTGAACCTCAACGTCCGGAAGGGAGAGGTGCGGGGCGGCCACTCGTCGATCCCCTACGGCAACCTGGCCCTTGAGCTCATGGGGAAGAGGACGGGGGCGTACGAGACCCTCGTGAGCGACGACGTGGAGCTGTGGCGCTCGGAGTCCATCCGGCGCTTCGACGCCATCTGCTTCATGAACACGGTAGGGGTGCTGACCGAGGATGCCGAGCTGCGCGAGTCGCTGCTCTCGTTCGTCCGGGAAGGGGGCGGGTTCGTGGCCTTCCACGCCGGGGGCGGGGCCACCTTCGTGGAGTGGCCCGTGTACGACCAGTTCCCGGAGTTCGGGGAGATGGTGGGCGGCTACGAGAACGGCGGCCACCCCTGGGCACCGGACGAGCCCATCACCATCCGCGTGGAGGACGAGAGCCATCCCCTGACGCGGATGTTCGACCCCTCGGGCTTCGTGGTGGAGGACGAGGTCTTCCAGTTCCAGGATCCGTACTCGCGGGAGAAGGTCCGGGTGCTCCTGAGCATCGACACGGACCGGACCGACATGAACCCCGAACGTCGGTTCCTGCCGGAGCGGGCCGCGGACCGCGACTTCCCCATGAGCTGGATCAAGACCTACGGGAAGGGCAGGGTGTTCTACACGTCCTTCGGCCACAACACCCACATGTACCAGGACCGCAAGCTGCTGGAGCACTACCTGGCGGGCATCCAGTACGCCCTGGGGGACCTGGAGGCCGACGCCACCCCGAGCGCCGGCGTCGAATGATCAGCCCCGCTCTTCTCGTCGCGCTGGTGCTGGCTGTCCCGGCGGCCGGCGGCGACGAGCTGTCGCGGGGACCGGACCGGCCTGCGGCCGGCTACGCTGGCCAGGCACACGATTCCGCCGTGGCCATGGTGTCCCTGGCCGAGGTCGCGGCGTACCGGTACGGGCAGAGCCGGGAGCCACTCACCCGACTGAGCGAGCGGGTGCGCGACTCCCTCGCAGATCCGAGCGCGCGCCTGGAGATGGAGCGTCTGCTGATCCAGCTCCTCGCGTCGGACGCGACCGTCGAGGCCCGCGAGTTTGCCTGCCGCCAGCTCCGCCGGATCGGAAGCGCGGCGGCGGTCCCGGCCCTGTCGCAGCTCCTCGACGACTCGAGTCTGGGCGACATGGCCCTCTTCGCCCTCGCCTCCATCCCCGACGAGGAGGCCACGGAGGCGCTGTCGGCGGCCCTGGAGACGTCCCGGGGACGGCTCAGGATCGGCCTCGTCGACGCCCTGGCGATGCGGGGGGTGAAGGACCCGGCGTTCGCCCGCCTCGCGGAGGACGACGCCCCCGAGACCGCGGGGGTCGCGATTTGGGCGCTGGGCCGGACGGGTGACCTCGACGACGCCCGGAGGATCCTCGCCTCGAGCGCGTCGAGCCCCGAGGCCCGCGAGGCGGTGCTCGCCATCGCCGAGCGGTCCGGCGCGGGCGGCGAGCCGGTCTTCAGGCGGCTCCTCGCCCCGAGCGAAGCCGCGACCGTGCGCGTGGCGGCGCTACGAGGAATCGTGGACCTCCGCGGGCGTGCCGCGCTCCCCGATCTCGAGGCCGCGCTTCAAAGCGACGTGTCGGCGTTGCAGGCGGAGGCGATCCGCCTGGCCGCCTCCGGCGACGGCGCGGGACTGCTGATCGAGGCCACTCCGGGGCTGGGGCCGGCCGCGCGCCGGAGGGCCCTCGTGGCCCTGGGCGAGGCCCGTGTGTCGCGGGCCCTGCCGTTGATGGTCGCGGCCCTGGAGGCGGAGGACGGAGGGGAGCGCGCCGCGGCACTGACGGGGATCGGCGCGCTCGGCGGCGCCGAGCACGTGCTCCTCCTCGCCGAGAGGGCCGCAGCGACCACGGGACCGGAGCAGGCAGCGGCCCGGGCGGCGCTGGCCACCCTCCGAGGGGCCGGCGTCGACGAGGCCCTCGTCGTCGAGATGGAGCGCGCCTCGGGCGGGACGAAGCGGGAGCTGATCCGGGCCGCCGGACGGAGAGATGCGGTGGGCACCACGGCCGCGCTCCTCGCGGCGGCTGCGTCGTCCGACCCCGACGTCCGGAGCGAGGCGCTGGGCGCCCTGCGGGAGATGGCTCCGGCCACCGCCGCCGCCCCGCTGGCGGGGCTCCTCCGGGATGCGACGGGGGCCGCCGAGAGACGGGAGGCCGAGGACGCCCTGGCGGCCCTCCTGAGACGGCACCCCGGAGTGTCCCTGGACCCGGTCGTCGCCGCTTTCGACACCGCGACCACGCCCGACGCCCGGGCCGGTCTGCTGTCCGCGGTGGGTCGATCGGGGCGAGACGATGCCCTTCCCCTCCTCCGGCGGGCTCTCGCGAGCGACGACGCGACCTTGCCGCGCACCGCCGTTCGGGCCTTGACGGGGTGGCCGACGCCGGCGCCGGCGCCGGACCTCCTGGCCGTGGCGCGAGGCGAGGCCGAGGAGCCCCTCCCGGTCCTCGCCCTGCGGGGCTACATCCGCCTGGTGTCCGCCCCCTCCGCCCTGGCTCCGGAGGAGGTGGCGGCGCGTCTCGCGATCGCCCTCGACGCCGCCGAACAGCCAGAGGAGAGGAAGGCCGTCCTCGCCGCCCTGCAGAGGCACGCCTGCCCGGAGTCACTCGCCCTGGCTCGGACGCTTCTCGAGGACCCGGAGGTGGCCTCCGAGGCGGCCCTGGCCGTGGAGAGCCTGGAAGACGCGCTGTCCTACCGCAGGTGAGGCGGCCAGGGACACGATCGGCAGTGCTCACCGGGGCCGGGCCGGCGAGCGCAGGCGCAGCACTCGGGCCAGGCTGGAGAAGTCGTCGGTCCACAGCGGGGCCTCGGGCGACGGGCCAACCGGCGTCCACCTCGAGTCGACGATCAGCGGGCCGAGATCACGCGCGTCGCGCACCATCACCATCCACTCGGATGGCATCCGGCCGGTGGCCCGCTCGTAGGGCGCTGCGTCGTGCTGGGCCAGCGCAGAGAGCCTGTGCGCGTGCGCCACGCGGGCGAGCACCGGCGCCAGCGCGAGGTGGCGGTTGCCGAAATGGACCAGGATCGCCCCCCCCGGGGCCAGCCGGGAGCAGTAGAGCTCGAACGCCTCGCGGGTGACGAGGTGGACCGGGATGGCATCCGAGCTGAAGGCATCGAGCACGATCACGTCGTAGGCACCCTCGGGCGCACGCGCCAGCGAGAGCCGAGCGTCGCCGACGATCACCGTGCAGCGCGGGCCGCAGTCGGAGAGGTAGCTGAACCAGCCCGTGTCGCGGGCCATGCGCTCCACCGCCGGGTCGATCTCGAAGAACGTGACGCTCTGCCCCGGCCGGGCGTAGCTGGCCACCGCTCCCGCGCCGAGGCCGACCACCGCGATCTGAGAGCCCGACGCCGCCGGTAACACCGCGAGCGCCTGTCCGAGCGGACCGCTGCGGTGGTAGTAGGCGAGGGGCTCGCGGCGGCGGGAGGGCTCGAGGTCCTGCATCCCGTGGAGCGTGGTGCCATGCATCAGGGCGCGCCGACCGAGCACGGGGTCCTCGTGAATGCGGTAGACGCCGAAGAACGTCCGCTCCGCGTGGACCGCCGGCCCCCAGCGGCCGCCCGCGAGGGTGCCGGCGAGCAGCATCAGGCCCAGGGCAGTGGCGAAGCGCAGCGGCCGCGACGCCAGGGCGTAGGCGAGGAGCACCGGCACGGCGAGCGCCGCGGCCAGGAGCCGGGCGTCCACCTCGACGCGGTTCGCGCCCAGGACGATCGCCAGCGCGAGCACACCGACGAGGACCGGGGTCGCGCCCCACCGGACCCATCGAAGGCGACCCTCGCCGACGCGCGGGCCGGGAAGCAGGGCACAGGCGAGGACGATGGCGAGCGGGTACTCGACGACGCCCGGGAACAGCGCCGGCGCGACGAGGGCGTTCCACGCCCCGCCGAGCATCCCCCCGAAGGCGATCGCCAGGTAGTAGGTGGTGAGGTGCTCGACTCCGGGCCGGGCGCGGGCCAACCGACCGTGGCAGGCCAGCGACGCCACCGTGAACACCAGCAGGTGCAGGAGCAGGGCCAACGCGAGCGGGATGGCGAGCCGGCCGACGATCAGCAGGGCCACGAGCAGCGCCTGCATCGGGAGGAGGCGAACCGCCGTGTCGGTGGCCGCCGCGGAGACGCGGCTGAACGCGGCGACGAAGGTCAGCAGGTACAGCGACAGCGGCACCACCCACAGCAGCGGCAACGAAGCGACGTCGGTCGCCAGGTAGGTCGTGACCCCCAGCGTGAGGCTCGAGGGCACCGCGGAGAGCGCGATCCAGAGGGCGACGTCGCCGAGCCGGGGCCCCGGCCGCGACCTGACGGCACCCCGGGCTGCCGACGCCGGCCCCGGGGGCGCGGCGGGCAGCGCCCGCCGCGTCTGCAGGGCGCAGGCCAGCACCAGCGCCGCGTAGGTGGCGTAGCCGAGCGACCACAGCACGCCCTGCGCACCGAGCGGGAGCAGCGGCTCCACGAGCGTCGGGTAGGCGAGCAGCGCGAGCAGGCTGCCGAAGTTGCTTGCCGCGAACAGGAACCAGGGCGCCTGGGCCCGCGGGTGGGCCGTCTTCGAGAACCAGCTCTGCAGCAGAGGTCCGCCGGCCGCCAGCACGATGAAGGGCAGGCCGACCGAGGCGGCCAGCGTCTGCAGCAGCCATACGGTCGGGCTCGCCTGCGCCGGCGGCGCCGCGGAGGGGGCCGTCAGAGGCAGGAAGGGCAGCGGGAGCAGGAGAAGCCCTGCGTGGAGGGCCAGCCGCCGCTGCGGCCCGAGCCAGGCCGTCGCCGCGTGGGCGTAGGCGTAGCCGGCGAGCAGCGCCGTCTGGAAGAAGACCAGACAGGTGTTCCAGACCGCCGGCGTCGCGCCGAGCAGCGGCAGCAGCCCCTTGCCGCTCATCGGCTCGACGAGGAAGAGCAGGAATGCCCCCAGCAGCACCGCCGCGGTGAAGAGGGTGGTCATCGGCGGTCAGCGTATCCCAGCGTCACGGGGAGACCGTACGCCGACATCAGCCGTCCAGCAGACGCTCGGCGTAGGGGCCGATGTTGCGGAGGTAGTCGCGGAGGGTTCGCCCCGTCTCTTCCTCGAAGGGCTCGCCGGCCTCGATGCGCTCCACGCGGTCGAGGCGGAAGTTCCGGAAGTCTTCACGCAGCTCGCACCAGGCGGCGAGGGTCCAGACCTTCCCCCGCCAGGGCTGGTCGCCCAGCTGCCCGACCCCACCGGGGATGCCGCGCCCCTCGGTGGCCTCCACCATGCCGTAGTTCATGGGATTGGACGCGTCGATCTTCCAGTCGAACAGCTTCGTGTAGAACTTCTGCAGGTCGGCGCCGTTTCTCCCCATCACCTCGAACCAGACGACGGGATGACTCATCTTCTCCTCCTCTCGCATCGCGCCGCACTGTGCCGCGCATGGGAGAAGGATCGGGTGGCCCTCCTGACAGCGTGGCGTCAGGAGCCTCCCCGGGTCGCGGGGCTCCTGACAACGGTGTGGCAGGAGGCTTGGCACTCCGCGGAGCCGGGGTGACAATCGATCTCATGCGAGCTCCCGATCCCACCCCGTCCTTCCTGCGCGCGGGCTCCGCCGCGCTCGTCCTGGTTCTCGCGGCGCTCACCCCGGCGGCGGGCGCCGAGGGCATAGCGAAATGGCCCTGGTGGCGCGGACCTCTCGGCAACGGGACGAGCCCCGACGGTGACCCCCCGGTCCACTGGAGCGAGCAGGAGAACGTCCGCTTCAAGGTGCCCATCGACGGGGACGGGCTCTCCACGCCGATCGTGTGGGGCGATCGGATCTACATCCTCTCGGCCCTCTCTCTCGACGGAGCGGACGAGGGTGTCTCCCCGGTTCCGGAGTCGTCCGAGACGCCACTCCCGAAGCAGCGCTTCCTGGTCACCGCCTACGACCGCCACGACGGCTCCGTCGCGTGGCAACGTGTCGCCACGGAGCGCGTTCCCCACGAGGGACACCACCAGGAGTCGGCGTGGGCCAACGCGTCGCCGGTCACCGACGGTGAGCGCCTCTACGCCCACTTCGGCTCCGCCGGCACCTACGCCTACACCCTCGAGGGCGAGCTCATCTGGAAGGTCGACCTCGGCGACATGACCACGCGCCTCGGCTACGGCGAGGGCAGCTCCCCCGCGCTCTGGGGCGACACCCTGGTCATCAACTGGGACCACGAGGGGGACTCCTTTGTGGTCGCCCTCGACAAGCGCACGGGCGACGAGCTTTGGCGGAAGGATCGGCCCGGAGAGCTGACCTCCTGGTCGACGCCCCTCATCCGGGAGCACGAGGGGCGGGTGCAGGTGATCGTCGCCGCCGCCGGGCGCACCCGGAGCTACGACCTCCGCAACGGCGAGGTGCTGTGGAGTGTCTCCGGCCTCGGCATGAACGTGATCCCCACCCCCATCTACGACGAGGGGATCCTCTACCTGGCCAGCGGCAAGAGGGACAGCCCGCGGATGGTGGTCGTCGACCTGCACGGCGCCCGCGGCAACCTCGACGGCACGGACGCGGTGCTCTGGACCCGGGACCGGGACACGCCCTACGTGTCGACCCCGCTCCTCTATCGCGGACAGCTCTACTTCTTCAAGCACGTCAGCAGCTTCTTCACCTCGGTGGACGCCGCGACGGGCCAGACACTGTTCACCGAGCGCGTGGGCCTCGGCCGCGTGTTCGCCTCCCCGGTCGCCGCTGCGGGACGGATCTATCTTCTCGGCCGCGAGGGGAAGGCTCTCGTCCTCGAGCCCGGGCCCACCCTGAAGGTCCTCGCGGAGAACCAGCTCGACGACGGCTTCGACGCCAGCCCGGTGATCGTGGGGGGCGACCTCTACCTTCGGGGGAGACGCTTCCTCTACGCGGTGGCCCGGCCCAGCGACGAGTAGACCCACCCGGGCGAGGGTGCGCCGCGCGGGGTGCCGGGGCCACCCATGCGCTTCCTCTTCGCCGTCGCGCTCGCGGGCGATCGTCAGTCGGCTCGGCCCCTTGACAGCGTGCATCGGGGGTTCGTAGAGTCGGGGCAGTCGTCCCGACCAAACCCACCGGGCTCGCCGTGCTTCTGCAGGAGGCTGCCATGCTGCGTCGCCCCAAGCCGTTCGCGGCCCTGCTCTCGGGGCTGCTGTCGCTCGCCGCGAGCACTGGTGCCGGCGAGCACGCCTACATCCTCGATTCCGGCGCGAGGCTCCTCGTGGAGCTCGACCTCGAGACGGGAGAGCGCGTGGCGTCGCTGGCGCTCGAGGGGACGCCCGGCTGGCTCGACGACGACGGGCGCTACGTCCTCGTGCTCGACCGGGGGCCCGGGGAAGACAAGGACGAGCGCGGCTGGAAGGCGAAAGGCCGCTCCTCGGTCACCATCGTGGACGCGGCCAGCTTGCAGGCGATCGGGCGGGTCGAGCTCTGCTCCGGCCTCTCCACGGCGGCCTTCGTGGCCGACGGCCGCGTCGCGCTGCTCTGCCCGGGCTACGAGGCGAAGAAGCCCGCGGAGG
>JAJDNS010000167.1 GCA_022340585.1 Acidobacteriota bacterium
CGGGGGAGGGTCGCCGGGACTCGGGGTCCGACGAGGTCTTCCCTGCGCCGTTCGGGGACTACTCCCTCGTCCGGCGCATCGGCAAGGGAGGGATGGCCGTCGTCTACGAGGCCACCCGAAAGGGTGAGTCGTTCGCCCTCAAGCGGCCCCTCGCCGGCTTCCTCGACGACGACCGGTTCCGGGAACGCTTCCTGCGCGAGGCCGAGCTCGGTCGCACCCTGCACCACCCCAACATCATCCGCATCTTCGACCGGGGCCAGGTCGGGGACGTCCCGTACTTCGTGATGGAGCTCATCCGGGGCGAGACGCTGCGGGCTCGACTCGAGCGGGAAGGCCGCCTCGACGCCACCCTGGCCGCACGCTTGACGGCACAGGTGGCCGAGGCCCTGGACTACGCTCACAACAAGGGAGTGATCCACCGGGACCTCAAGCCCTCGAACGTCATGCTCGAGGCCTCGGGCAACGTGAAGGTCATGGACTACGGGGTCGCCCGGGCCCAGCAGATGGACGGGCTCACCACCACCGGCTCGTTCCTCGGCACCCCGAGCTACGCCGCCCCCGAGACCGTGGATGCCGGCACCCAGCCCCAGAGCGACCTCTACTCGCTGGGCGTCGTCCTCTTCGAGATGCTGACGGGCAGCCTGCCCTTCCGGGGGGAGACCGCCATGGCCGTGCTGCGCAGCCACGCCGTGACGCCGCCTCCGGCTCCCTCCTCCCTGAACTACACGCTGCCCGAGGCGCTCGACCACCTGGTGCTGCGCCTGCTGAGCAAGGAGCCCTCGGAGCGCCCGACCGCCGAGGAGCTGCTCAACGAGATCGCCGACTTCCTCGGGAGAGCCCGTTGAGGCGAGCGGGGCTGGTCACGGTCGCCCTGGCGGTGGCGGCGGCAAGCGCCGTGGCCCAGGACGTCTCGCTCAGCCGGCCCGGCTCCGGGGCCCGGGCGGCCGGGATGGGCAACGCGTTCATCGCCGTCTCGGACGACGGGACGGCGGCGTCCTGGAACCCGGCGGGGCTGTCCCAGCTGGTGAAGCCGGAGTTCTCCCTGGTCCACAACACCAGCCTCCGTGATCGCCGTCTCGAGGGCTTTCTGACCCGTGACCAGTCCGCCGCCTACACGGCCCTGGGCACAAGGAGCACCACCGCCGACATCGAGTTCGCCAGCGCCGCCGTGCCGTTCCGCGTGGGCAGGACGCCGGTGACGCTGCAGGTCGGCTGGCGCCGTCTCTACCAGCTGGCGACGCACGTGCACGGCGACTTCCAGCGGGTCGCCCTCTCTCCCGCCGCCCGCCCGGAGAGCGCTCTCAGTATCGACGCGGCCACCGACGGGAGCGTCAACCTGTGGTCCCTGGCGGGGGCGGTCCGCCCCACCGATCGCCTGTCGCTGGGATGGAGCCTGGATCTGTACCGTGGCGAGTGGAAGGAGCGGGTGAGCATGAGCGAGGATCCGGGGATCCTCGGGCCCGCGGATTTCTTCTCGTCCGTGCAGAGCGACCGGATGAGCGGGCACGCGCTGAGCTTCGGGGTTCTCCTCGCCTATCCTTCGCTGAGCGTGGGCGCCGTCTACCACGGAGCGCTGAGGGGAGACTTCGCCGAGACCTTCTCGGGGCGCTCGACCCTGATCGAGCCGATCGCGGCCGCCTCGGCCCCCGGCGGTGAGCTGCGGTTCCCCTGGTCCGTCGGCGTGGGCGCGGCCTGGCGCCCTCGGCCCCTCCTGCGCCTCGCCCTCGACTTCACCTACGACGAGTGGACGGGGTTCACCGTCAACGAGACCCCGGGCTCCCCCGAGAGCGCCTTGAGCGGCTTCGACGGGCTGCCTCCCGCGCTGAGCGCCACGCGCGACACCGTCTCGGTCAACGCGGGGATGGAGAAGCTGTTTCCGGCCGGGGCGGCGTACGTTCCGCTCCGCCTGGGCATCGCCTACGAGCCGCAGGGGGCTCGTGATCCCCTCCTTCGGGAGGACTCCTCCTATCTCGGTCTGGCGACCGGCACCGGGGTGAACACCAACAGCCTGAAGCTCGACCTATCCCTGGAGTACCGGTGGGGCAACTTTCGCGGCTCCGAGGACATCAGCCTCGTCTATCAGCTCGGCCGGGCCGGCGAGTTCGGCCTCCCCTCCCCGCCCGAGGCCCAGGGGGACCAGCGTTTCCAGGAATGGCGGTTCAAGGTGTCGGTGATCTACCGGGTCACCGACACCGAGAAGCTGCGCGACTTCCTCAGGAAGATCTTCGGCTCCTGAGGCCGGTGGCCGGCCTCGGTCGTCGGGAGAGCCGGAGCGGGCGTCGATGCCGGAGAGCCGCATCTTGCTGATGAGGGTCTGCGCCCGGTGCCGCGGGAGCCGGCAGTGCAGGTGCGGTGCGGGCGGCGGCGAGGCATTCCCGGACGGGAAGCATTCGGCGAGGACGATCCGACCCTCTCCCGAACGCCGGCAGCCTTCAGCTGATCGTGGCCAGCTCGTGCAGGTACTCGACGTAGGACATCACGGCACCGTCCCACCCCGCGACATTCGGGTTTTCGGACTCGACGACGAAGTACTCGTCGGGAGCGTGGGCCCCGCTACCGTGCCCGAGCCCGAAGTGGCCGGAGGGCAGCTTCAGGGGCTCGTCCGTGAAGACGCAGCCCGGATACGAGCCGGCGCTCCGCGGCCAGAGGAGGGGGTCCAGGCCGAGGCGCTCGTAGACCGCCACCTGGGCGCGGATCACGGCGGCGTCGGGGGAGGTGCTCGTGGGGTTGTAGCCACCGCTCGGGTTCACCTCCACGTCCTCGAACCCGCGCGCGTCGAGGTGCGCTCGGAGCGCGCGGATGGCGCCGTCGTAGGTCATGTCCGGGACCAGACGCAGGTCCAGCTTGGCCACCGCGCGGGTCGGGAGCATGGTCTTGCCCCCCGGTCCGGTGTAGCCGGCCACCAGGCCCTCGATGTTCACCGTCGGGGCGGACATCAGCCGCTCCAGCGCCGGCCGGAAGGGAAGATCGTGCGCCCAGTGCTCCGCCGACAGCATCTTCTTGTATGTGGCCTCGCTCCGGCGCTTCACCGCCTCGTCGAGCATGGCCTTCTCCTGCGCCGACACCGGACGGGCACGATCAGCAAAGCCGTCGATGGCCGGATCGCCGTCGGCGGTGACCAGCGTGTTGAGGGCCTGCACCAGGTGGAACGCGGGACTGTCCAGCCACGCCCGGTTGGCGGAGTGGACGTCCTTCTTCGGTCCCCTTCCCCACCTCTCGCCGCTGGCCACGAGCTCCAGCTCCACCACGCCCTTGGCGCCCAGCGAGAGGGTCACCCCCCCGTCCGGGTCCTGCGCGGCGCTGGGCATGAAGATCCCCATGCACTTCGACAGCGCCGCCCTCACCTCGGGCTTCAGCACCGCATCGCGGAAGTTCGGCGAGCCGATCTCCTCCTCGCTCTCGGCGATGAGCACCAGGTTCACCGGCACCTTCCCCCCCGCCCCCCGGATGGCGTGGAGGGCGGTGAGCAGCGCGGCCTCGGGTCCCTTCTGGTTCACCGCCCCGCGGCCCATGACGACCCTGCCGAGGCCCGGCTTGTCCACCATCCGCGCCTCGAACGGCGGCGAGGACCACTCGGCGGGGTCGGCCTGCTTCACGTCCGACATGAAGTAGAGGCCCACCGTGCGCGGGGCTCCCGCGTCGAGGGTGGCAAAGACGCTGGGGTGGCCCTTCGTGTCCACCCGGGTCACGTTCTCGAAGCCGGCGTCGCGGGCGAGCTCCATCATGTACTCGCAGCCTTCGTTCATCGCCCGGCTCTCGGCCGCGATGGAGGGGAGTCTGACCCAGTCCTGCAGCCGCCCCACGCCCTCGTCGTGGGTCTCTCGAACCTCGTCGCGGATCGCGGCGAGGGGATCCTGGGCGAGGGAGCGGCGGGTGAGGGCGAGCGCGGCCGCGGTCGTGGCGGACGCCCCGATGAACTGGCGTCGGCTGGCTCTGGACATGGCGCGGAGTGTACCGCATCTGCAGGGACCGTCGGCCGCTGCCGCCGTTCCCAGGGATTGCGTCCTCCGGGGGCATGAGCTGTCGCGTGGAGCGATGGGTGGTCCACATGGGGCATGACCGGTCACGAGGTCGCTCCGCAGCGGAGCGTCCCAGCGAAGGCGCCGTCC